>CANIRU010000042.1 GCA_947470025.1 Chloroflexota bacterium
AGTCAGGCAGGGTCAGGGAGAGGAACGCGTCCGTGCCCGACTTCCGCCGGGCCGCCTCGACGCGCGCCAGCACATCCCCCGCGTCGAGTTCAGTCGCCACGATCGGTGCTCGCTTCTGGTGGGGTGCGTCGGTGGGGTGCTTCCAGTATAGGGAGCGGGGCGGTGCGGGCTATCGCGTTACGGAGGGGGAACGATTGCGATTTCGGTCGCGCTCGGAGTGCCGCAGCCCGGCACGAGGTTGTTGGAACCGACCACCTCGGAGATCCCTTGGTCCGTGACTCCGAGGTAGAAGCCACGCGTGTCCCGCAATTCCCGTTGAAACACCAACCGGAACTGGATCCCCTGGTGTGCCTGTACGGCCGGTGACACTTTGTACACCCCAACCAGATGTTGGATGCCGCGTTGGACGATGGATGCCACGACATCCGCCGGTGTCGTTGCGTCGGTGAACTCCGTCGGTGGCGAAAGAGGCGGCACCACGAGACGACGCGGATTCCCGTCGCCCGGACACCCCGCGCCGGTGATCGCCCGCACCAAAGTCCCCGCTGACACTCCCGGGGGACACGATGGATACCCGAATGGATACCCAGTGCAGGGTTCCATCGAACCAGTCAAGTACTGTTCGAGCACTACGGCATTCCCCGCAACTACTGCTGCGATGATCGCGTCAACGTGAGCAATACCCGTCTTCGGCGGCACGTCCCACGCGAGAATCGGAGTCGGCGTCGGGGATGGAGTCGCCGTCCGGGTCGAAGTCGGCGTAGCCGGCGGAGGCGTAACGCCCACTGTCGTCGGGACCGTGGGAACAGCCGCGGTCACAACATGTGTCGGCGTCGAGGTGGCAATGGGCCGTCGCGTCCCACACCCCACGACGAGCATCGCGGCCAGCACGAGGGGGACGAGGTGCTTCACGCGCGCACTGTATCCGCTCGCGCGGGCGGCGCGGGGTGGCTAGACTGGCGGCAGACGAACACCGCGCGACCTCGCCATTCCGACATGGGGGTTCCGATGCCTGAGCAGCACACCGGCTTCAAGATTGGCGAGAACGGCGTCGAGGGTAAGTGCTCCCTCTGCGGCACGTACGTGATCAAGGGCGGCATCCGCTTCCGCGAGAAGTCCGTCCTCTGCTCCGAGTGCGCCGCCCGCCAGGCGAAGATCGGCAACCCTTACCAGGCCGAAGCCGGGCGCCAGTAGCCGCTCGCCCCCGACCTCTCAGCAGAACGGCGCTTCGCGCGGGCTCGAGACCTGAGCGGGCCGGAGAGGTACTCCTCGCATGAGCGCAATCCGCACGCTGTGGCGGACCGGGATCCTCGGGCGCTGCCCCGAGTGCGGCCGCACGTCCATGTTCAACTCGTTCTACGGACTGCACGAACGCTGCGCCGTCTGCGGTACGCGCTTCGAGGCGAACTCGGGCGAGTGGCTCGGCGGCACGGCGATCGGGTACACGATCGGCGCGCTGGTCGCGCTGGCCCTCGCGCTGATCGAGGTCCAATGGGCGCCGATCGGCCGCGCCGGGCTGCCGGCGATGTGGACGATCGCGATCGTCAGCCTCGCCGTCACGGTGGTCGGCTACCGGCCCGCGAAGGCGATCTGGTTCGCCCTCGTCTACGAGATGGGCTTCATGGACCCGGACAACGGCGCCTCCCGCCAGTAGCCCCCTCCGAGGCTCATCGCCCCGCTGCCGCGTCGATGAGCGACACGAGGGCCATCGACAGCACGACGAGCGACGCCATCCCGAGCGCGGTCGAGGTCGCGCACGCGGCGAACAGCGACCACGGACGCACGCGCCGCCACGTCCACCTCGTCACCACGAACGCGCCGAGCCACGGCACGGCGTACACCACACCCCAGCCGAGACCCACCGCAGCGTCGAACAGGTCAGGCATCGACGCTCCGTGCTCCGCTTCGCCTCCGGGTTCCGCCCCCTCCCCCCTCGCGGGGGAGGGTTGGGGTGGGGGGCCTCCGACGCGCAGGCGCCCCGAGGGGCGGCGGTATACTGCCCCCGCCAGTGACCCGTTGCAGTGGATCGCGTCCCAGGACGCCTCGGAGGGTATCGCGATGATCGAGGGCTACCCGGAGATCGGCAAGGACGTCAGCGCGCTGCGCGTCACGCCGAACCTCGTCGATTGGGCGGGGCAACGGCAGACGTGGTCGTGGGACGACGCGTGGGCCGAGCTGGACATGCCGGGCGGGCTGATCAACAAGGCGTACGAGTGCGTCGACCGCCACGCCAACGGCGCCCGCGCCAACAAGGACGCGATCATCTGGCAGAGCGCGGACGGGAACATCGAGCGGTACACCTACGCGCAGCTCAAGACGCAGTCGAACAAGGTCGCGAACGCCTTCCGCGCGATGGGCGTGAAGAAGGGCGACCGCGTCTTCTTCCTGAGCGACCGCATCCCCGAACTCTACTTCGCGATCTTCGGCTGCCTGAAGCTCGGCGCGATCGTCGCGCCGCTGTTCTCCGCCTTCGGGCCGGAGCCGATCCGCGAGCGCGTGGCCCGCGCCGAGGGCTCCGTAATCGTGACGACGCCGAAGCTGCTGTCGAAGGTGAACGAGATCCGCGCGCAGCTCCCTTCCGTGCAGCGCGTCGTGGTCATCGCGCACCGCGAGGGCAAGGACGTGGCGTCCGAGGACGTCGCGTACTCGAGCATCGTCGACCCGGCGTCCGAGGCGTTTGAGATCGAGCAGACGCGCGCCGAGGACTGGTCGATCATGCACTTCACCTCCGGCACCACGGGGCTGCCGAAGGGCGCGGCGCACGTCCACAACGCGATCGTCAGCCACTACGCCACCGGGAAGTACGTCCTCGACTTCCACGAGGACGACATCTACTGGTGCACGGCCGACCCCGGCTGGGTCACCGGCACCTCGTACGGCATCTTCGCCCCCTTCTCGAACGGCGTAACGAGCGTCATCGACGAGGGCGGCTTCGGCGCGCGGCGCTGGTACGAGACGATCCAGCGGCACAAGGTGACCATCTGGTACACCGCGCCCACGGCAATCCGTCTGCTGATGAAGGCCGGCGTCGAGCTGCCTCGATCGCACGACCTCACCTCGTTGCGTTATGTCATGAGCGTGGGTGAGCCCCTGAACCCGGAGGGCGTGGTCTGGGGCCAGGAGGCCTTCGACCTGCCGATCCACGACAACTGGTGGCAGACGGAGACCGGCGCGATCATGTGCGCCAACTACATCTCGATGCCGATCCGCCCCGGCTCGATGGGCCGTCCCTTCCCCGGCGTGACCGTCACCGTGATCAACGAGGACGGCACCGAGATCACCGAGCCGATGGTCGAGGGCCAACTGGTCGTGAAGCCGGGCTGGCCGTCCATGTTCCGCACCTACTGGAACGACCAGGAGCGCTACGACTCGCGCTTCAAGAACGGCTGGTACTACACCGGCGACAAGGCGAAGAAGGACGAGGACGGCTACATCTGGTTCGTCGGCCGCGATGACGACGTCATCAACACGGCGGGCCACCTCGTCTCCCCGTTCGAGGTGGAGAGCGTGCTCATCGAGCACGAGGCGGTCGCGGAGGCCGGCGTGATCGGCAAGCCGGACGAGGTGGCGATGGAGGTCGTGAAGGCCTTCGTCACGCTGAACGACGGCTTCGAGCGCACCGACGCCCTGCTGCGCGACCTGAACCGCCACGCCCGCGCGCGCCTCGGCCCGGCGGTGGCGCCTCGCGAGATCGAGATCATCGACATCCTGCCGAAGACGCGCTCCGGCAAGATCATGCGCCGCCTGCTGAAAGCCCGCGAGCTCGGCCTGCCCGAAGGCGACACGAGCACCCTCGAGGAGGACTAGCCGGCGGGAGAAGCAGAAGACCCTCACCCCAACCCTCTCCCGAAACCGGGAGAGGGGGCCGGATCCGGATCAGAGCCCTCTCCCCGTTTGGGGAGAGAGCAGGGTGAGGGCCCTCCCCGTCCCGCCTCGGTATGATCGACACAGCCCCCACCTCGACGCCCGCGAAGGAGCCCGCTCGATGACCAACGAACCCGAGGCTGTCGAGATCCATCGCGGGCTCAACGGCGTCTACTTCGACCGCAGCGGCACGAGCGACATCGACGGCAAGGCCGGCGAGCTGCGCTACCGCGGCTACTCGATCCACGACCTCGCGCAGCACTCCTCGTTCGAGGAGGTCTCGTACCTCCTGTTCTACGGCCAGTTGCCGACGCGCGTGCAGCTCGAGGCGTTCGACGCGGAGTTGAAGGCGGCGCGTGCGCTCCCGGACGGAGTGATCGAGGTGATCCGCGCCGTCCAGGGTGCGCACCCGATGGACGTGCTGCGCACCGCCGTGTCCGCGATGGCGGCGTTCGACCCGGAAACCGCCGACAACTCACGCGAGGCGACGATCCGCAAGGGCATCCGGCTCACCTCGCAGGTGCCGATGATCGTCGCGGCGCACCACCGCATCCGGCAGGGTCTGCCGATCGTGCCGCCCGACAACACGCTGAACCACGCCGGCAACTTCCTCGCGATGCTCAAGGGCGAGCGCCCGTCCGAGGATGCCGTGGAGCTGATGGACATGGACCTCGTGCTGCACGCGGAGCACGGGACGAACGCCAGCGCGTTCACTGCGCGCGTGGTCGCGGGCACGGACGCCAACCTGCACGCGGCGGTCACCGCGGCGGTCGCCGCGCTCTCCGGCCCCGCGCACGGCGGCGCCGCCGAGCAGGTGATGAAGATGGCGCAGGAGATCGGCGCGCCGGAGAACGCCGCCGCCTACGTGAAGGCGAAGCGCGCGAACCGCGAGGCGGTCATGGGCTTCGGTCATCGCGTGTACCGCGTCGAGGACCCCCGCGCGCGCCACATGCGCGAGGGCGTGAAGCGCCTGTCGCAGGAGATGGGCCAGCCGCAGTGGTACGAGATCCTCGAGGCGACCGTGGAGGCGATGAAGCCGTACGCACGCCTCGGCGTGGCGGTGAACGTCGACTTCTACGCGGGCGTCGTCTACTACCTGCACGGCATCCCGGAGGACCTCTTCGTGCCGATCTTCGCCGTCGGCCGCACGCCCGGCTGGGCCGTGCAGGTCGTGGAGCAGTTCGAGCACAACGTCCTCATCCGCCCCCTCACCGTCTACAACGGCCCGCCCCCGCGCGACTACGTCCCGATGGAGCGCAGGGGGTAGTACGTGGAGCCACTGCTCCTCGAATATCGCGATCACGACTTCGTAGAGAACTGGATTCAATTCTCGGTTCTTGGACGTGCTCGAACCGCCACGCATCTCGCCCGCGCGCTCGAGGATTCTGAACTCGCGAATGGGACACGCGGATCGCTCTTTATCCTTCTCGTGCGAGAGGCTGGGCAGGCGCTTGAGGATCTCGCTCGTTGGTCGCTAGCGGTGCAGGAAAATGCCAGGACATCGAAGAGCGTAATCACGTGCCTCGAGACCGGACACCTCGAGTGGATCAAGGTTTTCAAAGACCTGCATCATGTTTCGCCGGATGAATTGATGACGGCATTCGCGTTGCCTGCGATACAAGCTCCGGGATACGACAAGGCGCTTCAGGCCTGGGCCGAGCGCGTCCGGTCAGCCGCGGAGATAGCGCTCGGAACCACTCCCGGAAACTCGATGCTCCTGAACCGCTGGCTCTTGAAGGAAAAACACGGAGCATTCTTCACGCTGGGTGAAAGTTCTGAAGGGCTCCTCGCAGTCCATATGCCGAGCACGAACGAGACTCCGGGTGCGCCACAGCCCCAAGTTCAGATCGTTTCATCAGATGCCGCCACGAAGATGGCCCAACTCGCCGTCAGCACCTGCGTTTTGACTGGGAATCTCGCGGCACAGTGGTTCGTTGGGAAGACGGGGCGGGGGCCGAATACCTCGTGGGATTCCCTCATCGAAATCGATGTGCGAACCCTCACGCTGGATGAGATTGCAGACCGAATTGGGACGACTTCCCTGATGAACTGGAAATGGTCGTCTGCCGCCCAATGACCATCCAAGCCGTTGTACCCAACACATGACTCTCCTCACCGACTTCCGCGACGAGGCGCGCCGTCGAGGTGCGCTAGCACCCGACGAGGCGGTGACGCTCGCGAGCGCGTTCCGCGTGGTGCGCGACCTGCCGTACGAGCGCGCCAGTGACCGCGCGCCGGAGACCGTGCTGCGCGAATGGCGCGGCACCTGCTCCGGGAAGCATTACCTGCTCGCCGCGATCCTCGAGGCGCTCGGGACGGAGACGGCGGTGATCCTCGCAACGCACCACTTCACGGTGGAGAACTCGCCGTGGCTGCCGCCCGCACTCCTCGACGAGGTGCGCGCGGCGGAGGTGCCGGACGTGCACACCTTCCTGCGCGTGCGCCACGACCCCGTCGCGGACGACTGGATGACCGTGGACGCCACGTGGCCACTCGCCGCGCAGGCGCTCGGGCTCCCCGTGAACACCTCGTTCCGGCCGGGCAGCGACATGCGCGTGGCCGCCGACATCGAGGAGATCATCCACGTGCCGGAGGACGAGGACCCGCAGGACGTGAAGGAGATCGTGCTGGCGAACCACGTCGGCGACGAGCTGCCTCGACGCGACCGGTTCATCGAGGCGCTCGCCGCGTGGTTACGCGAGGCGGCTGAGAAAGACGTGCGGTAGACTCGCCCGCATGGGACGCAACCTCACCACTCGATCGACCTTCCTCTTCGCCGCGGGCGGCACCGCCGTCTGGCTCGTGGTGATGCGGTACCTGTACCAGACCTCGTGGCAGGAGCTCGCCGTCACCGGCGCGATCTACTTCGTGATCATCTTCGGCACGATGCTCATGACGAACCGCATGACCGGGGCCCTGACGCGCCGCGTCGAGGCTCGCGAGGCGCTGAAGCGCGCGGAGTCGCGCGGCCCCTCGACCACCGAACCCACGAGTGACCGCATCGAGCACAACCAGCGCCGCCGCCAGCGCGCCGACCGCGCCCGAGCAGAGCGCCGCCGCCGCCAGTAGGCGTGCGGGGCGTTCCACCTCGGACGGTTCGAGGGCTACGGCACGTCGAGATACCTCGACGGTTCGAGTGCGCCCATCCCCCTGCCCCTTCCCTAGGAGGGAAGGGGGATGAAGTACGAGGGGCTTCGCCCCTCGCGCTCCCCGCCCGGGACGCCGACGCTGCGCGCGGCGGGAATCCTCAGAAGGCAGAGCCCTGACCCACGACATCCAGCCACCTCGACGGGCGTGCGGGGTTGAAGCCGTCTTGCCTTCTTCGACCGCGATGCTCGAAGGGGCGAAGCCCCTTCGAATCTCAACCCCTCCCGCGCCGGGAGGGGTAGGGGTGGGCCGCCCCACGTGGCCACCTCGAGACCAGTCGCACCGTCGAAGGCACTCCCCCATCCGCGCGCCGCGCCGTCGAGGCCAAGCGCTACGCGCAGGCCTCGACGATCGCCTGCACCATCTCCTCGGTGCGCAGCTGCACCACGAGCGGGTCGTGCAGGCCGTTGGTGACGTACGCCACGGCGAGGCCGAGCGACGGGTCGGCGTAGGAGATCGTGCATTGCTGGCCGCCGTGGCCGAAGACGCCCTCGCGGTCGAACGGCGCGTACCACGTCCCCACGATGAACCCGAGGCCGTACGAGGACGGCAGGTGGCTGCTCAGGTCCTGCTCGGTCGAGACGTGGACGCGCGTCACCTCGGCGACCGTGTCCTCACGCAGCAGGCGTACGCCGTCCAGCGCGCCGCCCTGCTCGAGCATCGCGTAGAAGCGCGCAAGGGCCTCGGCGGTGCCGATGGCGTTGGCGGCGGGGATCTGAGCGCGCAGAACGGGCGGCGCGGAGAAGAGCTCCGCGATGCGCGTCGTGCGGTGCTCGGAGCCCTCGGGGTCCTCGAACGTCACGTCGGACATCGCGCGGGGGGGGGCGACGATCGAGGTGTCCTCGACGCCCAGGGACGCTTCCATGCGCAGCGGAGCGAAGATCTCCTGCGCGAGGAAGTCGCGCGGCATCCGGCCATCAACGCGTCGGATCACCTCGCCCAGCGCGAAGCCGAAAGTCAGCGGGTGGTAGCCGATGTCGGTGCCGGGCGCCCACAGCGCGGGCAGCGCGGCGGTCGCCGCCGCGACGGCGGCCCAGTCACCGATCTGCTCCGGCGGGAAGTCGAGGGGAAAGACCGGGAAGCCGCCCTGGTGCGTCAGCACGTGGCGGATGGTGCAGGCGTCCTTGCCGCCCTGCGCGAACTCCGGCCATACCTCGGCGATCCGCGTATCGAGACTCAGTTGGCCGCGCTCGATCAGCATGTGAATGGCGACGGCCGTCACCGGCTTCGTCGCAGAGAACCATTCGAGGCGCATGCCCTCGGGCTCCGCGTCGCCGAGGCGCAGCTCCAGCGCGAGGACACCATCGCGGTACACCGCGACCTGCGCGCCGGGGTGCCAACCGCGCTCGACGTGCGTGCGCGCGACCTCCTCGATGCGCGCGCGGCCGGCGGCGGTCAGACCTCGAGGCGACGAGGGCACCGCTATCCGCCGATGTTCAGGACGATCTTCCCGAAGTTGGCGTTCGTCTCCATGTAGGCGTGCGCCTCGCCGATCTCCTCGATCGGGAACACGCGGTCGACGATCGGCTTCACCGTGCCGCTCGCCAGCAGCGGCACGATCCGCTGCACGAACGCCTGCACGAGCGTGGCCTTCTCCTCGAGGGGGCGCGAGCGCAGCAGCGTGCCGCGCACCGTCAGGCGCTTCTGCGAGATCGCGCCGATGTTCATGTTCTCGACCGTGGCACCGCCCATGGTGCCGACGATGATCATGCGGCCCTTCATCGCCATGGAGCGCATGTTCTGCTCCCAGTACGGCGCGCCGATGACATCGATCAGGACGTTCACGCCCTTGCCGCCGGTCTCGCGCTCGACGACCTCGGCGAAGTCGGCCTCCTTGTAGTTGATGCCGACGTCGAGGCCGAGCGCCTTCGCCTGCTCGATCTTCTCCGCGGAGCCCGCCGTCCCGAACGTCCTCGAGGACTGCGCGTGCGCCATCTGGAGCGCGGCGCTGCCGACGCCCGAGCCGACGGCGTGGATCAGCAGCGACTCGCCCATCTCGAGGCCGCTCTGCAGGAAGACCGCGTCGTAGGCCGTGAGGAACACCTCGGGGATCGCGGCGGCCTGCGTCAGGTCGAGGTTCGCGGGCACGGGCATCAGCATCCGCTCGTGCACCGCCACCTTCGTCGCATGGCCCATGCCAGAGAGCAGCGCCATCACGCGGTCGCCGGGCTTCCAGCCCTGCACACGCTCCCCGACCGCCTCGATCACCCCGGCCATCTCGACGCCGGGGATGTCCGCGCGCACGCCGTGGGGGATCGGGTAGCGCCCACGACGCTGCAGCAGGTCGAGGCGGTTCAGCGCGCTCGCGTGGACGGCGACGAGGACTTCCTCCGCGCCGAACGTCGGGTCGGGCATCTCCTGGATCTTCAGAACCTCGGGGCCACCCGGCTCGGTGATCACGACTGCGCGCATCTCGTCCTCTTCCCACGGGCGGCGCGAGCCGCCTCGAATCCCTCGGTGTGCCTCCCCGTGGGAGACGCTGGGCGATGCTATCTCGCCTCGATGGGCCGCGCGAGACTGCGGCGGGCCGGTGCTACGATCGGGCTGCACCACCGACGCGGCGGAAGGTCATCACATGCCGAATCTGCGCGACTCGTTGCGGCTGACCGCCGACCAGGTGACGGCGCCCTGCGATCTCACGTGGCTCGGCTTCGACAGCACCGACGACCTTCCCGCCCTCGACGCCGTCTTCGGCCAGGAGCGCGCCGTCCGCGCGATCGAGTTCGCCCTCGGCATGTCGGCGCCCGGCTACAATCTGTTCGCATCCGGCCCGGACGGCTACGGCAAGACCACGATCGTCGAGGCATTCCTCCGCCGCCGCGCCGCACAGATGCCGCCGCCCCTCGACTGGGTGTACGTCCACAACTTCGCCGACGCTGACCGGCCGATCGCGATCTCGCTGCGGCCCGGCACCGCGCACGCCTTCGCCGCGGCCGTCGCGCTCGCGGTCGAGTCGGCCGGGCGCGACCTCCGCGCGGCGTTCGAGTCCGACTCGTACGCCCGCCGTCGTCAGGAGCTCGCCGACGCGCTGGACCAGCAGCGGGGCGCCATCATCGAGGCGCTGCAGCAGCACGCCGCGACGATGGGGTTCGCGCTGCAGTTCGGGCAGGCGGGCATCGTCTCCGCCCCTCTGATCGAGGGGAAGCCGGCGAGCGAGGAGGCCTTCGCCGCGCTGCCCGAGGCCCAGCGCAACGAGATCATCGAGAAGCGCCATCAGCTGGAGCACGCGGTGCAGGACGCCCTGCTCCAGGTGCGCGGCACGGAACGGGAAGCGGCAGAGCGTTCGACGAAGCTGGACCAGGAGGTCGCGAACTACGCGACCACCCACCTCTTCGACCCGCTGATCGAGACGTACGGCTCCGATATCGAGATCCGCGAGTTCCTCGACGCCGTGTCGGACGACATCCAGGCGCAGCGGGACCGCTTCCGCGCGGGAGGGCAGCCGCCGCAGGCGGCGGGGATCGCCGCACTGATGGCGCCGCCGCAGGCGCCGGCGTCGAGCCGCTACGCGGTGAACGTCGTGGTCGCCAACGATCCGCAACGCGGCGCGCCGGTGATCCGGGAGACCAACCCGACGTACTACAACCTGCTCGGCCGCATCGAGTACCAGGGCCAGTTCGGGGCGTCGGTCACCGATCACATGATGGTGAAGCCGGGCTCGCTGGCTCGAGCCAACGGTGGGTACCTGATCATCCGGCTGCGCGACCTGCTCACAAACCCGCAGGCCCTCGATGGGCTGAAGCGCGCCCTGCTCTCGCAGCGCCTGGCAATCGAGAACATCGCCGAGGCCTATGGGCTCGTGCCGACGAGCGGTCTGCGCCCGGAGCCGCTGCCGTTGAACGTGAAGGTGGCGATCGTTGGCGATGGGCACCTGTATGGACTGCTCTACCGCCAGGATCCGGACTTCCGCGACCTGTTCCGCGTGAAGGCGGACTTCGACTCCGACTACCCGCGCACCTCCGACAACGTCCGCGGGCTCGCGAATGTGATCCGCTCCGAGTGCGACCGCTCCGGCCTGGTCCCGTTCTCCCGCGAGGCCGTCGCCCACCTGATCGAGTACTCCTCGCGCATGGTGGAGGACCAACGGCGGCTGTCGGCGAACATCGCCGCGTTCCTCGACCTTGTGCGGCAGGCCGACTACTGGGCGCGACTGGACGGCTTACGCATCGTCGAGGCGCGCCACGTGGATCAGGCGCTGGAGCAGCGCGTCTACCGGTCCTCGCTCGTCCGCGAGCGAATCATCGGCGCGATGAACGACGGTTCGCTGTACGTCGCGACCGAAGGCGCCGTGATCGGGCAGATCAACGCCCTCTCCGTCTACGACCTCGGCGACATCTCCTTCGGTCGGCCGTCACGCGTCACCTGCATCGTCTCCGCGGGGCGCGGGACGATCGTGATGGTGGAGCGCGAGAGCGAGATGGCCGGGCGCATCCACAACAAGGGCTTCCTCATCCTGCGCGGCTTCCTCGCATACAAGTTCGGCCAGAACAAGGCGAACGCCCTCCACGCCAGCCTGACCTTCGAGCAGCTCTACGGTGACATCGACGGCGACTCGGCGTCGTCGACGGAGCTCTACGCGCTGCTGTCGGCGCTGTCCGAGCGGCCGATCGACCAGCGCATCGCGATCACGGGATCGGTGGACCAGCTCGGCCGCGTCCAGCCGATCGGCGGCGCCTCGGACAAGATCGAGGGCTTCTACGACATATGCGTCGCGCGGGGCCTCGACGGAACGCACGGCGTGATGCTGCCGCGCACTAACGTTGAGAACGTCGTGCTGCGCCCGGACGTCGCGCAGGCGATCCGTGATGGCAAGTTCCACATCTACGCCGTCGACACGATCGAGGAAGGCATCGAGGTGCTGACCGGCATCCCGGCGGGCCACGAACGGGATGCCGATGGTCATTTCGCGGAAGGCACGATCTTCCGCCTCGTCGAGGACCGCCTCGCGACATTCTCGCAGGAGATCGAGGCACGCCCAGCCGTCGTCGGCTCGACGATGCAGCACGTGCCCGCGGCCCGTACCGACTTCCCGGTGCCGCCCGGCATCCCGCCCAGCCCGCCGCCCGAGCCGCCGGTGAGCGTTTAGGACACACCGCGTGTCCGAACTGCCCCTGCTGACGCTCGACTTCGACGGCGTGATCTGCCGGCCGCCGTTTGGCGTGAACCTCGGCATCAGTCGCGAGTTCCTTGACCCCACTGCGGCACCGTCCGAGGCGCGCGTCTACCCGCGCTGGCTCAACGGCCCACTCGACCACCTGCGATTCGACCTCCGCGCCCCGATGCCCGGCGTCCGTGAGGCCTTGGAGGCGCTCCGCGCCGCGCGTCGGCTGGTCGTGGTCACGGGCCGGCGCACCCAACCTGCAGCGTGGCTGCGCTGGCACCGCCTGGACGACCTCGTGGAACGCGTGATCGTGAACGAGACCGTGCTCAAGAGCGCTCACTTCAAGCTCGAGACGCTGCGCGCCCTCGGCGCGGACGAGCATGTGGACGACGATCCGCGGACCGCGCAACTGCTGGCGCAGGCATCCTCGACACGCGTCTTCCTCTGCGACTGGCCGCGCAATCGCGACCTCGGGTATGACGGGCGCATCGAGCGCGTGCGCGACCTCGTCGACCTCGCGCGTCGCCTCGGCGCGTAGCGATGTCGATGGCACGCGGCACAGAAATTTCTCGCGATCGCGGTAGCGGCACGCAACCAATCGGGCAGATGATGCGTTGTGTTGGAGGTGACGACCGCAGGGCCCTGTTGCCGTCACGCACACCCATGGGTGCCGCCCGCCCAACCCGCGGTCGGCTAGTCAAAGGAACCACTTTGGCTGCGACGAAGAAGCCTGCCGCGAAGCCCGCGGCGAAGCCGGCCGCAAAGCCGGCTGCCAAGCCCAAGAAGAAGTAACTCCTCTTCGCCAAGGGCGATCGACTCAACGAAGCCACCGGGACGCCGGTGGCTTCGTTGTTTGTGCTGAGGCGCGCGCGGGACGATCGAGGTGATGCGTGGGGGTCGCAGAACGCGAGTCACGCTGAGGTTGCTTGCGTGGGGCGGCTCATCCCCCCTGCCCCCTTCCCGGCGCGGGAAGGGGGATGAATTGTTGGGGGTTTCACCCCCAACGGGCCCCTGGGGCGATGCGGATACCGATCCTCACGCTGCCCTCTCGCACGACGTCGACGACAGGCTCTCGAACCCACCTCTGAACGCACATCGCGGTGGGGAAGAAGTGAATTCGTTCCCGGGATGCTCGAAGGGGCGAAGCCCCTTCGTCTTCAACCCCTCCCGCGCCGGGAGGGGCAGGGGGTGGCCCGCCCCACGCAAGTACCTCGACGTGCCTCGCCCCGCGGACGCACAGCGCGCGCGCAGGGTGCCTACTCCAGCAGGCCCACGCGCCGGAGCAGCGTCAGGCAGTCCTCCGGGGCGCCGGCGACGTACGGCGGCACTTCGATCTGCTGGGGAGAGAGTTCGATGCGGGTGCCCTCGATCGACATGAGGACGCCGCCGACGCCTTCGAGGACGGCGACACCCCCGGAGACGTCCCACACGGAGCGCGGGCCGGTGGAGAAGTAGACGTCCGTCGCGATGTCGGCGGCGTGCACCAGCTTCACGGCCGCCGAGCCGCACGGGTACACCTCGTACGGGATGCGGTACTGGAGGCGGCGGCGCTCGTAGTCGTTACGCGACACGACGACGCGCTCCACGACGCCGTCGTTCGGCAGCAGCGCCATCGGCGCGCCGTCGCGGCAGGCCTCGCGGCGGGTCGCGGTGACGAGGCCGGAGAGCACCGTCCCGTCCCACGGGAACCCGACACCGCCGAGGACGAGCCGGTCGTCCACGAAGAGCCCGACCGACACGCCGTACTCGGGCAGCCCGCGCAGGAACTCACGCGTGCCGTCGAGGGGGTCGATGACCCAGGTCGCCTCCCCGCGGATCAGCGGAGCCTCCTCGCTCGACTCCTCGGAGAGCCAGCGCGCGCCATCGATCAGCGGCATCAGCATGTCGTGGAGCACCTTGTCAGCGGCATAGTCCGCCTCGGTGACCGGGCCGGCCTCGCCCTTGCTGGCGACCTTCATCGAGGTCTGTGCGAGGACACCACGGATCGCCTCGTTGGCCGCGCGGACGGCAGCCTCCACGCCATCACGCACGGCATCGAGATCGATCGCGTCGAGGCGGGATGCGGTCACGGGGACTCCGATCGATGGGGGGACGGGCGTTCCCCCGATGCTACACTCGGCCTGAGATGCCGACGACCTCGAACCCCGCGCTCCTGGAGGCGCTCCGACGCGCTGTCGGGGCTGGCAACCTCGTGCACGCCCCCGAAGACCTGATCGGCTACGAGTACGACGCGACCATCGAGCACGCGCTGCCCGATGCCGTCGTCTTCCCCGGCACCGCCGAGGAATGCGCGGCGGTGGTGCGCGCGGCGAACCAGTTCGACGTCCCGGTGATCCCTCGAGGCTCCGGCACCGGCCTCGCCGGGGGCACGCTCGCGGTGAAGGGCGGCGTGGTCGTGGCGCTGACGCGCATGAACCGCATCGTCGAGATCGACCCCGTGAACCGCATCGCGGTCGTCGAGCCGGGTGTGATCAACCTGCAGCTGCAGGAGGCGCTCGCGCCGCACCGGCTGACCTGGGCCCCCGACCCCTCCTCGCAGCGCATCTGCTCGGTCGGCGGGAACATCGGCAACAACTCGGGCGGACCGCACACCCTCGCGCAGGGCTCCACCGTGAACCACGTGTTGGGGCTCGAGGTCGTCGTCGCCGACGGGCGCCTGATCAACCTGGGCGGCCGCGTGCTCGACGCGCCGGGAGTGGATCTGCGCGGGCTCATGGTCGGATCGGAGGGCACGCTCGGCATCGTTACGCAGGCGACGCTGCGGCTGATCGCCGCTGCGCCTGACGTGCGCACCATGCTCGCCATCTTCGACAGCATCGAGGCCGCATCGGAGGCGGTGTCCGCGATCATCCGCAACGGCGTGATTCCGGTCGCGCTTGAGATGATGGACCAGGAGATCATCAAGGTCGTCGAGCCGCGCATCCACGCCGGCTACCCGATGGACGCCGGCGCCGTCCTCCTCATCGAGATCGAAGGCCTGTCCGAGGGCGTGGCGATCGAGGCACAGGCCGTCATCGAGGCCTGTCGCGCGAGCGGCGCGCGCGAGGTGCGCTCGGCCGAGACGCAGCAGGAGCGCGACCGGCTCTGGGAGGGGCGCAAGGCCGGCATCGGCGCGATCGGCGCCGCCGTCCCCGCGTTCTACCTCCTCGATGGCGTCGTGCCGCGCACCAAGCTGCCGGCTGTGATGCACCGCGTGATGGAGCTCGTGGAGCAGTACGGCTTCCGCTGCGCGAACATCTTCCACGCGGGCGATGGCAACCTGCACCCGAACATCATGTTCGACCCGCAGGAGGAGGGCGCCACACAGCGCGTCCTCGACCTCGGAGGCGAGATCATGCGGCTGTGTGTGGACGTCGGTGGGGCGATCACGGGGGAGCACGGCGTCGGTTCGGAAAAGCGTTCGTACATGGAGTGGGTGTTCAACCCGAGCGACCTTGCCGCCATGGAGCGCGTCCGCCTCGCGTTCGGCAGCGTCGAGCGCTTCAACCCCTGCAAGGTGCTGCCCGGAGGCCACGGCTGCGCGAGCGGTCACGCCGCGGAGATCGCCGCGCACATCTCGAAGCCCGGCGTGTACATCTAGTGACGAGTAACTCGACCGGCAATACGCGCCTTGACGCCCTGCGCCACGTCGTCCCCTCAGACGTCGAACGCTCGCCGAGCGGCTTCGGCATCGACACGGTCGAGCCCGCGCTCGCGTTCAGCCCAGACGACCGTCTCGAGGTAGCCGCCCTGCTCCGCGCTGCCGACGAGGCGGGCGTGGTGGTGGTACCGCAGGGCGGACGGACTGCGCTGAGCCTGGGCAGACCGGTGCTGCGCTACGACGTGGCGCTGGAGACGCGGGGCCTTCAGCGGATCGTGGAGTACGTACCCGACGACCTCACGCTCACCGTCGAGGCGGGCATCCACCTCGAGGCACTCCAGCAGACGCTGGGCGAGCACGGCCAGTACCTGCCGATCGACCCGCCACCCGATGACCACGTGTCGATCGGCGGCCTCCTCGCGACGGGGCGCTCCGGTGCGTGGCGCGGCCACCTGCCCGCCGCGCGCGACCTGCTGCTCGGCGCGGTCGTCGCGATGCCCTCGGGCGAGCTGGCGAAGTCGGGCGGACGCGTGGTGAAGAATGTCACGGGCTACGACATGCACCGCCTGCATACAGGCGCGCTCGGCGCGTTCGGCGTGATCGTCGAGGCCTCGTTCAAGGTAGCGCCGCTGCCCGCGGCGACGCGCACGCTCGCCGTGCGCGCGGACACGCTCGTCGAGGCCGGTGCGCTCGCGATGCGGCTATGGAACGGCGGCCTCGCGATGCGCGCGCTGTCCGTGCTCGCACCCGAAGCCGCGGAGCGCATCGGCATGGAGGCGGCACCGACCGTCCTGATCGA
>CANIRU010000043.1 GCA_947470025.1 Chloroflexota bacterium
CTGCTGCCGCCGAGAAGGCCGCCGCCGAGGCACGCGAGGCTGCGGCGAAGGCCGCCGAGGAAGCCGAGAAGGCTGCTGCCGCTGAGGCCGCCGCCGCCGAAGCCGCCGCTGCTGAGGCTGCCGCTGCCGCCGAGGCGCCCGCTGCCGAAGCGACCGACGCCCCGGCCGCGGAGTAACTCGTGAAGAAGCTCATCGAATACGTCGCCCGCGCGCTGGCCGAGAAGCCCGACGAGGTGGTCGTGGAGGAAGAGCACGACGGTGACCGCATCGTCCTGCACCTCTACGTCGCCGAGGAGGACAAGGGCCGCGTGATCGGTCGCGACGGCCGATGCGCGAACGCACTGCGCTCCCTGCTCCACGTCGCTGCGGTTCGCGCGGGCGTCCGCGCGACCCTCAGCATCGAATAGCGCGCGTGCAAGACAGTACCGCCGGTGCTCCCTCCTCCGGGGAGGCACAGCCCGGCGAGGCCGCTCCCGACGCCGTCTTGATCGAGGCGGCGGATGCGCCCCAGACTCCCAACCAGCACACGCCACACGTCCCCACCGCGCCGGGCCGCATCGCCGTGGGCCGCATTAACGGCATCTGGGGCATGAAGGGGCACGTGAAGGTCTCGGCGCTCACCACGAACGAGGATCGCCTCAAGGCGGACTCGGTCGTCCTCGTGCTCGGCCGACCCACGAAGATCGTCGAGATGGTCCAGCCTCAGGGCTACCCGATCATCAAGTTCCAGGGCTACCCCGACCGCACCGCCGCCGAACGCCTCCGTGACACCTACATCGAGATCGAGGAAACCGACCTTCGGCCCCTCCCCGAGGACGAGTACTACATCGACGACCTCGTCGGCCTCGAGGTCGTCACGTCCGAGGGCGAGTCGATCGGCCACCTGACGGACGTCCTCGGCACCGGCGCGAACGACGTCTACGTGGTCGCCCGCCCCGGCAAGAAGGACGCGCTGATCCCCGCGATCAGCGACATCGTCCTGTCCGTCGACCTCGAGGCGAAGCGCGTCACGATCGAGGTCGTCCCGGGGCTCCTCGACTAGGTCATGCCAGCAGGTCTGGTTTGCCGTTGACCGGCGGGGCTTTCTATACTGGTCGTCCTGGGGGCGTAGCTCAGTTGGTAGAGCGCTGCATTCGCATTGCAGAGGTAAGGGGTTCGAATCCCCTCGTCTCCACCACCTCAGACAGATGACAATGGCGGCCTCCGGGCCGCCATTGTTGTATCGGCTGTTGTATCGGCGGATCGCCGCAAAGGAGCCACCGATGTTCATCGCCATGAACCGCTTCCAGGTCGTGCCCGAGAAGGCCGAGGAGTTCGAGCGCATCTGGGCCGAGCGCGAGACACACCTCGATGGCGTGCCCGGCTTCGTGCGCTTCGCGCTGCTGCGTAACGGCGGTGGCCACGGCACGCCGCCCAACCCCGGCGAGTACGTCTCGCACTCCACGTGGGAGTCGCGCGAGGCGTTCTTCGCGTGGGCGAACAGCGACGCGTTCAAGAAGGGCCACGCGCAGGGATCGCTCATGGGCATCCTCGAGGGCCCGCCGACGGTCACCCTTTACGACGCCGTCCTCGAACAGGACGCGTAGGCGTAACGTCGATGGCGAAGTACGAGCCCATCGATCCGACGGACCACGTCGCGATCCACGGCCCGCACGACGTCTCACTGCGCCCGCTGTCCGAGGACGACCTCCCCAACCTCATGCGCTGGCTGCACGAGCCTGAGGTACGCCAGTTCTGGGGCAAGCCCCTGGAGACGGTCGAGGACCTGCGTGAGGAGTACATCGAACCGGATGTGTACCCCGCATGGAGCTTCGTGATTGAGCTTGCGGGCCGGGGCGTGGGCCTCATCCAGTACTCGCACCGCTACCCCGACCCGGACTACTTCTGGGACGCGGGCATCGACATCCTGATCGGCGAGCCCGATGCGCGTGGCCACGGCGCAGGCATCGAGGCGATCCGCGTGATGCTGCGCTACCTGTTTGAAGTGAAGCGGCTGCATCGCGTCACGATCGACCCAGAGGTCACCAACCCGCGTGGCATCCACGTCTACGAGCGCGCGGGATTCAAGATCGATGGCATCCTCCGTCACAATGACGTCATCGAGGGCGAATACCGCGACACGCAGTACCTGACGATCCTCGAGGATGAGTGGCCCGCAGCGCGTGCTGCGTGGGAACTGGAGCGCGGCCCGCTGGGCTAGCGCACGAAGGGCGAGTCGATGAAGCTCACCGCGACACTGGCCTGCGCGATCGTCGCGGCGGTGCTCATTGCCTGCTCCTCGACACCCGCGACACCACCTGCCCCCGCAACGTACGCCGATCGCTGGCAGTTCCCGGCGACGGTCGGGAAGTTCCAGCGCGGCGCGGTGGATTACACGGGCGCGGGCGACACACGCCAGGTGACGGCGGCGTACAAGCTCAATGACACCACCACACCGATCGCGCTGACGATCACCGTCTCGCGCGTGAGTGCCGCCGCGGACCAGGCGACGGCGGAGCAGCAGTTCACGCAGGACAAGACGGCGATCCTCAAGGCACACAACGTGGAGCTCGTGCCGCAGCCCTCGACCGCCGGCAGCATCACCTCGGGCGGGCGCGAGCACCCGGGCCTGGTCGCGAAGTTCACGTTCGTCGAGCCGTTCAACGACAAGACCGCGGACGTGGACACGCACGCGTACTACTTCCGCGACGGCGAATGGGCGGTGCGCTACCGCGTGATGTTCCCCTCGGCGGCGCGCCCGCAGGCCGAGGCGGGCGTCGCGGACTTCCTGAGCAAGCTCGTCTGGCCACAAGTCCAGTAACGAGTCCAGTGGCGCCAGCTACGTCCGCCGGTTCGCCACGCCACACACCAGCGATCGGCCGAACGGCCCTTCGAGATCAAACAGCGCGCACTCGCCGATCGCGACGCCCTTCGTGCTGAGGTGCGTCGCGACCTCGAGGCCAATCCACTCACCTCGAGGCTGGCGGTCCATGTACAGCGTGATGTCCGCGTTGACGAACTGCAGCCCCTGGTCGCCCGAGTTGGCGAACGGGTTCGCGTAGTCGGCGACCTGCGCCGCCTTCACGAATGCGCTGGACGGCGCGCCGTCCACGAACCCAAAGGTCTCGCGAATCCAGGCCCGCTTCGCGCCGGCCTCCGTCGGGGGCATCGGGCGCGCGTCCCACCTCGTGATCGCGGGCGCACCGCTGCGCGGCTCCTGCGGCGCGCAGTAACTCCGGCGCGGGGACAACCCAGTTCGGTGGTGACCAGACCTTGCCGTCGGGCTGCTCCGTGCGGCGCAGCATCACCGCGCTCGCCCGGGCGATCTCGAGGCCCTCGCTGCGTAGCACTGCGTCGATGACGCGGATGCGGTTCCCCTCGCGCGCGACCTCGGTCTCGATCGTCACGGGCGCCATCGGCGCGACGCGGTACATGTCGACGGTGAAGCGCGCTATCTGAAACGCGGGGTCGCCGTGCTTCGATTCGAGCGCGTGGGCCAGCAGCCCGGAGATCACGCGACCATGCAGCGTCTCGCGGTTCCAGGGACCGCGAGCGTGGTCGGTCGGCAGGAACCGCTCTCCATGCGTGGTGAAGAACGTGTCGGTCGTGATCATCCGGCTCCCTCGTCGCTCCGTGCGAACGCCACACGATGTAACACGCCGGCCGAGGCACATTCCAGACCTTGCCGCGCCGAGGTCATCGCAAACGACCGGCGTCTGCAACGCGGCGGCCGGCGAGGTGGTCGTTCGTTCGATGCATCTGGGGCCACAGTCAGAGCATGACGGTGGCGTCGTCGCCATCGAACACGAGCCTCCGAGGGCACGAGAACGGAGATCCGCATGGACACGAACGAACCGGCGAAGACGGGGTTCGATCGCACCGATGACATCGCCCGCCCAATCGAGCGGCAGGCCGAACGCGACGAGAGCCAGCCCGGATCGCGACCGCTGCACAACGACGGCGCGGCGCGCGCCGAGCCGCCGCCCGAGGAGCGCACGGATCGCTCCCCAGACCGGTAGTCGCCCTCGCAGGCGACCGGGAGTGAAGAAGCCCGCCAATGGCGGGCTTCTTCGCGCCGGGCGCGCCCAGCGACGAGCATCCGCGACGCCCGAACGATCTCCGATCCGTCTCCGTTAACGCTCGCGTGTACGATCGGGAACCCACAACGAGACGAACGAGGCCCCGCATGCTCCCTGCCACGCGCACCGCTCGGCTGAGGTTCGGCGCGCTGCTCGTAGCCCTCGCCATCGCGTTCAGCGTCGAGGATGCGTGGGCGCAGGTGCCCACGGCGGGCACGTTCGCGAGCGCGCCGGCGTACAGCACGTCCGGGCAGGCGGCGGTGGTGTTCCGCGGCGGCACGGTGGACCAGCTCGAGGCTGCGGCGCGTCTCACCAGCGCTGGTGGCGTGTGGGCGCAGTCTCCGAACGGCGCGTTTCAACTGCTGGTCGTGGACGGACCGGCGTTTCTGCGGGACGCGTTCAAGGCGCAGTTCCCCGCGGGGTTCAGCTCCAGCACCGCCGTCACCCTCGTCGCCGCGAGGTCCGCGGTGCCTCCCGGGAACGACCCGCGTCCGATCGCGCTCCGATCGGTCGGCGGCAAGACCTGGTCACAGCCCACCGAGATGGGCCCGTATCCACTGACGCCCGGCGACACGACGTATTTCGTGCTGGAGCAGGCCGGCACGGTCTGGGCGGTTCAGAACGGTACCGCGACGACCATCCTCGACCTCCGCGACCGCGTGACGCTGTCGAGCGAGGAGGGGCTGCTGTCGATGGCGCCCGACCCGGAATTCGCGACGAACCGGTACGTCTGGATCTACTACGCCGCCGCGAATCCTCGACGCACCGTGCTCGCGCGCTTCACGCGCAATGCGAACGACCTCGCCATCAACCGCGACTCCGCGCTCATCGTCCTCGAAACGCCGCAGCCGTTCCCGAACCACAAGGGCGGCGCGATCCGCTTCGGGCCGGACGGCATGCTGTACCTCGGCCTGGGCGATGGCGGATCCGGAGGCGACCCCAACGGAAACGGGCAGAACCTGGGCGCGATGCTCGGCAAGATCATCCGCATCGACGTCCGTGCCGCCTCGGCGGCACAGCCCTACCTCGTGCCCGGCGACAACCCGTTCGTGGGCAGCGCCGGCGCGCGTGGCGAGGTGTATGCATACGGCCTGCGCAACCCGTGGCGGATGTCCTTCGACTCCGCCTCCGGCGCGCTCTGGGCCGGCGACGTGGGACAGGGCGCCGTCGAGGAAGTCGATGTCGTCCAGCGCGGCGGCAACTACGGCTGGAACATCACCGAGGGCGACCGCTGCTACAAGCCCTCGAGCGGCTGCAACCGCGCGGGGCTGACCGCGCCCGTCGCAGCGTACGACCACAGCAACAGCCGATGCTCAATCACCGGGGGCTTCGTCTATCGCGGCACGCTCGTCCCCGAGATCGCGGGCGCCTACATCTACGCGGACTACTGCTCCGGTGAGATCTGGGCGATCCGCGCGGACGCGCCGGGCACCCCGGTACTCATCGCGACCGGTGCGAAGCAGATTACGTCCTTCGGCATCGATGCAAACGGCGAGCTCTACGTCCTCAGCCAGGGCCAGCCGATCCGCCAGATCGTCCGTCCCTAGCGCCGCGCTCCGGCGATGCGAAGGGCGCTGACCGCACGAGCGAATCGGTCTTTGTGTTCGACACATCGCTATACCTGCGCAAGCTCGCGCAGGTTTCCGTGCGATCACCCTTCGATCTCAACGAAACGCCCACTGACTCCGCGCGTTGAAGATGTGCATCATTCGTGGCGCCACGCATCTCGAACACGTAACAGGAAGCGGCCAATCCGCTTCCGCGGAGACGCACTATGCCCGAGCCCCTCTGGACGTCGCGGCGCGGCGGATCGTTGATCCTCCCGCTGCTGGTCGCGATCACCGCGACCGCGGTGTTCGGGATAGCGCCGGTGGCCGCAGCCGCCTCGCCGCGCTGGGCGCCCGAGCTGACTGCGATCCCTTTCTGCACTGACCAGGCCCGCCGGCCCGCGGCGATCGCACCGGCAGCGTTCCAGCGATCCGTCGAGCAGGCCGTCGCGCTGTGGAACGCCGCCGGAGCGCAACTGAACGCGTCGTACGCGGGCGACTGCGGCCCGGACACGTGGAACGCGACGTCGAAGCCCGTCCGGATCGGGTTCAACGAGAACGCCCACGGCGCCGTCGGGAGCGAGGCGGCGCAGACCATGCTGGTCATCGGCACGCCCCCGCTAGAGCGCATCGTCGACGCGCAGATCAACATCGATCAGGGTGCCGCCACCATGGCGCCCGCGTGCCTCGCACACATCGTCATCCACGAGACCGGACACGCGCTCGGCCTCAATCACAGCTCGGATCCCGCCGACATCATGTACCCGACCTTCGACCCGCAGCAGCCCGCCAACTGCAAGACGAGCCCATCCCCCAACGAGTACGCCGCAATCCGCGCGCTCTACGGCCCGTCGTCCAGCTCGCGGACGCCCGCTTCGCCGATTGTTGATCAGGGCAGCCCACCGGCGGGCCGGGCCGACGGGGGGCGTCTCGTCAGCGCGCCGGTCTTCGACCCCAGTGGCGTCGCGCTCGCCGTGTTCGACGCGGGCAGCCTCGCGCAGATCGAGACGGCCGCGCGCGCCGCTGGTGCCACCGGAGTCTGGGCTCAGGACGGGAGCGGACAGTTCCACGCGCTGGTGATCGGTGCCCCCGCCTTCGTCAACGCGGACTTCCGGAGCGCGCTCGGTGGTGGCTTCACCACCTCGACCTCCGTAACGCTGACTCGCGCACGATAGTCAGGACGCTCCGGGGTGATCACCGAACAGTGCAGGCGCTTCGGCCCGCACCTCCGGATCGCGAGACGTGGCGCGCCCATTGAAGGCATCGAGCACGAGTGAAGCGCTGCGCGTGGTCACCGCGAACGTGCTGATGAGCGCAATGGTTACGTTTCTGCCACCACGCTCGCCTACGCGTTCCTCGATCGCGCTGCCGCCGCGCGCACACTAGGTGCGAGGCGACATGAGAGCGAAGTTCGACATCGCGCGGTCACTCTGGCAGGAGATGTCCGCGGACGACGCCGGAGACCTCGCCGCGGGCC
Source organism: Chloroflexota bacterium (assembly GCA_947470025.1). Taxonomy (GTDB): domain Bacteria; phylum Chloroflexota; class Dehalococcoidia; order UBA2979; family UBA2979; genus SHYQ01. The sequence goes on from CANIRU010000043.1 coordinate 7,083, forward strand.
TGTCCTACCGCTTCTTGCTCGCGCTCTTCCCGTTCTTCATCTTCCTCGCCGCGCTCGGCGGACTCGTCGCTCCGGTCATCGGGATCGACAATCCGTCCACAGCCATCCTCGACCGCATCGCAGTCGCGCTGCCCGGCGACGCGCGCTCGCTACTGACGAAACAGCTCACCGAGATACTGGATGCCCAGCATTCGGGCCTCGCCTCGATCGCGATCCTCGGCGCCGTGTGGGCCGCCGCCGGCGGCATGTCCGCAACAATGCGCGCGATGAACATCGCCTATGACGTCGATGAGTCGCGCCCGTGGTGGAAGCAGACGGGGATCGCCGTGGGCTTGACCGCGCTCAGCGGTGGCGCGCTCATCGTCGCGTTTATCGCGGCGGTCGCCGGGGGCATGATCGGGGCCACCGTGGCCGAAGTATTGGGCCTTCAGGGCGCCTACGAACTCGCGGTCAACGTCATGCGGTTCCTGTTGCCGCCGGTGCTGCTCACGCTGGCGACCGCCGTGCTCTTCTGGGCCGCACCGGACGTCGACATTCCCTTCCGCTGGATCACGCCGGGCGCGGTGCTCTTCACGGTGACGTGGGTGATCGCCACGACCGGGTTCAGCGTGTACGTCTCCAACTTCGGCTCGTACAACGCGACTTACGGCGCGCTCGGCGCGCTGGTCGTGCTGATGCTGTGGTTCTACATCAGCGCCTACATGATGCTCGCCGGCGCGGAGTTGAACGCGCTCCTCTGGAAGGCGCGGACGCACGACGACCCTTCCAGGTCAAAGCCAGCGGCGACGGAGCGCGTCGCCGAGGAAACACGACGTGTCGGACGTCAGACCGGGTCGTAGGCGTCACCGCGCAGCGCGGCTACGTGCGCGGCAGCGTCTCCAGCACCTGCTTCACCTCGTTGGCGTGGCCCTCGGCGGTCACGGGCGCCCACACGTGGAGCAGCTTGCCGTCCGGGCCGATAAGGAACGTCGAGCGGATCAGCCCCATCTGCTCGGTACCGTCGACGACACGCGGCCCCCACGCGCCGTACGACGTCGAGACGGCCGTATCGCCATCCACCAGCAGCGGGAACGGCAGGCCGTGGTGCTCCGCGAAGCTCTTGTGTGATGCCTCGTCGTCGCGAGAGACGCCGATGACCACCGCGCCGAGCGCCTCAAGCGCGGAGTGCTCATCCCGGAACTCGCAGGCCTCGATCGTGCAGCCGCGCGTTTCGTCCTTCGGGTAGAAGTAGAGCACCACGTTCCGGCCGCGGTAGTCCTGGAGCCGGTGCGTCTTCCCGTCCTGGTCGACGAGGGCGAAGTCGGGAGCCGGCTGACCAGCAGTCAATGACGTGGGCATGGATATTCCTTCCAGTAAGCCGAGGCAGTGTAACCGGAACGGGATCGCCCCATGCGCGGTACCCTCCCCTGGTGAGCAACCACCGCCGAACCGATGTCCGACTGGGAGCGGTCGCCTGGATGGCGACGGCGCTCTACTTCCCGCTTCAGGCCATCGTGGCGGCGGCGTGGCCTCGTCCCTACTCATTCACGCTGAACACCATCAGCGATCTCGGCATCACCACCTGCGGCGTCGTGCAGCACGCTCCCGGGCGTGACTTGGTGATCTGCTCCCCACGGCACCTGCTGATGAACGTCGGATTCGTCGCGTTCGGCGTCATGACGATCGCCGGTGCAGTGCTCATGCGCCGAGCGCTCCCGCGCACGCGGCTGACCACGACCGCCCTGACTGGCGTGGTGGTCACCGGCGTCGGGGGGATCCTCGTCGGGTTGGCGCCGGCTGACGTGGCGCCGGAGTTGCATCGCCTCGGTGCGCTGCTCCGAGTGCCCGGCGTGGTCGCGCCGTTGCTCGTGGGCCTGGCGCTCCGGTCGCAGCGCCCGAGGCTCGCGGCGTTCTGCTTTGCCGCAGCGACGGTCGGCGCGGCCGGTACCGCGATGTTCGCGCTCCAACTCCTCGGTGACCGCGTCGGCGCCGCAGAGCGGCTGGCGCTCGACCCGTTCCCCATCTGGTCATTCGTGCTGGGCGCCGCGATGCTCACCGGGACGTCGATCGACGAGACGGAGCGCTAGACCGCTCGTCCCGTCGTCGAGTTCGCGGAACTCGTTTCGGATCGCGTCTTCTTCAGGCGTCGCGTCTGCCACGCGCCCGGATTCGCTCTGCATCGAGTTCGATATCGCTCCACCGGTCCCGCAGCGACCTGCTGGTTCGGCCAGGGCTGGCCGAGGCGGTCCGCCGGAGCGGTCGTGAATCTGGAGGCACACGTGAACCTGGGCTAAAGTGGCGTTGGTGCGCCCTCGTAGCTCAGTGGATAGAGCATTGGTTTCCTAAACCTTGCGCGCGTGTTCGATTCACGCCGGGGGCACCATCCCTCCCCGCTGCACGGCCTGTACGGCTCACGCGCCCCGCTGCGCAGATGGTCGGCGAAGGTACCGCGGGCAGCGGCCCAGCCGCATAGCCCGCGGGCCCGTCCGTCCTCGCCCTTGCGTCGCCGGGCATAATGGCCCGGCCCACGCGAGCACGCGCGAACACTGAGGGACGGACGGACCGATGTCAGAGCACCGCACCGAACGGATCGATGCGCTGACGGACGGCGTGTTCGCGATCGCCGCGACGCTGCTGGTGCTCGAAGTGCGCGTGCCGGAGCTGCCGCATGAGCATGCTGGCGGTGCGGTGGCGCAAGCGCTCCTCGACGTGGCTCCTTCGTTCGTCGCGTTCGCCTTCTCGTTCCTCACGATCCTCGTTTTCTGGCTGAACCACCACGCGCTCAGCCGCGTGATCGCGTCCTACCCGTACCGGCTGGTGTGGCTGAACCTGTCGCTGCTGTTCTGGATCTCGATGATCCCGTTCACAACGAAGTTCATCAGCGAGTACCCAACGGAGCCGGTCGCACTGTTCACGTACGGACTGGTGATGGCGTTCACCGGGCTCAGCGGCATCCTTGCGTATTGCGAGGCAGCGTTCTGGTCGGACGCGATGGATCCACGCATCGAGGTCGCCGCGCGCAAGGCGTTGCTGCGGAAATGGGCAGCCGGCCCGGTGATCTACCTCATCGCCGCCTTCGCCGCGTGGGCGAACATCTACGTGGCCATTGCGGTCTACCTCGTCGTCCCGCTTGCGTTCTTCGTGCCGACGCTGCAGGAGCGCGTGATGGACGACCTCCGCGACGACGACGCGGAGGCGTAGCCCTCGAGGTGTCTGCGGGCGCTGTCAGCGCGAGAGCGCTGTCCACAGCAGGCGCGCGGCGACGAGGATTAGCGCGCCGCCGAGCGCGCGGAGGATCGTGTCGCCTCGGACGCGGTGCGAGAAGTGCGCTCCCGCCTGCGCGCCGACGATCGCACCCGCAGCGATCGCCCCCGATCGCGCGAGCACGAGGTTCCATGCCAGCGTGCCGTCCGCGACGTGCACCAGCGTCGCCTCCAGTGCCATCAGCGCCAGCACGAAGTGGCTCGTCGCGGTGGCCACGTACACGGGGAAGCGCAGCATCACCACCATCACGGGCACATGCACGATGCCCCCGCCGATGCCGAGGAGGCTCGACACGAACCCGACCACGGCGCTGATCGCGAGGCCGTGCCAGAGGCGGTAGCCGTACACGTAGGTGTACCCGGTGTGATCGGTAATGCTGCGGCGCAGCACGCCTCCGCCGGTCAGTGGGGCACGAATGGCCGTCGCGCGCCTCGACAGCAGTAGCCACGCGCCAATGCCACCGAGCGCCGCGGCGAAGAGGATGTTGAACTGCTGCCGCGGGATGTAGCCAACGAGGATCGCGCCGGCCACCGCGCCGGGCAGCGTTGCGATGGCGAACAGCCCACCGGTCAGCAGGTCGATGCGTCGCTGCCGCCAGTACGCGACCGTGCCGGAGGCGGCGTTCGCGAAGACGACGAACAGCGACATCGCGGTGATCGTGTCCGGCGGCGTATCGGGATAGACGAACAACAGGATCGGCACGAGCAGGAACCCGCCGCCCGCGCCGACGAGCGTGCCGAACGCGCCGAGCGCGACGCCGAGGAGCGCCAGCAAGCCGAATTCGACCACGTAGTGCCTCTGCTAAAGAACTCCGGTTGTCCGGTCGTCCAGTAGCCATACCCTACCGCCGTCGAGGCACGCACGCACGGGCATCGAGGGCAAGATCGAGCCCGGGGGACGCGGTACGCTGGCGTCACGCCGCAAACCTCGCGCGGCCCGAGGCTGTGAGGACGACCGATGCCCGAGTTCGCTGCCCGACGCCGTCGACTGATGAGCCAGATGGGGCGCGGCAGCGCGGCGGTGTTCGTCTCGGCGCACGAGTCGAACCGCAACGGCGACGTTGACTACCCCTTCCGGCAGGATTCGACGTTCTATTACCTCACCGGCTTCGAGGAGCCGAACGCGGTCGCCGTCCTGCGCCCCGGCCACGACGAGTCGTTCGTGATGTTCGTGCGCCCCCACGACCCCGAGCAGGCGGTCTGGGTCGGCCCCCGCGCCGGCGTCGCGGGCGCTCGCGAGCGCTACGGCGCGGACGCCGCGTTCCCCATCGAGGAGCTCGACGAGAAGCTCGGCGGGCTGCTGTCGAGCGCCACGACGCTCTACTTCCCGTTCGGTGAGGTCGAGCACTCCCTCTCGCGCGGAATGGGCGTCGAATCACTGATCTCGCGGCACATCGCCCGGCGGCGCGCGGCGGCGCAGCGCGGGATGGCACCCCTCGAGGACGTGCGGGACCCGCTGCCGCTCGTGGACGCGATGCGCGTGGTCAAGAGCCGCGCCGAGGTGGCCGCGCTCCAGGCCGCCATCGACGCGACGGGTGCCGGCCTCAACGCAGCGATGCGCGCCACGCGCCCCGGCCTGCACGAGTACGAGGTGCAGGCGATCCTCGAGACGGAGTACCGGCTGGCGGGGTCCCCTCGTGACGGCTTCCCGACGATCGCCGCGGCGGGCGAGCACTCCTGCACGCTCCACTACACCGCGAACCGCGCGCGCATCGAGGACGGCGACCTGCTGCTGCTCGATACCGGTGCAGAGATCGACTACTACGGCGCGGATGTGACGCGCACGTTCCCCGCGAACGGCAAGTTCACCTCGGCGCAGCGGGACGTCTACCAGATCGTGTGGGAGGCACAGGCTGCCGGCATCGCCCGCGTGCGCCCCGGCGTGACGTTCCACTCCGTGCATGACGCCGCGCTGAAGGTGCTGGTGCAGGGCCTCATCGACCTTCGCATCTTGCGAGGCACCGTTCAGAGCAACATCGAGCGCGACACGTATCGGCCGTACTTCATGCACGGCACCAGCCACTGGCTCGGCCTCGACGTCCACGACGCCGGGATCTACCGCGCGAACGGCAAGTCGACGGCGCTCGTGCCGGGCATGGTGCTGACGGTGGAGCCGGGCCTGTACCTCGCAACCGACGCGCCGCGCGTCCCGAAGCGCCTCCAGGGCATCGGCGTCCGCATCGAGGACGACGTCCTCGTCACTCCATCCGGACGCCGGAACCTCAGCGGCCGCATCCCCTCAACGGTCGCGGACCTCGAGGCGATCGTCGGGCAGGGGTAGCGGGCACGACTCGGACTCTCCGTGGTACGAACATCTGTTCCCTCCTCCTATGAGTGCCACCCCACGCGGTCCTCGAAACACCCCAAGGCGATCTGCCAACAACGCTCCGCGTCGCGCAGAACGCTCCTCGTCACCGACTCGTTTCCGAGGAATTCTCACTGATCCTCGCATGCCATAACGTCATCTGAATCTACGGGTTCTCCCTGTTGTCACGTTATTTCTGATCACCAGATCGAGCGCATTGACAGGCCTCGCAGGGGGATCAATCATCACCTTCGCGCCCGAGTTATACGCTCAAGCGCGTGAGCAGTTATCCACAACCCCTAGTACCTCCGCCGCCCACCGACCCCAAGATCTGGGGACTCCCGCGACGGGACTGACTCGACAGAGGTCGAGGAGAAAGGTCCCCCTCCATGCGCATCCCGCGCCGCTTCACCACCATCGCCGGCTCCGAGGCCGACACCTACGCCGGCATTCCCTTCACCAAGCGCACCTCGCGCATCGTGAACCCCGACGGCTCGGTGGTGTTCGAGGCGCCCGACATCGACATGCCCGCGCAGTTCTCGCAGGTCGCGACGGACATCATGGCGCAGAAGTACTTCCGCAAGGCCGGCGTCCCGAAGGAGACCGTCGCGGTCGCCGAGGATGGCGTGCCGGAGTGGCTGCAGCGCCGCGTGCCCGCCGCCGGCACCACGATGGGTGGCGAGGACGACGCGCGCCAGACGTTCCACCGCCTCGCGGGCACGTGGACGTACTGGGGCTGGAAGCACGGCTACTTCGACACCGAGGAGGACGCGCGCGCGTTCTACGATGAGCTGTGCTCGATGATGGCGTCGCAGAAGGCCGCGCCGAACTCCCCGCAGTGGTTCAACACCGGCCTGCACTGGGCCTACGGCATCACCGGCCCGGCCCAGGGCCACTCGTACATCGACCCGAAGACCGGCGAGATGATGCGTTCCACGAACGCGTACGAGCGCCCTCAGCCCCACGCCTGCTTCATCCAGTCCGTGGCGGACGACCTCGTCAACGAGGGCGGCATCATGGACCTGTGGACGCGCGAGGCGCGCATCTTCAAGTACGGCTCCGGCACCGGCTCAAACTTCTCCAACATCCGCGGCGAGGATGAGTCGCTCTCCGGCGGCGGCAAGTCGTCCGGCCTGATGTCGTTCCTCAAGATCGGCGACCGCGCCGCAGGCGCGATCAAGTCCGGCGGCACCACGCGCCGCGCCGCGAAGATGGTGATCGTGGACGCCGACCACCCCGACGTGGAGCAGTTCATCGAGTGGAAGGCCAACGAGGAGCAGAAGGTCGCCGCGATGGTGACCGGCTCCCGCGTCACGCGCCGCCACCTCCAGGCGATCTTCGAGGCGACGGTGGACGGCCTCGACCCCAAGACCAACCGCGACCTGCGCAAGGCCGTCCGCGCCGCGCGCGCCGACGCCACGTCCGAGGTCTACATCCAGCGCGTGATGCAGCTCGCCGAGCAGGGCGCGGAGGTCATCGACTTCCGCGAGTTCGACACGGACTGGCAGGGTGACGCGTACAACACCGTCTCCGGCCAGAACTCGAACAACTCGGTGCGCGTCACGGCGGACTACCTCGACGCCGTGCGTCACGACCGCAACTGGAACCTGACGCGCCGCACCGGCGACAAGGGCATCCACAAGACGCTGCGCGCCCGCGCGCTGTGGGACCGCATCGCGCTCGCCGCGTGGCAGAGCGCCGACCCCGGCCTCCAGTACGACACGACGATCAACGAGTGGCACACGAGCCCGGCGGGCGGCCGCATCAACGGCTCCAACCCGTGCTCCGAGTACATGTTCCTGGACGACACGGCGTGCAACCTCGCGTCGCTGAACCTGCTCGCCTTCACGAACCTCGAGACCGGCGACTTCGACCTCGAGGGCTACGAGCACGCGACGCGCATCTGGACGATCGTCCTCGAGATCTCCGTGCTGATGGCGCAGTTCCCGAGCCCGATCATCGCGCAGCAGTCGTACGACTACCGCACGCTCGGCCTCGGCTACGCCAACCTCGGCGCGCTGCTGATGCTCGAGGGCATCCCGTATGACTCCGAGGCGGCGCTGGCGTGGACGGGCGCGCTGACGGCGGTGCTGACCGGCGTCTCCTACGCCACCTCGGCGGAGATGGCGCGTGAGCTGGGCGCGTTCCCGAAATTCGCGGAGAACCGCGACGAGATGCTGCGCGTCATCCGCAACCACCGCCGCGCGGCCTACAACGCCCCGGCCGACCGCTACGAGGGCCTCACCGTCCTCCCGCGCGGCATCGACCAGGAGCTGTGCCCGCCGAACCTCCTGCAGGCCGCGCAGGACGCGTGGACGCGCGCGCTGCGACTGGGCGAGGAGTACGGCTACCGCAACGCGCAGGCCTCGCTCATCGCGCCGACCGGCACCATCGGCCTGCTGATGGACTGCGACACCACAGGCGTCGAGCCGGACTTCGCGCTGGTGAAGTTCAAGAAGCTCGCCGGCGGCGGCTACTTCCGCATCATCAACGAGTCGGTACCGACCGCCCTCAAGCGCCTCGAGTACACGAAGGACCAGATCAAGACGATCGTCCAGTACTGCGTCGGCACGCAGGCGCTGGACGGCGCGCCCTTCATCAACCGCAACACGCTGGCGCAGAAGGGCTTCACGCAGCCCGCGCTGGACACCGTGGAGCAGTCGCTGAAGACCGCGTTCCACATCTCGTTCGTCTTCAACCGCTTCTCGCTGGGCGATGACTTCTGCCGCGACAGCCTCGGCTTCACGGACGAGCAGATGCGCGCCCCGGGCTTCAACATGCTCGAGGTCCTCGGCTTCCCGAAGGAGCAGATCGAGGCGGCGAACGATCACATCCTCGGCCGCATGACGATCGAGGGCGCCCCGTTCCTCGCGGAGCAGGACTACCCGGTCTTCGACTGCGCCAACAAGTGTGGCAAGTACGGCACGCGCTACATCGCGCCCATGGCGCACGTGCGCATCCTTGCGGCGGCGCAGCCGTTCATCAGCGGCGCCATCTCGAAGACGATCAACATGCCGAACGAGGCGACCGTGCAGGAGGTCAAGGACGTCTACATGGCGGCCGCCGACACGATGGTGAAGGCCCTCGCGCTCTACCGTGACGGCTCGAAGCTGTCGCAGCCGCTGGCCGGCATGGCGTTCGATGACTTCGACCTGTACGAGGACGAAGAGGCCGCCGACAACATGCCAGTGGACGCGGTGGTCGCTGCCGCCGAGCGCATGGTCGGCATGATGCGCGGCGAGCGCGACGCACTGCCCTCGCGGCGCTCCGGGTACACGCAGAAGGCGAAGGTCGGCGGGCACACGATCTACATCCACACGGGTGAGTTCGACCGACGCCCCGGCGAGGCCCCGCGCCTCGGCGAGCTGTTCGTCGACACGTCGAAGAACGGCGCCGCGTTCAACGCGCTGATGAACTGCTTCGCGATCTCGGTGTCGATGGGTCTCCAATACGGCGTGCCGCTGGAGAAGTTCGTGGACGCGTTCGTCTTCACGAAGTTCGAGCCGTCCGGCCCCGTCACGGGCCACGACCGCATCAAGTTCTCGTCGTCGATCATCGACTACATCTTCCGCGAGCTGGCGGTGACGTACCTCGACCGC
>CANIRU010000044.1 GCA_947470025.1 Chloroflexota bacterium
ATCGGCAGCATCCAGCCCGTCGACATGTTCCCGCACACGCAGCACATCGAGTGCGTCACGGTGCTCGACCGCACCTAGCCTCGATGAACGCGCCCGACCGTCCGATTGTCCTAGCGTCCGGCTCCCCTCGACGCCGCGAGCTGATCGCCGCGCTCGGCCTGCCGTTCGAGGTCGACCCGGCCGATGTCGATGAAACCACCACCGAGCAAGACCCGATCCGCGTCGCGGAGGACCTCGCGCTGCTGAAGGCGCGCACGGTCGCGTCGAGGCGTCCCGACGCGCTGGTGATCGGCAGCGACACCGTCGTCGCCCTCGACGGTCGACTGCTCGGCAAGCCAGCCGACGCCGACGAGGCGCGCACCATGCTCCGCTCGCTGCGCGGCCGCGCGCACGAGGTGGTGACGGGCGTGGCGGTGATCGTCGACGGTGCAGAGCACGTCGCGCACTCGGCGACGGCAGTGACGATGCGCGACTACGCGGACACGGAGATCGAGGCGTTCATCGCGACGGGCTCGCCGTTCGACAAGGCCGGCGGCTATGCGAGCCAGGACCCCGTCTTCGCGCCCACCGCCAGCATCGAGGGGTGCGCGTGCGGTGTCGTGGGCCTGCCGCTGTGGACGCTCCGCGCGCTGCTGCGCGACGCGGGCGTCGAGGCTACCGAGCCAAGCCTCACGCGGTGCGCGGGCTGCCTCGAACGGCCGGGGGCGGGGCGCTAGGCGTCGTCCTCGTCGCCGGTCGTGGAGACGGGCGGCACGTACCCCGGATTGCAGTCCGGGTCGTCGATGGCGCACACGAGCCCGGTCGCTTCCTCGACGCCGAGCTCGAGCGTCTGCAGCACAGGAAGCGCGGACAGCGGGCGCAGCGGTGTCACGACCGGCTGGTTGTCGCGCTCGTCTTGTCGAGGTACCTCGGTCATCGCGTGCTCCGTTCACCTCTAGAATATCGCGCCGCGATCCCCTCGACGGATCGGGACGCAATCGGCGGGTAAGCGAACCGAAACGCTCCCGACACGGCGCGGTTCTAACTTGTCGTCATCGGCTGCTCGCCCCCCCACACCCGCCCTGATAGCGATCAAGGATCCTCAGATGCACCTCACCCCCGACGCGAACCAGATCGCCAAGGTTGCCGAGTCGATCGGCGCGCACATCGGCGAGGAGGAGGCGGCGCAGTACCGCCCGTACCTCCTCGACCTGCTGCGGCTCGTCGATCAGTTCATGCAGGAGCGCACGGTGACCTCGCCGCCGCCGATGCTGTTCCCTGACCGCGGGCCGGGATACCGTCCGGGGCTCGCCGAGGATCCCTACCGCGCGTGGCTGTGGAAGTGCGACGTGGGTGGTGGTGCCTCGGGCCTGCTCGCCGGCAAGCGAGTGTCGTTCAAGGACCACATCAGCGTTGCCCGCATCCCGCAGGTCTTCACAACGCAGGCGATGGAAGGGTTCATCCCCGAGGTCGACGCCACGGTCGTGACGCGCGTGCTGGCCGCGGGCGGCAACGTCGTCGGCAAGCACATGATGAACGGCTTCGTCGGTGACTACGGCGCGCCCGTGAACCCCCATAACCCGGCGTACGTCACTGGCGGCTCGTCGTCAGGCTCCGGCGCGGCGCTCGCCGCTGGTGAGGTCGACATCTCGTTCGGCGGCGACCAGGGCGGCTCCGTGCGGCTCCCCGCCGCCCACTGCGGCCTCGTCGGGCTCAAGCCCACGTTCGGCCTCGTATCCCACTTCGGGGCGGGCTTCGGCGCGGAGATGACCGTGGATCACATCGGTCCGATGGCGCGCCGCGTCGAGGACGTAGCGGCCGCACTGCAGGCCGTGGCCGGCTACGACGAACTCGACCCCCGCCAGCGCCGCGAGGTACCCGAGTCCATCGACGTCCTCAGCGGCCTCGATGGTGGAGTGAAGGGGCTGAAGATCGGCCTGCTGCGCGAAGGCTTCGCGGAGCCGATCCAGCCCGAGGTCGTCGAAGCCAACCTCGAGGCGGCGCGCGTCCTCGAGGCGGCCGGCGCCGAGGTGGTCTGGGTCTCCGTCCCCGAGCACGCGCAGACCGATGGTGTCTACCAGACCCTCTCGCTCGAGGGTTCGATGGCGCTCTTCGACGCCGGGTTCTACGGCACGGGCTACAAGGGCTACTACCCGCAGTCCACGATCACCGCGGTCGGCCGCCTGTGGCACGACCGCACCGATCTGCTGCCGGCGCGCGGCAAGCTCAACCTCATCGCCGCCGAGTTCGTCCGCCAGACCTACCAGGGTGGCGCGTACGCGAAGGCGCAGAACGCGCGGGCGGGCTTCGTCGCCGCCTTCGACCGCGCGCTCGAAGGCGTGGACCTGCTGGCGATGCCGACGACCCCGACGGTCGCCCCCGCGGTGCAGCCCGTAGCCACTGACCCGCGACAGTCGATCGAGGACAACCTCGGACGGAACTGGATCGTGACGCGGATGGCGTACAACACCAAGCCGACGAATTACACCGGTCACCCCGCAATCGCCGTGCCCTGCGGCAAGGTCGGCGGTCTGCCCACGAGCATCCAGCTCGTCGGACGCAACTTCGAGGATGGACTGCTCCTGCGCGCCGCGTATGCATTCCAGCAGGCTGTCGACTGGGACGCCTACACCTCGGTGCAGCCGGTAAGCGCCGAGCCGCCCGTCGTGGCGGTTCACTAGCCAGCACCCTCCACTCACGGACAACAGAACGGGCCACCTAGCGGTGGCCCGTTCGTTCGTGCTTCGTGTCCTCTAGCCGATTGGGACTAGATCGGGGAGTCGAGGCTCGACTCGCCCATGAGGTACGTGTCGATGCCCTTCGCGGCAGCGCGGCCCTCGGCGATCGCCCACACGATGAGCGACTGACCACGCGTCATGTCACCCGCGGTGAAGACGCCGGGGACGCTGGTCATCTTGCACTCGTCGGCCCACACGTTGCCGCGCTCCGTGAGCTGCACGCCGAGCTGCTCGACCATGCCCGGGGTCTCCGGCCCGAGGAAGCCCATCGCCAGCAGGAGCAGGTCGCACTCGACCTCGAACTCCGAGCCGGGGACTTCCTTCATGACCTGGCGACCACCCTCGTTGACGAACTCGATGCGGACGGCGTGCAGCTTCTTGAGGACGCCGTTCTCACCGGAGAGTGACTTCGTCAGGATGCTGTAGTCGCGCTCGCCGCCTTCCTCGTGCGCCGAGGAGACGCGGTAGACGTTCGGGTACGTCGGCCACGGCTGGTTCGCGGGACGCGAGTCCGCCGGGCGCGGCAGCAACTCGTACTGGAGCACCTCGGTCGCACCCTGCCGGATCGCGGTGCCGAGGCAGTCCGCGCCGGTGTCGCCGCCGCCGAGGATCACGACCTTCTTGCCCTTCGCCGAGATGAACGAGGCATCCGCGATCTCGTCGCCTGCGTTCCGCTTGTTCTGCAGCGGCAGGTACTCCATCGCGTAATGGACGCCGTGCAGCTCGCGGCCGGGGACCTCGAGGTCCCGCGGCTTGGTCGCGCCACCGGCGAGGCAGATCGCCTGGTAGTCAGCGAGCAACTGCTTCGCGTCGACGTCGACGCCGATGTTCGTGGACGGCTTGAAGATGACGCCCTCGGCGACCATCTGCTCCATGCGGCGGTCGACGAATTGCTTCTCCATCTTGAAGTCGGGGATCCCGTATCGCAGCAGCCCGCCGATGCGGTCCGCGCGCTCGTAGACGGTGACCTCGTGCCCGGCGCGCGCGAGCTGCTGCGCGGCGGCGAGGCCCGCGGGCCCCGACCCGATCACGGCGACGCGCTTGCCCGTCTTCACCTCGGCCGGCTCCGGGTGGATCCAGCCCTCGCGGTACGCGTGCTCGATGATCGTGAGCTCGACCTGCTTGATCGTCACCGGGTCCTTGTTGATGCCGAGGACGCAGGAGGACTCGCAGGGAGCGGGACAGAGGCGGCCGGTGAACTCCGGGAAGTTGTTCGTGGCGTGGAGGCGGTTGATCGCCTCCTCCCACTGATTGCGGTAGACGAGGTCGTTCCAGTCCGGAATGACGTTGCCGACCGGACATCCCTGGTGACAGAACGGGATGCCGCAGTCCATGCAGCGCGCCGCCTGCTTGTTCAGGGCGTCGGTCGGAAAATCCTCGTACACCTCAAGCCAGTCGTGGACGCGCTCGCCGACCGGGCGGCGGGTGGGCGTCTCGCGCCCGAACTCGAGGAAGCCCGTGGGCTTAGCCATTCACCACCACCGGCTTCTCCGCCTGCGCCGCCAGGGCCGCCTGCTCCATGAGCACGCGCTTGAAGTCCCGCGGCATCACCTTCTTGAATCGCGTCGCCGCCGCGGGCCAGTCCCGCAGCAGCCCCTCGGCCACCGTGCTGCCCGTGTAGCTGACGTGCCGTTCGAGGAGTCCCTTGACCAGGTCCAGGTCCTCGGCCTCCTCGAGCGGTTCGAGGTCGACCATGTCTTTGTTGCAGCGCGTCGCGAAGTCGCCCGCGTCATCGAGGACGTACGCGATGCCGCCGCTCATGCCCGCGCCGAAGTTGCGGCCCGTCGGGCCGATGATCACGACGCGGCCGCCGGTCATGTACTCGCAGGCGTGGTCGCCCGTGCCCTCGACGACCGCGAGCGCGCCGGAGTTGCGGACGCAGAAGCGCTCGCCGGCCAACCCGCGGAAGAACGCCGACCCGGCCGTCGCGCCATACAGCGCCACGTTGCCGACAACGATGTTCTCCTCCGGCACGAAGCTGGAGACCTTCGGCGGGAAGACGATCAGCTTGCCACCCGACAGCCCCTTGCCGGGGTAGTCGTTCGTGTCGCCCTCGATCCGCATCGTGATGCCCGCGGGCAGGAACGCCCCCCACGAGTTGCCGGCCGAGCCGGTGAAGCGGATGTCGATCGTGTCGTCCGGGAGGCCGGTGTTCGCATACCGCCTCGTGAGCTCGCTGCCGAGGATCGTGCCGACGGTGCGGTTCACGTTGCGGATCGGCATCTCGATGACGACCGGCTCGCCGCGCTCCAGCGCCGGGGCCGCGAGCGGCAGCAGCTGCTGGTCGAGCGCGCGATCGAGGCCGTGGTCCTGGAAGCGCACCTGGCGCACCGGCACGTCGTCCCCGACCTGCGGGCGGTAGAGGATCGCCGAGAAGTCGAGGCCCTGAGCCTTCCAGTGGTCGACGGCGTCCTTCGTGTCGAGAAGGTCGGCGCGGCCGATCATGTCCTCGAACTTCCGGAAGCCGAGCTGGGCCATGTACTCGCGGATCTCTTCCGCGATGAAGTGGAAGAAGTTGACGACGTGCTCGGCCTTGCCCGTGAACTGCTCGCGCAGCTTCGGGTTCTGGGTCGCGATGCCGACCGGGCAGGTGTCGAGGTGGCACACGCGCATCATCACGCAGCCCATGACCACCAGCGGCGCGGTCGCGAAGCCGAACTCCTCGGCGCCCAGCAGCGCGCCGATGATCACGTCGCGTCCGGTCTTCAACTGGCCGTCCACCTCGACGACGATGCGGTCGCGCAGGCCGTTGAGAACGAGCGTCTGCTGCGTCTCGGCGAGGCCGAGCTCCCACGGCAGGCCCGCGTGCTTGAGCGACGTCAACGGGCTCGCGCCCGTGCCGCCGTCGTACCCGCTGATCAGCACCACGTCGGACTTCGCCTTGGCGACGCCCGCGGCGACCGTGCCCACGCCCACCTCGGCGACCAGCTTCACGCTGATGCGCGCGCGTGGGTTCGCGTTCTTGAGGTCGTGGATCAGCTGCGCGAGATCCTCGATCGAGTAGATGTCGTGGTGCGGCGGCGGGCTGATCAGGCCGACGCCGGCCGTCGCGTGGCGCACCTCGGCGATCCAGGGGTACACCTTGGAACCGGGGAGCTGACCACCCTCGCCGGGCTTCGCGCCCTGCGCCATCTTGATCTGGATCTCGTCCGCGTTGACCAGGTACTCGCTCGTCACGCCGAAGCGGCCCGAGGCGACCTGCTTGATCGCGCTGCGGCGGAGGTCGCCGTTCGCGTCTGCTGTGAAGCGCCGTCGATCCTCGCCACCCTCGCCGGTGTTGGACTTACCGCCGATGCGGTTCATCGCGATCGCCAGCGTCTCGTGTGCCTCGGCGCTGATCGAGCCGTACGACATCGCACCGGTCTTGAAGCGCTTGAACAGCGCCTCGGCGGGCTCGACCTCTTCGATCGGGACGGCGGGGCCAACCGGCTTCAGGTCGAACAGGCCACGCAGCGTCGCGAGGTGCGCGCTCTGGTCGTTCACCATCTGCGTGTACTCGCGGAAGATCTCGAACTGACCGGTGCGCGTGGCGTGCTGGAGGCGGAACACGGTGTCCGGGTTGAACAGGTGGAACTCGCCGTCACGGCGCCACTGGTACTGCCCACCCCACTCGAGGTCGTGGCGGCCGCCGTCACGGACGGGGAAGGCACGCTTGTGGTGCGCCAGCGTCTCCATCGCCACCTCGTGGAGGCCGATGCCGCCGATGCGCGACGCCGTCTTGGTGAAGTAGCGATCCACGAAGTCACCACCGAGGCCGATCGCCTCGAAGATCTGCGCGCCGCGGTACGAGTGCACGGTGGAGATGCCCATCTTGGACATCACCTTCACGACGCCCTTCTTGAGCGCCTTCAGGTAGTGGTAGTGCGCGTCTTCCTCGGTCATGCTGTCCGCGACGTACCCATCGGACTTGAGACGCGACAGGCTCTCGAGGGCGAGGTACGGGTTGATCGCGCTCGCGCCATAGCCGATGAGCAACGCGAAGTGGTGCACCTCACGCGGCTCGCCCGTCTCCAGCACGATGCCGACCTGCGTGCGCTTACGGTCGCGCACAAGGTGGTTGTGCAAGCCGGCGACGGCGAGCAGCGCCGGGATCGGCGCGCACTCCGCGGTCACGCCGCGGTCGGACAGCACGAGGATCTTCGCCCCCGCATGCATCGCCGCGTCGGCGTCCTTGAACACGCGCTCGATCGCCTGCTCAAGTCCTGCGGTGCCCTCGGCTGCCTGGAACAGTGTCGAGATCACGGCGGTGCGCAGCGTCGGGTGGCGGTGCAGCGCCTTGAGCTTCGCCATCTCCTCGTTGTCGAGGACCGGCGAGTCGATCTTCACCAGGTCGACATCCTCGAGGCCCGTGTTCAGCAGGTTCCCCTCGGGGCCGATCGCCGTATAGGCGGAGGTGACGAGCTCCTCGCGGATCGCGTCCAGCGGCGGGTTCGTGACCTGAGCGAACAGCTCCTGGAAGTAGTTGTAGAGCGGCTGGGCCTTGTTGGAGAGGACGGCCAGCGGCGTATCCGACCCCATCGAGCCGATCGACTCTTCGGAGTTGTTCACCATCGGGCCCAGGATGTACTTGAGATCCTCCAGCGAGTAACCGAATGCGATCTGCTGCTCAAGCAGCTCCGCGTCGCTCAGGGCGGGCGCGGGCTCGCCGTGCGGCAGCTCCGACAGCGGGTGCAGGTGCTTCGCGATCCACTCGCCGTACGGCGCAGCGGACGACAGCGCGCCCTTGAGCTCCGTGTCGTCGATGATTCGGCCTTCCTCGAGGCTGACGAGGAACATTTTGCCCGGCTGGAGGCGTCCCTTGATGAGCACGTTCTCCGGGTCGATCGGCAGCACGCCGACCTCCGACGCCATGATCACCAGGTCGTCCTTCGTCACGTAGAAGCGTGACGGGCGCAGGCCGTTGCGATCGAGGACGGCGCCGATGTTCTTGCCATCGGTGAACGCGACCGAGGCGGGGCCGTCCCACGGCTCCATGACGGTGCTGTTGTACTCGTAGAAGTTCTGCTTCTCCTCGGACATGGCCTCGTGGCCGCTCCATGCCTCGGGGATCAGCATCATCATCGCTTGCGGGATCGAGCGCCCCGACTGCACGAGGAGTTCGACGGCGTTGTCGAGGCACGCGGTGTCGGAGCCGTTCTCGTCGATGACCGGCACGATCTTCGACACGTCGTCGAAGAGGGGCGACTCGAAGAGCGCCTCGCGGGCGGTCATCCAGTTCACATTGCCGCGCAGCGTGTTGATCTCGCCGTTGTGGGAGATCATCCGGTACGGGTGCGCGAGCTTCCACGACGGGAAGGTGTTGGTGCTGAAGCGGGAGTGGAACATCGCCAGCGCAGAGATCACACGCGGGTCGTGCAGCTCCGGGTAGTACTTCGAGAGCTGCGTCGCCGTGAGCATGCCCTTGTAGACGATGGTGCGCGAGGAGAGCGACGGGAAGTAGACGTACTCCGCGCCCTTCAGCCCGGACCGCTCCACGGCCTTCTCGAAGCGCTTGCGGATCACCCAGAGCTTGCGCTCGAACACGTCGTCGTCACCCTCAAGATCGGCGTCACGGCCAACGAACGCCTGGAACATCGTCGGCTCGACGGCACGCGCCGAGGGTCCGACATCCGCCGCGTCGGCATCCGTCGGGACGACGCGCCAACCGAGGAAGTGCTGCCCCTCCTCCTGGACGATGGTCTGGAACATCGCGCGGATTTGCCGCGCGGGGAGCTCGTCGGACTGGAGGAAGAGCTGACCGACACCGTAGTGGCCGGCCTCGGGCAGGCGAATGCTCTGGGCGGCGAGCTCGTGGCGGAAGAAGGCATCCGGGACCTGGATCAGAATGCCCGCCCCGTCGCCGGTGTTTGCCTCAGAGCCGGAGGCGCCGCGGTGCTCGAGGTTCGCGAGCGCCGTGAGGCCATCGAGCACGATCTGGTGCGATCGCTTCCCCTTGAGGTGCACGATGAACCCGACACCACATGCGTCATGTTCACGCTGCGGATCGTAGAGACCCTGAGCTTGCGGCATCCCTGGCGCTTCCATCTGCCGCTCCAATTACAAAGCCGCCACCTCCTCAATAAGAGGTGGGCGAGACATCATACCGAAGGTCGTCGACCGAAGAAGCGCCATCTTGCGCTTTTCGTCACAATCTTGCAAGGGAAGTGACGGGCAGATGCCCGATTTCCTCGCACCCGCTTCTGACGAGGCCGCAGGCACCAAGGATCCCCTGCCGAGGGCAGAACTAGCCCAGCTCCACCTCGGGCCGCTCCACCCAGACCACCTGCCGTGCAATCAGATCATCGAGGCGCGCCGCGTCCAGCCCGAGGACCTCGGTGAGCACCTCGCGGCTGTGCTGACCCATGTCCGGCGAGCCGCCGCGAATGCCGCCGGGCGTCGAAGAGAGCTTGACTGGCGTGTTGGTCAGCGGGACGTCGCCGAACACCTTGTGGTGGACGGAGCGGAACATGTCGCGCGCCCGGACCTGCGGGTCCTCGGTGACCTGGCGGATGTCGTTCAGCGGCCCGGAGGGAATGCCGTAGCGCTCGAGCGGCTCGAGCCAGGCGGCGGTCGGCTTTGTGAGGAACGCTGCCTGCAGGATCGGCTCCAGCTCCGCGTGGTTCCTCGACCGCGCGGCGGCCGAGTGAAAACGTGGGTCGTCGATGATCTCGGTTACGCCCAGCTCGGAGCAGAGCAGCGCCCACTGGTTCGGCACACCCCACGAGAGCGCGATGACGAGGTACCCGTCCGCCGTCTGGAACGCCTGGAACGGCACCGCAGTGGGGTGCCTCGTCCCGAGTCGCTCCGGCAACTCGCCGCTCAGGTGGAAGCGCATGAAGGCGTTCTCCTGGATCGCGACCTGGCAGTCGAGCATCGAGATGTCGACCATCTGACCGTTACCCGACCGATCGCGCTCGTGGAGCGCCGAGGTGATGCCGATCGTGCAGTAGAGCCCCGCGGTGATGTCGCCCAGCGACAGGCCCGGACGCACGGGGCCTCGACCGGGCTCGCCGGTCACGGACATCACACCGCCCGCGCCCTGCACGATGACGTCGAGGGCGGGTTTCGTGCGCTCGGGGCCGGTCTGCCCGTACCCGGAGATCGCGGCGTAGATGAGCTTCGGGTTCACCTGCGACAGCACCCCGTACCCCAGCCCGAGGCCGTCCATGCTCCCCGGCGTGAAGTTCTCGACGAGGACGTCGAACTCCTTGATGAGCTCGAGGAAGATCGCCTTCCCCTCCTCCGAGCGTAGGTCCAGGGCGATCGAGCGCTTGCCGCGGTTCACCGAGAAGAAGTACCCCGACTCGCCATCGATGATCGGGCCGGTCGTCCTTGACACGTCGCCGAAGGGCGGGCGCTCCAGCTTCACCACATCCGCGCCGAGGTCGGCGAGCGTCGCGGTGCAGAACGGCCCGGACAGCACCCACGTGAGATCGAGGACGCGCACGTCACGCAGCGGTCCGGTCGTCGGAAATGGCGGCATCGCAGTCCCCTTCGTGGCGTGTTCGTGGCGCGGTGGGGCCGTCAGGCCTCGGTCGGATCGCGGCGCTCGCCGCGTAGCGCAACGTACACGCCCGCCAGCACGACTGCACCGCCTGCGACCTCGAGCACCGTCGGCATCTCCTCCAGCACAATCGCGGCGATGATCGCGGAGCCCACCGGTTCGCCGAGGATCGCGACCGCGACCACCGCCGCCGAGAGCGACCCGAGCGCCCAATTCATCGCGTTATGTCCGATGAGCTGCGGCACGAGCGCCAGCAGCACGATGTACCAATACGCCGAGGCCGGCAGCCCGCCCACCTGCGTCCCGGTCACCAGCGCGAGTGCCAGGAGGATCACCGCCGTGATCGAGTACACGACCGCCCCGTAGGTCGCTGTCGAGAGCCGCGCCCGCACGCCTCGACCGACCACGAGGTACACGCTCGACATCACGCCGCCGACAAGCGCGAACAGATTGCCGGTGAGCGTGCCGCCGTCCGACGCCCCCTGCCCCACGAGGATCGTCGCGCCGAGGATGCCGAGCGCGATCCCGCTGCTCACCGCCCTCGACGGCCGCTCGCCGAGGAACAGCCACGCACCGACCGCGACGAACAGCGGCTGCATCGTCACCAGCACTACGCTCGCGAGGATCGAGGTGCGTTGCACCGACTCGACCCAGAACGCGAAATGCGCCGCCAGCGCGACCGCCGACACCACCAGCAGTCCGAGGTCGCGCGGCCCCCACGGCGAAGAGTCGCGCCCTCGACGGACCGCCGCGAGCGCGATCATCGGCGGCGCGGAGAAGACGAGGCGCAGCGCGGCAATCGTCAGCGCGGGCGCCGGTTCGGCCAGCCGGATCAGCGGCGCGGCCCACGAGATCGCAATCACGCCGACGACCAGCACGAGGAGCTGGCGCACTGTCACAGGGCTTCTCCTCAGCGCGCGGGGCTCGCAACCTCGCGAGGGTAGCGCGTGACCGGGCACGAGGAGGTTGTTTGACAGGCGATCGGTCAGCGCGAAAGATGCGGCGGGGTCGCCGGGGAGTGCGACCCCCGCCTCGAAGTGCGCCGCGAGCGAGGGGAACGCATGGCCGAGCCGACGATCGACTGGGACGCGTGGACCGAGCAGGCGACCGAATGGCTCTCCGAGTTCATCCGCGTCGACACCGTCAACCCGCCCGGCAACGAGTCGCTGGCCTGCGAGTGGATCGGCCGCATCCTCGACGCCGAGGGCATCCCGTACCGGACGTACGACCCCGGCAACGGTCGCGCCACGCTCATCGCGCGCCTCGAGGGCACGGGCACGCGTGGCAAGGCGCTGATCCTGCTGAGCCACACCGACGTCGTCCCCTTCGAGCGTGACCAGTGGACCGTCGACCCGATGGGCGGCGAGATCCGCGAGGGCTTCGTGTGGGGCCGCGGCGCGCTCGACATGAAGAGCCAGGGGATCATGGAGCTGATCACCTTCCTCATCCACAAGCGCCAGAACCTCCCACTCACCCGCGACCTCGTCTACATGGCCGTGGCTGACGAGGAAGCCGGCTCCACCTACGGCATCGAGTACCTCGACCGCGAGCACCCCGAGCTGCTCGACTGCGAGTACGTGATCAACGAGGGTGGCGGCGGCTCCACCGAAGCGCTCGGTGTGGGGCGCAACACGATTAACATCGGCGTGTCGGAGAAGGGGCCGCTGTGGCTCACACTCCGCGCCCACGGCCGCCCCGGCCACGGCTCCGTCCCACACGACGACAACGCCGCCGACCACCTCGTGAAGGCGCTGAACCGCGTGCTGTCGTGGCAGCGGCCCTACGTCGTGACGCCCGAGGTGCAGGAGTACTTCGACCAGCTACACGCCGCGGGCATCCTCGACCGCGCACCGACCACCGCCGTCCTCGCCGAGCTTGCCGAGGGCAACCCGCGGCTGAAGTCGATCCAGATGAACTCGATCTCACTGACCACGCTGAATGCGGGTGTGAAGCACAACGTCATCCCGGCGATGGCGGAGGCCACAATCGACTGCCGCCTCGTGCCCGGCTACGACGCTGAGAAGTTCATCGCCGAGCTGCAGCGCGTGATCGACGACCCGCGCATCGAGATCGAGCGGGTCTTCGTCGCCTCGACGCTGACGACCTCGCACCAGACAGAGCTGTACGAGATCATGAAGCGCGAGTCGAAGCGAGTCCTCGAGGATGCGCTGGTGCTGCCAAGCGTCTCGACCGGCTTCACCGACTCACGCGTCTTCCGCCGTCGAGGGGCCGCCGCCTACGGCTTCGTGCCGACGGTCACCGGCCCGTCCGAGCAGGGCCGCGTCCACGGCAACGACGAGCGCATCTCGATTGAGAACCTGCGCATCGGAACGCAGATCATGCACCAGGTGGTGCGCGGCATCTGCAACTAACGTCCACCAGCGAAACGCACGAGGAGCAACGCGATGAAGTTCGAACAGGTACAGACGATCGGTGTCCTCGGCGGCGGCGTCATGGGCGGAGGCATCGCGCAGATCCTCGCCGTCGCGGGCTACGACGTGATCGTGCGCGACCTCAACGACGAGGTGATCCAGGCGACGAAGGACTCGATCTTCGAGAGCCGCTGGGGCATGAAGCGCGCCGTCGAGATCGGCAAGCTCCCGTTCGACCGCGCCGTCGAGGCGATCCCGCGCATCTCCTTCTCCACGGAACTGTCCGCGCTGAAGGACGTCGACTTCCTGATCGAGGCAGTCCCGGAACGCCTCGACCTGAAGCAGAAGGTGTTCGCGGAGATCGACGGCATCGTGAAGCCGGAGGCGATCTTCGTCTCGAACACTTCGGGCTTCCCGATCGTGGACATCGCACGCGACGTCTCCGCCTCGCGGTTGCCGCTGTTCGGCGGCATGCACTTCTCGAACCCTGTGCCCTCGATGAAGATGTGCGAGGTGATCTACACCCCGCAGACCTCGGAAGACACGATCGAGGCGATCCGCGGCGTCGCCGAGCGGTCGGGCAAGGTCATCTGCATGGTGAAGGACGCGCCCGGCTCGTACGGCTTCCTGCTCAACCGCGTCTTCGCCGCCGCCCGCCGCGAGGCGGAGGCGATCGTCGACGCCGGCATCGCCACGCCCGAGGACATCGACCGCGCGATGATGACCGGCCGCAACTGGCCCGCGGGCTTCTTCGGCGAGCGGGGCGGCATCGGCAAGCAGTGGTAGGGAGTCGCCTCGGCGGCTAGCGCTTCGCGAGCAACGCGTCGAGGCGCTCGCGCAGCGCCTGCTCGGTCAGCGGGCCGAACGCGCGCTGCTCGACCTTCGTGTCCTGGCCCGCGGCGAGGAACGCGTACGCGGGGTGGGAGCGGACACCGAGCCGCTGCGCCAGCGCGCTCTCGGCTTCCTTGTCGAAGTCGAGGCGCACGAAGTTCACCTTGCCCGCGTACTCAGTCTGGAGCCCGTCGACGACGGGCCGCGCGATTGCGCAGAACGGTCACCAGATCGCATCGACGAAGACGAGCGTCGGCCGGTCGTTGACCGGAATCGAGGCGCCCGTGGACGCGACCGTCGCGCGCGCCTGGGGGGCACCCGTCGAGCCCGCGGCACCGGGTGTCGAGGCTCCCGAACCGCCGCTGCTGCTGCATGCGGACACCAGCCCGGCCGCGCCCAGCAGGGCGGCGACGAGAAGTGTGCGGAGGGCAATCGTGCGCGTCATGCCCGGAGCGTAGCGAGAAGTCATGACAAAAGTATGAACCGCCGCGACGGGACGGAGCGTGATCGACGCCAGTCGCGTCGAGGTGGCGGCGTGGGGCGGCCCATCCCCCTGCCCCCTTCCCTGCGCGGGAAGGGAGATGAAATCCGAGGGCTTCGCCCCTCGGGCTCCCCGCATCGGACGGCGCTGCTTCGCGCGCGCTCAGGTCTGCCACTAGAAACGAAGAACTCCGCCGGGAGTGTGAGGGGCGCAGCTCCTCACAGTTGGTTCTTCCCCTTCTGAACCCCTCCCGCGGCGGGAGGGGTAGGGGTGGGCCGCCCCACGCTGCCACTTCGACCGGACTCGCGTCGATGACGCTGCGCCCCGTCCGAGGCTCGCGCCACGCGGCTACTCGACGCCGCGCTCGCGCTCTACGAGGAAGCGCGCCAGCTCCGCGCCGCCCGGCGCGTCCTTGTCGTCCTTGAACGGGGCGAGGGCGCGGTAGATTTCCTCCGCCGCGTGGTGGGTGCCGGACGGGAGGCCCGCCGCCTCGAACGAGGCGGCGATCTCCTGCATCTCCCCGATCCACCGCCACGCCTTCTGCGCCGCCCCGCCGAAGCGCGCCGAGCGGTCGATGAGCTCCGGCTGCGACTGCTCCCACTCCTTGAGCAGCGCGCCGTGCACGCCCTCCGCGAGAGCGAGCGCCTCGATGTTCACGAGCAGCGCGCTCGTCCCCTTCGTCCACGCGGCGTACGCCATCTTCAGCGCCGACGCAGCGCCCACCGGTGCGTCGAGGACCACGATCTCCAGCGGGCCACCCGCCAGCATCCGCGCGGCGCGCGGCGCCTCCGCACCCGACAGGTACAGGCGAGCCCGGCCGGGCTTCCACGGCGGGCCGCCGATGATCCCGCCGTCGACGAAGTCCGCGCCCGTCTGCTCGATGCGCTCCGCGATGCGGCGCGCCGTCGCCGGGCTGATGGCGTTCGCGTCGAGGTAGAGCTTGCTGTAGCCGAGGTTCGTGATCTCCTCGGCCATCTCCTCCGCGGCGTCGGGCGGGCACACGGAGAGCACCATCTCCGATCGGTTCACGAGGCTGTTGATCCACCCGGTGTCCTCGAGCCCCGCCTCCTCCGCCCGGCGCACGGTCGCGTCGCTGCGGCCGTCGCTGCACCACAGCACCTCGGCGCCCGCCGCGACGCACGAGGCCCCGACCGCCGCCCCCATCTCGCCGGGATGCACGAGGCCAATCGTCACCCTCGACGCGCGCGCGGCGTCATCGGGCGTCGGCGCGCCATACCAGCGCAGGTCGGAGTCGGGCGGAAAGTTCAGCGGATCGGCCATCGGGGACCTCGAGGCTCAGGCGCGGGGTGTCGGGTGCGAGACACCCAGTATCCGCCTGTACGATGCGGACGCACACCGCCTTGCCTCGAGGCCCGCAGGTCTGGGCATCGAAGCCCGCAGGTCTGGAGCGGCCCGGGCCGGGTATACCCGGCATGAGGGCCAAGAGGAAGACAGGAGAACAGATGATCACCGTGCTTGCGAGAGTCACCGCCCGCCCCGGCCGCGAGGAGGAGCTGCGCGCGATGCTCGAGGCGCAGGTCGCGAACGTCCGCCGCGAGGAACCCCACACGGTCTCCTACGCCGTCTACCGCGACGCCGCCGACCCGCTCGTCTTCTGGTTCCTCGAGCAGTACGCGGACGAGGCCGCCCGCGCGCTCCACAGCAGCGCCCCGCACATCCGCGCCGACATCGCCCACCTCGACGACCTCAGCGACGGCGCCGCGCTCTGGGACGTGGAGGTCGTCGGAGAAATGCGGCGGTGACCAGCGAGGGGCCGAGGCGTCCGCCCGGCGTGCTCGTCCGCCTCTCGGAGCAGGCCGACCTCGACACCCTGTTCCCTATCTACTGCGAGGTGATGCGCGACTACGTGACGCAGACCTACGGCGCATGGGACGAGGCCGCGCAGCGCCGCGCGTACTTCGAGGGCTTCCCGGTCGGCCGCGCGCAGGTGATCCTCCACGGCTACGACATCGCCGGCGCGATCGACTGCCAGCGCCACCGCGACCGCTGGACGATCAACAACATCGAGATCGCGCCGGAGTTCCAGAACCTCGGCATCGGCACGTGGCTCATCACCCGCCTGCTCCAGCAAGCTCACGGCGACGGCGTCCCGGTCGACCTCGAAGTCCTGAAGGTGAACGTCGGCGCCCGGCGGCTGTACGACCGCCTCGGCTTCGCGGTGACAGGAGAGACGGACA
>CANIRU010000045.1 GCA_947470025.1 Chloroflexota bacterium
CGCCGCCGATCATCGCACTCCGCCGCAGCAGCGCCCGTCGGCTGGTTCGTTCGTTCGAGAGCATGTTCGAGAGCATGGTGGAATTCCCTCCGGTGGACGTCCGCCACTCAGGCCCCAGAGTGACGGCATGGTCGCACGAAGCCTATGACGGCGGCGTTGGTTGTCAACCAGCAAAGAAATATGGTGGAAGCTCGCCAACTCGCCTCGGCCGGACCCGAGGTATCGTCAAGTGACTTAGTTAACGTTAGATGAGGGACTTTGGGATGAATATCGGACTCGGACGCCGGGGGGATTACGCGGTCCGCGCCGTGTTCGCCCTGGCCGCCGCTTACGGCACCGGCCGGCGGAAGGCGCGAGAGATCGCGGAACTGATGACCATCCCGGAGCGCTACCTGCCGCAGATCCTCGCGCCCCTCGTGCGGCAAGGCGTGTTGACCGCGGTGGCTGGTCCTGACGGGGGCTACGAGCTGGCCCGCCCGCCGGGCGAGGTCACCTTGCTCGAGGTCGTGGAGACCGCCGAAGGGTCCGTCTCCTCCGACCATTGCGTGCTGCGCGGGGGGCCATGCGATCGCGCCAACGGCTGCGCGATGCACGACCCGTGGCGGCGCGCGCAGTCCGCGTTCTCGAACCAGTTGGCCGCGACGACATTCGAGGATCTCCGGTTGAGTGACCGCGACGGGAAGCCATCGCTACCGCGCCGATCGAAGTAGCCGGGCAGAACGCGGCTCGCCGCGGTGGCTCGCACACGTCTCCTCCTGCGCCTTGGCCTGCACGGCGAGTTTCGCTTCCAGCGGATGCACGCGGGCCACGCGCATTCGCTCCCGCCCGAGGTAGCCCGCAGCCCTGTCCCCGCCCATCCCGCGCGCTATGATGCCGCCCGCGCCATCTCGATAGAGGTGGCCAGCGGGAAGGCGGACATCATGCGCGGAGTTGGCGTCGTCGAGTTTGGTGGGCCCGAGGTATTGCGGATCATCGATCTGCCGGAGACGCACGCCGGCCCCGGCGAGGTACGCGTCCGCATCCACGCCGCGACGGTGAACCCCACGGACACCTACCTCCGCAATGGCTCCCGCGCTGAGGCGTTCAAGGCAGCTGGCGTCCCCCCGCCCTACGTGCCCGGCATGGACGCCGCGGGCGTGATCGACGAGGTCGGTCCGGGTACCTCGACGGACCTCAAGGTCGGCGACGCTGTGATCGCGATGGTCGTGCCGGCAGCGGACCACGGGGCGTATCGCGAGAGCATCGTCCTCGCGGCGGACGCGGTGACGAAGGCGCCCGCCGGTGCCACGCTCGTCGAGGCGGCGACGTTGCCGATGAACGGGCTCACGGCGCGGCAGTCCCTCGACCAGCTCGCGCTCAAGCCGGGCCAGACGATCGCCGTCACCGGCGCGGCAGGCTGCTACGGCGGTTATGTCGTTCAGCTGGCGAAGGCCGATGGCCTCCGCGTGATCGCGGACGCTTCCCCTGCCGACGAGGAACTCGTGCGGTCGCTCGGCGCGGACGTCGTGGTGCCGCGCGGTGCTGACATCGCGGCGCAGATCCGGAAGGTCGCGCCCGACGGCGTCGATGGCCTCGCCGACGGGTCGTTCCAAAGCGAGGCGGCGGTCGGCGCGGTGAAGGACGGCGGGGCGTTCGCCTCCGTGCGCGGCTGGGCCGGCGACGAGCGCGGGATCACGTTCCATCGCACCTCCGTCCGCGACTACGACCACCGCGCCGACCTGCTCGACGGGCTGCGCGCCCTGACTGAGGCGGGCAAGGTCACGCTGCGCGTCGCGGACACGTACACGCCCGAGCAGGCCGCCGAGGCGCACCGCCGCCTCGAGGCGCACGGCACGCGCGGGCGGCTCGTGCTGGTCTTCGAGTAGCAGCACCGGAGCGAACGATGATCACGGACGCGCAGGTCCATCTATACGAAGTCGACACCCCGGAACGGCCGTGGCCGCGAGATGCCGACCGCGTCGGCGCACCGTCGAAGCACGCAGCCTCGTTCACCGCGGAGGAGATGATCGGCTCGATGGACGCGATCGGCGTCGACCGCGCCGTGGTCGTGCCGCCGGTGTGGGCGGGCGAGGACAACGGATACGCGCTGTCCGCCGCCACGCGGTACGAGGGTCGCTTCGCCGTGATGGGCCGTCTCGACCCGTACGCACCAGACAGCCCGGAGCGGCTGGAGCACTGGCTCGAGCATCCCCACATGCGCGGCATCCGGATGAGCGGCCGGTGGTACACGACGCCGACCGGCGTGGACGCCGCCCTCGCGGACCCTCAGCTCGAGTGGTACTGGGCGGCCTGCGAGCGCCTCGGCATCCCGATCGCCCTGCTGACGCGGCGGTTCTCGACCGACGTCGCGCGGATCGCGGAGCGGCACCCGGACCTGGCGCTGCTGATCGACCACCTCGGCACGGGAGACTCGCGCGTGGCGACCGAGCGCTTCGCGTCGCTCGACGACCTGATCGCGCTGGCGCGCTTCCCGCGCATCTCCGTGAAGCTCGGCACCGCGCCCGCGCGATCCGACGAGGCGTTCCCGTTCGCGGACGTGCATCCGCACCTGCGTCGCGTTTACGCCGCGTTCGGCGCGCAGCGAATGCTGTGGGAGGCCGACATCACGCAACTGACGAAGCAGAACACGTATGCCGAGTGCCTGCGGCTGTGGCAGGAGGGTCTGCCGTTCCTCAGCGGCGACGACCGGGACTGGATCCTGGGTCGCACCGCCGCCGAGGTGCTGCGATGGGCGGGGGCCTAGCCTCGGCGGCTGGCGGGTAGACGCAGCCAGAGCGGGAGAACCCCCACCCCAACCCTCCCCCGTAAAGGGGGAGGGGGTCAGAAGGCTGGGGGGAGTCACTACTCGGGGAGGCGGGTCGCCTGCCAGAGCACTTCCTGCCACTGGCCATTCCGCTTCGCCCAGAAGCTGGTGCAGCGCGACTTGTGCGTCGACTCGGTGCCATCCGCCGCGCGCTGCGTGAGCGCCACCACCGCTGAGACGACGCCCGCGTCGCCGAAGACGCGGACGTGCTGATCCTCCGAGGCAAAGCCACGGTACGGGAGACCTCGGCTGATCACGGAGTGGATGTAGCTGGCGCGCGTGTCGATGCGGCCGGTGCTGTGGTAGTAGGTGATGTCCTCGCCCATCAGCCGCTCGAGCGCCGCGCGGTCGCCCGCGATCGTCGCGTCGAAGCGCGCGCGCTGCGCCACCGCCAGTTCCTGCTCTGCTGCGTTCGTCGTGATGTGCGTCCCCCTCGTGTCTTCTCGTCTCTGAGCCCGAGGATAGTACTCGCGGCGTACACTTCCCGCGCATTGCTCAGGCTCGATCGAGAGGTACATGCGCCATGGCCGCATCTGCTACGTCGGGGACTCGCTACGATCCGGTGATCGGGTGGCCGGCCGTGCCGCACGGCATGTCGTTCAAGGAGGCCACCTCGGTCGGCGTGGGGCCGGACGGGCGGGTGTACGTCTTCAACCGCGGGCAGTGGCCGGTGATGATCTTCGACACCGCGGGCAACCTCCTCGACACGTGGGGCGCGGGGCAGTTCGTGCGGCCGCATGGGATTGCGTTCGACGGCGACGGCAACCTCTTCCTGACGGACGTCGGGCTGCACACGGTGCAGAAGCGCACGCCAGACGGCCGGCTGCTGATGGAGATCGGCACGCCGAGGACGCCCGCGCCGCTGCAGAGCGGCCTGCCGTTCAACCAGCCAACGCAGGTGGCGGTACACGCGCGCACGGGTGACCTCTACATCACGGACGGGTACGGCAACTCGGCCGTCCATCACTACTCGGGCGGCGGCAAGCACCTCACGTCGTGGGGGTCGCCGGGCGACGGGCCAGGCCAGTTCAGCCTGCCACACGCGATCTGCTTCATCGGCGACGACCAGCTCCTGGTGGCGGACCGCGAGAACTTCCGCGTGCAGGTGTTCGGCCTCGATGGCGCGTTCGTGCGGCAGATGCACATGCACAAGCCGCAGGCACTGTTCGCCGGGCGCGGAGACGACACGAACATCTACGTCGCGGAGGGACGCGCGGTGCCGCTGATGGAGGCCGCGATGCGCACGGGCCGGCGCGTGATCGTCCTCGACCGCGACCTCAACGAGGTGCTCCGGCTGGGCAACGATACCGGCGGCGAGGCGCCCGACCAGTTCATCTCACCGCACGGCATCTCCGTGGACGACGAGGGATCGATCTACGTCGCGGAGGTCTCCTACACGGCGCTCGGATCGCGGCTGCCGGTGCCGCAGGAGGTCGTCAGCCTCCGCAAGTGGCGGCGCGTCGAGGGCGGCGCGACGAGCGGCGCGATGGCCGCCTCGGCCGTGCCGGGCTACCTCGCGGGCGTGCGCCTCGACGGTCCCGGCGCACAGCCGCCGGTCGCGCGCTAGGGACGAAGCGGGAGTACGGGCGCCCCGGGAGCGACCGGGTAGTCCGTGGCGATGAGCGCGCAGCCGATCATCAAGTAGTAGCCGAGCAGCGCGGATAATTCGATCACGCCGCGGTCGCCGAGCTCGGTGCGCGTGTCCTCGAATAGCGCGTCCTCCATCGTGTGGCGGCCGACGAGCGTGCGCGCGAACCGCGCGATGAGCGCGTGTCGCGGCGTGGTGTCCGCGGGGAGTTCGCCCCCCGTCCCAACCGCCTCGATCAGCGCGGGCGCGACGCCGAGGTCGACGGCGCGCTTCGCGTGCGACGACCAGACGTAGGCGATGTCGAACTCACGCGCGGCGACGCAGATCGCCAACTCTACGTCGGCGTCGGTCATCGTCGAGCCGAAGCGGAGCGCGTCGTTCATCGCGGTCGCGAGCGCGGAGACCTCGGGTACGTACATGAGCATCGACTGCGGCGCGTTGATGCTGCCGCGCGAGGCGATCACGCGGTCGAACGCATCCTCGCCGCCAGGCGGCACCTGCTCGCGCTTCGTGATCGGCGTCATGCGCGGCATCGGCGGCTCCTCGTTCGCGCGTCCTCGACACGGGCGGTCGAGGCTGGCGCGCGCATCGTAGCGATTCGCACAGACGGCGCGAGCACGGGGCGTATGATGCCGCCGTTCGTCGACCGGATAGCGCGCAACTCGCGCGGGACAGGACAGCGCGCACGCGCGCAGGGGGTATGCGATGGCCGTCACCGGGTTCGAGATCACCAGCCGCGAGCCGTACCAGGGTGGCATCGCCTTCGGCGATGCGGGCGCGTACGAGCGCATCGAGGGCGTGCTGCACTTCGCCGTCGACCCGGCGCATCCGGCGAACGCGGGGATCGTGGACATCGAGCGAGCCGAGCGCGGCGCGGACGGGCTCGTGCGGTTCGACGCGGACCTGTCGCTGCTCCAGCCGGTGGACGGCACGAAGGCGAGCGGGCGGCTGCTCGCCGACGTGGTGAACCGCGGCGGGCGCACGTGGGTGAGCTACAACCTCGCCGCGCGCGACAACACCGCCATCCAGCCGGGCGACGGGTTCCTGATGCGTCGAGGCTGGACGATCGCGGCGATCGGATGGCAGTGGGATGTCATCCGCGGCAGCGGCCTGCTCGGCCTCCGCGCGCCGCAGGCACTCACGGACGGCAAGCCCACCGAGGGATGGATCAGCGTCACGCACCAGCCGAACAGCACCGTTGCACAGCTGCCGTTGTCCGACCGCATCCACCAGCCGTACGTCGCGGCGAACCTCGAGCAGCCGGACGCGCGGATGCTGGTGCGCGACTACCCGGACGCGCCCCGCACCGAGATCGAGCGCGCCCGCTGGCGCTTCGCACGCGTCGAGGGCGGACGCGAGGTACCGGCCGCGACGCACGTCGTCCTCGACGGCGGGTTCGAGGCAGGGCGGTTTTACGAGATCATCTACCGCACGAACACGTGTCCGGTGGTCGGCACCGGCATCCTCGCGTTCCGCGACGGCGCCTCGTTCCTGCGCCACTCGATGAGTGAGGAGAACCCGGCGCGCGGACGGCTGACGCACGCCTTCGCCTTCGGCGTGTCGCAGTCGGGCCGCTTCCTGCGCTCGCTGCTGAAGGGCGGGTTCAACACCGACGAGGCGGATCGCATCGCGTACGACGGGTTCCACGTCCACATCGCGGGCGGACGCATGGGGGAGTTCAACCAGCGGTTCGGACAGCCCTCGCTCACCTCGCCGTACGGCGTGGGGTACACGCCGCCGTTCACCTACGAGGACACGACCGACCCCCTGCGCGAGGAGACGATCCCAGGTCTCCTCGGCAGGCTGCGATCGCAGGGACGCGTGCCGAGGATCATCGCGACGAACACGAGCACGGAGTACTGGCGCGGTGATGCGTCGCTGCTGCACGTCGATCCCTCGGGGTCATGCGACCTGACCGAGGCGCCCGAGACGCGCGCGTACTACTTCACCGGCACGCACCACGGCAATGCGACGTGGCCGATGGCGAACGTCGCGCCGGCCGACCCGGCGGCGCGCGGCACACACACCTTCAACACGACACACTACGGGCCGCTGCTGCGCGCGGCGCTGATCCACCTCGAGCGGTGGGTGTGCGAGGGCATCGAGCCGCCGCCGAGCGCGCTGCCACGCGTCGCGGACGGCACGGCGGTGCCGCGCGAACGAGTCGTCGAGGTGTTCCGGACGTTCCCGACAGCGACGGCGCCCGATCCGGTGCGCCTCGCGACGATGCCGCGCCTCGACTTCGGGCCGGACGCGGAGCGTGTGGCGACGACGCTGCCGCCGAACATCGACGCGCCGTTCCCCACGCTGGTGTCGGCCGTGGACGCCGATGGCAACGAGGTCGCGGGGGTGCGGCTGCCGGATCTGACGGTGCCGCTGGCGACGCTGATGGGGTGGAACCCCCGGCACCCGGACACGGGCGGGGCCGGTCAGATCATGCCGCTCACCGGATCGACCGTGCCGTTCGCGGCGACCTCGGCGGAGCGATTGGCGACGGGCGATCCGCGCGGCGCGATCGAGGAGCGGTACCGCGACCGCGACGACTTCCTCGCGCGGGTGCGCGTGGAGGCGGGGAAGCTCGCCGAGCAGCGGTATCTCCTCGACGAGGACGTCGAGGTGGTGGTGGGGCACGCGGCCGCGCGGTGGGATGCGCTGGTGCCGGCGACCGCGCGGTAATTCGCGGAGAGCAGAGAGCCCTCACCACGAGTCTCGACGCCTCAACATGACGAAGCCCGCCTTTCGGCGGGCTTCGCTGTGCTGACCTCGACGGATCGGGGGGCTAGCGGGGATCCTTGCTGAGGACGGCGCCGGCGCCGTGGCCCAACATGCCGGTGCAGACGAGGATGTTCTCGACGTCCTTGATCTGGCGCGCGCCGTCGCCCGGCTTGTTGTCGGCGCGGCCCTGCACCTGCTTCACGCCTTCGATCCAGTGGCCAATGCCGTGGAGACGGCCCTCGGAGACCTGGCCGCCGAAGGTGTTGATCGGGAGGTCACCGTCGAGGCCGATGCGGCCGTCCTGGATGTACTCGAACGCCTGGCCGGTATTCACGAACTGCATGCCCTCAAGCCACCAGTAGATGTCCGGCGAGAAGCCGTCGTAGAACATCGCGCCGTCCATGTCCTTCGGGCCCATGTGCGTCGAGGCCCAGAGCGTACGGCCGAGGTTGCCCGACGACGCGAACTGCCACTCCTCGGGCGGGCGGGAGCGCCAGTCGAAGCCACCGGAGCCCATCGCGGTGACCCAGGCGGGCTTCTGTGCGAGGTCCGGGACGCGGTCGGCGCGCGCGAGGACGATGGCGCCGGCGCCGTCCACGGGCATGTCGCAGTCGAACAGGCAGAGCGGATCCGCGATCATGCGAGCGTTCATGTAGTCGTCGTACGACATCGGCTGGTCACGGAAGACGGCGTTGGGGTTGTTGTTGGCGTAGGCGCGCATCGTGGTCGCGTAGGCAGCCATGTGCTCGCGCTTCGCGCCGTACATCTTCATGTAGCGCATGTACGAGGAGGCGAAGCGCGTGGGCGCGTCGGTCAGGCCGTATGGGCGGAGGTAGGACTCCTCGCCCCGCACTCGAGGCGCCGCCTGACCATCGCCGAGGCTGTTGCGCGATCCGCTGCCGAAGACGCCAGCGCGCGGCTGGTACATGGCGCGGTAGACGAGGACGTAGTTGCACTGGCCGGAGACGATCGCGTTGACGCCGTAGGCGATCGCGGTGCTGATGTTCCCGCCGCCGTTGCCCCACCAGCGCAGCGTCTCGATGCCGAGGCCCTCGATCATCCACTGGAGCGGCGCGGAGCTGACGCCGGGCACCGGGCCGACACCTGCGCCCGTGGTCTGCGGGTAGTTCGCCAGACCGTCGATGTCCTTCAGCGTGAGCCCGGCATCCTCGATCGCGCGCAGGCTCGCCTCGACGGCAAGCGCGCCGACGGAACGGGGGAGCTTGCGCCCCACCTGCGAGTGCCCGACGCCGACAATGGCGACCTTGTTCTTACCCTCGAACTCCACGTGTCTCTCCTCACCACCGGCCCTCATCTCGATAAGCCGTGCGCGGGCGTTATAGCACCGTCGAGGGCTGAGGGGCATTGCGGCGACGCACGCCATGTGCAACGTTCGCACCACGACGGCGCACGACGCGCGCATCGAGCAGGAGGCCGCGTGCGACGGTTCTTCCCGAACGTGTACGAGGGCTGGCTGGTCGTCGCGGCGTCGGCGTTCTACATCACGTTGGTGTCCGGCGCGATCAACTACGGCTTCGGGACGATCTTCGAACCGCTGCGCGACGAGTTCGGCTGGGGCGTCGCCGCTACGGCGCTCGCGTTCTCGCTGCGACAGGAGGCCAGCGGAATCGCCGCGCCGATCGTCGGCACGATCAACGACCGGTTCGGCCCCGACCGCACGGTCGCCCTCGGCGTGGTGATCGCTTCCGGCGCAGTCCTCGGCATGTCGCTGATCCAGAACATCTGGCAGTTCTACATGGCGATGCTGCTCGTCTCGGTCGGCACGAGCAGCGTCGGCGGGCCGGTCGGGATGGCGGCCGTCACGACGTGGTTCGACCGCCGCCGCGCGCGCGCCCTCGCGCTGATGACGATGGGCGGTGGGCTCGCCAGCGTGATGGTCGTCCCGATCGCGATCCTCGTCGAGGCGGTCGGCTGGCGCGGTGCGCTGCGCATCGAGGCGCTCATCCTGCTGGTCACCGGCATCGTGCCGATGACCACGACGCGCTTCCGCCCGGACGACCACCCGCAGCCGATGGACGGGATCCGCGTGGTCGGCGAGGACGGCACGGTGGCGCCGTATGCCGTCCGGTGGGGCATCCCGGCGCGCGAGGCGCTCCGCACGCGCTCGTTCGTCATGCTGTCGCTCGGCCTCGCGGGGATCTCCTTCGGCACGGCGACGATCACCGTGCTGCAGATCCCGTACCTCCAGTCGGTCGGCATCTCCACGAGCGTGGCCGCGACGACCGTGACGGTGTACGGCGTCTCGTCGCTGATCGGGCGGCTTGGATTCGGGTTCCTCGCCGACAAGTACAACGCGCGCTTCATGCTCGCGATGTGCACGGCGATGCTGGCCGTGGGGCTAGCGCTGCTGCCGCTGGTGCGCACGCCGCTCCAGGCGGTCGCCGTGCTGTTGATCCTCGGACCGGGCTTCGGCGGCACGATTCCGGTGCGCACCGCGATGATCGCGAACAACTACGGGACGACATACTTCGGAACGATCAACGGCTGGGCGACGCTGGTGCGCACGCTGGGCTCCGGCGTCGGCCCGTTCATCGTCGGGTACACGATCGACCGCACCGGGCAGTTCGGTGCGGGCTGGCTGCTCGCCTCCGCCGCCGTCGCGCTCGGCTTCGTCGGCGTGCTCCTCGAGCGCCCGCCCGAGGCGCTCCGCGCGAAGTGGCGCGCACGCGCGGAACGCGAGCGGGCGAGGAACTCCGACACCGACCCGCTACGGGGCGAATAGCCCGGCCTCGACCGGCCGACACCCGATGCGACCGCCCGACCGCGGGAGTGGACGAGCTGGCGCGCCTCCCCATATAACGATCGTATTCGACGTTGTCCCGGGAGGGCGCGTCACCATGTGCTGGAGGGAACGCACCATGTCCACCTACGAACCGTTTACCGGGTACCTCAGCCGGCGCAGCGTGTTGCGCCGCGGGTTCGCCGTCGGTGCCGGGCTCACCGGCGCGGCGCTCATCGGATGCAGCAGCGGGCCGAAGAAGTCCGTCAACGAGAACGCCGCCGCGGGCGGCGCCGCCGCGCCGAAGGCGCCGGAGCTCTCGAAGGAGCGCGACGGGATGCCGGTGGTGAAGGGGACGCCGAAGAAGGGCGGCACCTTCACGGTCGCGGCCACCGAGACCTACGTGCAGCACGACCAGCACACCGCGGTGTCGAACTCCGAGTGGGTCGTGATCGGCGAGCGCGCGATCGAACTGGACGAGTTCAGCGGCAAGCTCCGCCCGAACCTCGTCGAGTCGTGGGAGAACCCCGACAAGAACACGTACATCTTCAAGGTCAAGAAGGGGGTGAAGCTCCACAACAAGGCCCCGTGGAACGGCCGTGAGTTCGACGCCGAAGACCTGGCGTTCAACCTCAACCGCATCGCCGGCAACACGGCCGACGCGGAGAAGCTGCCGAAGGGCAACTTCCAGCGCTCCACCACCCTGGAGGGTGTCGGCAAGATCGAGGTCATCGACAAGAGCACCGTCAAGGTGACGATGGCGAAGGTGAACAGCGCGCTGCTGAACGGCATCACCGAGATCCGCAACGTGATGATGCCAAAAGGCATCGTGGAGGTCGGTTTCAAGGACCCGATGAAGTTTGCCGGCACCGCGCCGTTCCAGATGGCGGAGAGCGTGGAGGGCACGCGCCAGTCGTACTCGCGCTTCGAGGGCTACTACCGCCCGAACGAGCCGTACTTCGACAAGGTCGTGCAGACGGTGATCCCGGATCGTGCCGCGACACTGGCGGCGTTTGTGTCGAAGCAGATCAGCGTGCTGAGCTCACCGACCGGCCAGGAGATCAAGACGATCCAGTCCGCGCGACAGGACGCCCTGCTCTACTCGTACGTCGCGGTGAACTACAACTTCGTGATGTTCAACCTGAAGCACAAGCCGTTCCAGGACTTCCGCGTGCGCAAGGCCCTGAACATGGCGACTGACTATGAGGACATCGCCAACGGCTTCCACGGCTCCGGATGGGGCTGGATGGCAGCATTCCATCAGGCCTTCCCGGAGGCGTGGCAGGACGCGAAGGTGAAGTCGATCCCGGGCATCAACCCGGCGACGAAGGCAAAGGACCGCGAGGAGGCCGCGAAGCTGCTGGCCGCCGCGGGCTACACCAACGGCGACAAGCTCGAGTTCGACATCATGCACAAGCCGAAGGCGGAGAGCCGCGAGAACGCGCTGCGCTTCCAGGCGCAGATGACGAAGCTCTTCCCGGGCATCAAGATCGTGATCAAGGCGCCCGAGACCGCGGTCTTCGACAAGGCGCAGGCGAGCAAGGACTTCCAGGCCATCTCGAACGACTCGACGATGAACCCGGACGCGGTGCTGGAGGGCTACGCCCGCTGGCACAGCCAGGGCAGCCGCAACTACGGCGGCTTCGCCGACCCGAAGGCCGACGCGCTGCTGGAGAAGGCGCTGGGCGAGACGGATCTGAAGCTGCGTGCGGATATCCTGAACGACTTCCAGCAGCAGTACGTGGACGCGTTCCTGCCGCAGGTCAACTTCTACGCGACGCCGCAGCGGCACTTCGTCCAGCCGGACGTCGGGGGCTTCGACAAGGTCTTCGGGCCATGGGATAGCCTCCGCGGCGTGACGCAGAAACTGGGCCGCATATACAACGTGTAGCCGCGAACGCGCTCGTGATGAACGAGGGAAGCCCGCCGCACGGCGGGCTTCTTCGTGTCGCCGTGCGGCGGCGGTGCGTAGAATGCGCGAGCCGGGCGCGTCGCTCATTGCGGGCGCGCCCTCGCTGCCGAAGAACGACGCGACGCCCGAGGCGGCGACGCGCGCAGAGAGGACCACCGTGGAATTTGGAGTGAACCTGCCGATCTTCGGCGACGATCCCGCGCCGGTGATCGAGACCGCAGTGATCGCCGAGCAACTGGGCTACGCGAACGTCTGGATGGGCGACCACATCGTCCAGCCGATTGTGCAGGAGTCTATCTACCCGTACTCGCGGCAGGACCAGCGCGGCATCGGCGAGATGCTGTCGTACATGGATGTCTTCGTCGGCATGACTGCCGTCGCGATGAAGACCTCGAGGATCCGCGTGGGGACCAGCGTCCTCATCGTGCCGTACCGCAACCCCGTGCACACTGCGCGCCTGCTGGCCACCGTGGACACCTTCTCCGGTGGCCGCCTCGACGTCGGGTGCGGCGTCGGCTGGTCGGCGGAGGAGTTCGCGGCGCTCGGCGTGCCGTTCGCCAACCGCGGGGGACGCACCAACGAGTACCTCGATATCTACCGCAAACTGTGGACCGAGGAGCCCGTCAGCTACCACGGGAAGTTCTACGAGTTCGAGCAGGTGTCGTTCAAGCCGAAGCCGGTGCAGGCCGGAGGTCCGCCGATCTGGATCGGGGGCAACAGCGACGCGGCGATGAAGCGAGCCGTGACGCACGGCGCCGGCTGGCAGCCAATCAACCTGAGCCTGGAGCAGATGACCGCGGCGAAGGCACGCCTCAACGAGCTGTGCATCGAGCACGGCCGCGCGCCGGAGAGTCTGCGCATCATCCTCAACCGCGGCGTGCTGCTGTACGAAGAGGAGCGCCCGCCGCGCCCTGCCGACCCCGAGCGCCCCTACGCCGCCTTCGTCGGCGGACCGCAGGCGATGATCGAGGAGGCGAAGCAGTACGCCGACCTGGGCGTGGAGCAGATCCACTGCCACTTCGTGGCGCGCGACCAGGCCGGCAAGCACGCCGTGATGGAGCGCTTCATGGACACCGTCGCGCCGCTCGTCCGCTAGCCTCGACGCTCCCCGACGACCGGCCGAGGGCGGCTGTCTCGAACACCACGAGGCAGCCGCCCTCGTCGTTTGGGCGCCGACGGAGCACGGCTCCATAGCAGCCTTATTACATTTGTAAAGCCCGCGCAGTCGGCCTACCATCCGCGCGCGTATTACAAACGAGATGGCTGTCGCAACGGCCAGGCGTGCGGACTCGGAGGGGACGATGGCTGCCAACGCTGGGTACTGGTCACGATTCACCGCTGGGGGCGACGTGTCACGTCGCCGCTTTCTGACCGGATCGGCGGTCGCCACCGCCGGGTTGGCCTCGGCGGCGCTGCTCGGCTGCCGGAGCGACGGCGCCGGAACGACGGACGGCGCGAAGAACGCCGCCCCCGCCGGCGCGGCGGAGGGGCCGACCGCCTCGAGCATCATCGGCAAGGCATGGGGGTTGCGCGAGCCGGACGCCGTGCCCAAGTACGGCGGGACGCTGAACTACGCCTCCGGCGTGCCGACGCTGCCGAACCTCGACCCGTTCCAGTCGACGGCACAGATGGCGCACCAGGTCGCCTCGATGGCGTACAGCCACCTCGTGCACAACAGCCACGCGGTGAACAACTACAACGAGGCGATCTACTACCCGGACGTCGCGACCTCATGGGAGATCACGGACCCGACGAAGTTCACGTTCAAGCTGCGCAACGACGTGAAGTTCCACAACGTGGCGCCGCTCAACGGGCGCGCGCTGACGGCGGAGGACGTGAAGTATGCGGTGAACCGCGCGGCGACGGACAAGCTCAGCCCGTTCCGCGGGACGCTGGGCGCAATCAAGAGCATCGACACGCCGGACGCGACCACTGTGGTGCTCAACCTCAAGAACTTCGACGCGGGGCTGTTCCCGGCGCTGGCCGACCGCTTCGCGTGGCTGATCCCGCGCGAGCTGGTGGAGTCCGGGCAACTGCGACAGAAGATGGTCGGCAGCGGGCCATTCATCTTCCAGCAGTGGGAGCAGGACAGCCGCGTGCAGTTCAAGAAGAACCCGGACTTCTACGTGAAGGGCGCCCCGTTCCTGGACGAGGTGAACTTCATGCAGATCCCCGACGCGCAGACGCGCCTCGCGGCGTTCCGGTCGGCGAAGGCGCACATCGCGGGCGTCGAGCGACAGGACTTCGAGGGCATCGCGAGCGACAAGGCGTTCGTGACGCAGACGTTCCTGGCGGTGGGCACGTCCTCGATCATGATGAACTACAACGACCCGCGCTTTAAGGACGAGCGCGTGCGACAGGCGATCTCGCTGGTCGCGGACCGCGACGCGGTGCTGAAAATCCAGGCCGACCCGAAGGGCCTCTGGCGCGGCGTGCTGTCCGCACAGAACACCGGCTGGGTGCTGAGCCAGGACGAGCTGAAGAGCAAGCGCTTCTATCTGCGGCAGGACCTGGCCGAGGCGAAGCAGAAGATGACCGCCGCCGGCTTCCCGGACGGCTTCCCCACGAAGCTGCTCTACCGCACCGGCGTCCGCGCCGAGGAGGAACTGCCGCAGTACATCGCAGAGACCGGGAAGAAGGCGGGCGTCCTCAACATCACGCTGGTCGCGCAGGACAACGCGACGATGCGCAAGAACCAGGACGAGCACAACTACGAGGGGCTGTGCAGCGGCATCGACGGCGAGCCCTTGCCGGAGGCGTTCCTGCTCGACTACCGCACCGGCGGCCCGAAGAACGGCATGGGGCTGTCGGACAAGGACCTGGACGACAGGATCGACAAGGCGATCAGCATCCCGGACACGAACCAGCGCAAGGAGGCCGTGCTGAACGTCGCCCGCTTCATCCTGGAGAAGGTGATGTGGAAGACGAACTTCACGGACAACACGACCACGGACCAGTGGCGCACCGACGTGCACAACTACATCGGGCCGGTGCCGCAGCAGTACAACCACAACGGGCTGGCGTTCACCTGGGTGGGGAACGCGTAGCGAGCCTTGCAGGAGCAGCGGGTAGAACGAAGAGGGCGCAGCTGATGACGCGGAGTCGAGCTGCTGCACGTGCCGCGTGAGTGACGACGCGGGCGGCCCATCCCCTACCCCTTCCCGGCGCGGGAAGGGGTAAGAGAACCAACTGTGGGGGCCTGCGCCCCCCACACCCCGGCGGAGTGTGCGTGCTGTGGGGGCGGTTCCGACGCGACCGGGCGGAGACCCTCACCCCAGCCCTCTCCCCAAACGGAGAGAGGGGGCCGGAATGGCGGGGAGGCGGAAGTTGGAAACGAGTGGGGGGCCCGCCGAACGGCAGGCTTCCTGTTATTCGGGGGCGTTCAGCGGCAATCCGAAGCGGATGCGCGTGCCGGATGAGGTGCTTGTGGCCTCGATGGTGCCGGCGTGGGCCTCGACGATACCGCGCGCGATGGCGAGGCCGAGGCCGGAGCCGGGAGAACGGTCGGACTTCACGAAGCGGTCGAAGATGTGCGGCAGCAGGTCAGGGGCGATTCCGGGCCCCTCGTCCGTGACGGCGAATGCGACGCGGTCGACCTCGACGGTCGCGGTGAGGCGGACAGTCGAGGCGGGCGGGGCGTAGCGGAGGGCGTTCGCCAGCAGGTTTTCCAGCACCTCGCGGATGCGCACAGGGTCAATGTCCAGCAGCGGGAGATCCTCGTCGGCCTCGACCGCGATCGTGACGGAGGCGGCGCGCGCCTGCGGCTGGAACGCCTCCGCGACCTCGGTCACGAGGATGCCGACGTCCGTGGGCTCGCGGTGCAGAGCGAGCGTTCCCGCCTCAGCGAGCGTGACCGTGCGGAGGTCGTCGACGAGCCGGGAGAGCACGCGCGTCTCGTCGAGGAGCACGGCGAGGTGCGCCTCGTCCGCCGGGTGCACACCGTCAATCATCGCCTCGATGCCGCCCTGCAGGACCGCGAGCGGCGTGCGCAGCTCGTGGCCGACGTCGGCGAGCAACTGGCGTCGTCGCACCTCGTCGGCCTCGAGGTGCGAAGCCATGGTGTTGAACGTCCCGAGCACCTCGCGCAGCAGTTGTGGGCCGCGAGCGTCCTCGCGCACACGCGCCGAGAAGTCGCCGGCCTCGACGCGGCGGCTCGCGCCGAGCAGGTCGCTCAGCGGGCCCGCCAGCCGGCGCACGCCGATGCTACCTGCGATCGCCGAGATCACCACGACGACGAGCGTGATCATGACGATCGCGCGGACGAGGACAAACGGCCCGTGCCAGCCGAACGCGGCGCCGAGGAACCCCGTGGCGGCGAGCGCA
>CANIRU010000046.1 GCA_947470025.1 Chloroflexota bacterium
GCGCCCCGCTGATCGTCGGCGCGGGCGGCACGGTGTTCGAGCTGATCCGCCGCACCGTCGCCCGCTCCCCCGTGGTCCCGCTGTTCCGCTGGCGTCGCACGGAGATCGAGCCCGTCGCGCTCGCCGATGTCATCGAGGCCCTCGTGACGACCATCGACGACCCGACGATCACCGACCGCTCGTACGACATCACCGGCCCGGAGCGCATGACCTGCGGCGACGCGGTGAAGGGCTGGGCGCGCGCCGCCGGCAAGCACCGCATCTTCATCCCGCTGCCCGGCTGGGGCGAGCCGTTCGATGAGCAACTGGCGTGGAGCCTCGTGCGCCTCTCTCGCCGCGAGACGCGCCTCCTGCTGGAAACGCTCCGCGCGCGCCAGGTCTGCGCCGACCCCTCGCGCCGCTTCCCCCTCGGCCGCCGTCCGGTCACCTACGCCGAGGCTGTGCAGGCGGTGCTCAGGGGATAGTGGCTGCTCGGCTTCCCGAGATTGGTGGAGCGTCGCCCGCACTCATCTGTGCTCGGGCTGGTACTTCTCTTCCCGGGCGACGCGCACGTCGGAGAGCCAGGCGACGATCGCGTAGTTGGCGAAGTAATGCGCACGGAGGTGGTCGAGGAGCCCGTCGGCCGCCTCGGTCGTGGTGATCGTCTCAAGGCGGATATTTGCCCCGTTGGCGCCATGCCGCAGCCCGCGCGCTCCCTCCCCGCGTGCCGGCGTCACCGTATAGCCGGCGATGCCGGCATCGTGCAGGGCACGCACCAGGCGTTGCTCCAGCACCTCCTCCGCGA
Organism: Chloroflexota bacterium; assembly: GCA_947470025.1. Lineage (GTDB taxonomy): Bacteria > Chloroflexota > Dehalococcoidia > UBA2979 > UBA2979 > SHYQ01. The sequence continues at coordinate 785 of CANIRU010000046.1, forward strand.
CGATCGTCAGCAGCGTCATGGGCACCGTGGCCATCATTCAGCTCCTCTGCCGTCCGTGCACCGAGGCCACATCACACCGGTCGCCTAGCCGGCCAGGAACGGCAGGCGGTGCAACCATTGTGCGACCTGGTGGTAGACGGGGATCCCAACTACGAGATTGAACGGGAATGTGATCGCCAGCGCCGCGGCGAGCGAGAGGCCGGGGTTTGCCTCCGGCAAGGCGATCCGGACGGCCGCTGGTGCGGCAATGTACGACGCGCTCGCCGAGAGGGTCGCCAGCACCGTCGCGCCGCCGGGTGAGAGCCCGACCAGCGTGCCGGTGAATGCGCCCACCGTACCGAACACCAGCGGCGCGGTGATGCCGAACGCGACGAGGAACCGCCCGCCGCGTAGGACATCGCGCGCCCGCTGTGCGGCGCTGATGCCCAGATCCAGCAGAAACAACACCAGCACGCCGGCGAAGAGATCGACGAACAGCGGTCGAACCGGCCCGACGCCGTCGGTGCCCGCAAGGAGTCCGATGATGAGACCGCCGCCGAGTAATACGACGCTCCTGCCGGTCATCGTCTCGCGTACGGCCTCGCCAAGACCGCTGCTGGTGCCGAGGCGCCACTGCGCGATGACCAGCGCGACGATGATGCCCGGCATCTCCATCAGCGCGAGCAGAGCAGGAAGAAACGCCTCCACAGGCTCGCCGATGCGCGCGAGATAGGCGGCGGCCGCGGTGTACGTCACGACCGATACGGAGCCGTAATGTGCCGCGATCGAGGCGGCGTCCTGGATGCGGAGCCGGCCCAGCAGGCGAACCGTCGGATAGGCGGCGAGCGGGATCGCTGCGCTGAGCATGATGGCGGCGAACGCGGGTCCGAGCACCTCGCCTGGCGAGGCCGCTGAGAGCGCCACGCCACCTTTCAGTCCAACCGCGAACAGCAGGTAGATCGACAGGAACTGATACACGGCCTCCGGCAGTCGCAGATCGCTCCGGATGGCGACCGACAGGGCTCCGAGGACGAAGGCGAGGACGGCGGGCGAGGTGAGATTGACGCGGGCCAGGTCGAAGATATCCAGGGCGTGCACCGATCTGAACGTGATGGGGTGACGACGGCGGGCGCGCGCCAGCATAGCGCGATCATTGCGTGTGGGGCTTACTCCCGTTGGATGGCGAGATTGGCGAGGTGGCCGAGACGCCGCCTGATGCGTCAGAACATCGCCGCCTCGTACAGCGCGGTTGAGTTGTTGCTCGTACTTGCGGCGAGCGGGTCGCCGACGAGCGTCACGCTACTCGACTGAACTACTCCAACACTGCGCGCCACGCGGCGTCGGCAAAGCCACCGTCGAGGTGGATCGTCTGGCCGACCAGCATCGGCGCCTCGTCACTGGCGATCCACGCGACCGCGGCGGCGAGGTCGTCGGGCTGCACGTTGCGGCCGGCGGGGACGTGCGGGCGCACGCGGTCGCTGACCTCGGAACGGTACGAATGCTCGCCCTCGGAGCCCTCGACCCAGCCGGCGGAGACGGCGTTCACGCGGATGCGCCGCGACGCCAGCTCCACGGCGAGGTACATCGTGAGCGAGGAGAGCGCGGCCTTGCTCACGCCGACGGCGGAGTAGTCCGGCATGTAGTGGAACGCACCAGGCGAGAGCAGGTTCACGACCGCGCCGCCGCCGCGCGCCTCCATGATCGGCGCGGCGAACTGGATCGCCTGCCACGGGCCGAACACGTTCACGTCCATCGTGCGGTGCAGGTGCAGCGGCTTCTGCTCGATCGCCGGTCGGGGACGTTCGAGGCCGCGCGCGGCGTTGTTCACCAGGATGTCGAGGCCGCCCCACGCGGTCACGCGCTCGAACACCGCCGCGAGCGCGTCGAGGTCGCCGACGTCGCCCTCGACGATCTCGGCCTCCACGCCGAGCGCGCGGCAGTCCTGCGCGGTCTGCTCGGCAGCCTCGGCGGAGCGGGCGTAGTTCACCAGCACGTGGACGCCCTCGGCAGCCAGACGCAGCGCGATCGCGCGGCCGATGCCCCGGCTCCCGCCGAGGACCACCGCGCGCTTGCCGGAGAGGGATGCGTAGACGCCCATGCCGGGCAGTCTAGGACGGCAGGTCGCGCACGGCCAACGCCACCGTGTGCTCGCGGCCCTGCTTCACCTTGTCGTAGTTCCCGAAGACTTCCTCGAAGGTGCGTTCGATGAACCGGCGCATGCCGGAGATCGTGACCACGTAGAGGCGTCCGCCAGGGTTCAGGTGGGCGTGGGCGTCCGCGATCATGAGCGTCAGCATCTCGTTCCCCACCTTCGCCGGCAGGTTCGAGGCGACGAGGTCGAACCGCTGGCCACCCGGTATCCCGGCGAACCCGTTGGAGAGCAACGCGGTGGCGTTCGTGATGCCGTTGGTCGCGGCGTTGGCGTTCGCGTACTCCACGGCGACGAAGTCGCGGTCGACCATCGTCGTCTGGCCCTGCGGCGCGAGACGCGCCATCGTCAGCCCCATCGCGCCGTACCCGCAGCCGAGGTCGAAGCAGTCGGCATCCCGTGCCACCTCGATCGTGTCAAGGAGCAGGCGCGTGCCCTCGTCCACCTCGCGCGGCGAGAACAGGCCCCACGTCGCGTGGAAGCGCAGCGGCTGGTCGCGCACGGTCGCGACGAAGTCCGTGTCGCGCCGGTACTCGGCCACGCGCTGCGAGAGCTCGGTCGCCTCGGCGGGCGTGCGGCGCGGTGGGGTCATCGAGTCACCTCGGGCGGCGCGGGCTGGAGCGTGAACGGGCCGGTGGCGGGCGGGATGAGCACGCCGATCGCCCACTCGTAGCCGTCCGGATCGTGGACCAGCAGCTCGCGCCAGCCGTGCGCCTTGTCCATCGGCGGCTGGGCCACCTCGGCGCGCGCGGTGAGCGCCCGCTGGTACACCTCGTCGGGGTCGACGCCGAGCACGCGCACCTGCGCGCCGAGGCCGCGCGTGGCGTCCGAGGCGAGCGCGGGCGTCCACGGGTGCGTGTCGTGCGTGTGGTCGGCGTGCAGCATTACCTCGGCCGGCCCGAAGCGCACGGCGGCGAAGTCGATGTCGCGGTAGTGGATCTCCGCACCGAGCACGTCGCGGTAGAACGCGACTGAGCGCTCGGTGTCGCGCACGATCAGGTTGATCGACAGCGAGGGCAGCAGCGCGCCGTAGCGGTACCCCGGCATCCACGGCACCATGCCGTCCGGGCGAAGCCTCGTGCCCATCGTGTGTCCTCGCTACGCGCGGCGGGTGATCCGCCGTCCGCCGACCACCATCATCGCGCCGAACGCGAGCAGGAGCACGAGGACGCCCGCTACTACCCGTGCAGCGCCTTCAACGCACGCACCTGGTCGGCGTGCGCGTGGTCGTGGCTCACGAGGATCTCGAGGTACCGGCGCGGCGTGCGCGTGGAGCCGTCCGGGCGCGGGATCTCGAACTCGAGTTGCTCGTCCGTCATCTGGCGCAGCAGCGTCTCCGTGGGCCGGCGGCTCTGGTCGAGCCATTCGAGGAGCAATGGCAGCGTCGTCAGGTGCGCCGGCCTCGAACGGATCGGCTCGAGCGCCACGTCGCGCCCGCCGATCCCCTGGTCGATGGTGCGACGGAAGCGATCCTCGGTATGGCCGACGTGCCAGAGGACGTCCGTGATCGGCCAGCGCTGCTCGTCGTCCGTGATCTCGCCGGGCGGTCGCCGGTCCATCTGCTCCTGCGTCACGCCCTCGAGCGCGTCGAGGAGATCGGCGCGAGCTGCGCTGAGCTCGGACTGGATGTCGTCGATGTCGGTCATGTTCACTCCCGCGCGGCAGCATACACGGAAGCCCGGAGCACGCGGGCCCTGACTCGGCGTCGATGATCCCGTGGGGTGGCCCAGCTGCATCTCTCTGCGCTGCCGTGCGAATCGCTCGCGCCGACCTTAAGCGGCCAGATCGAGTTCCGCCGGGAGCGTGAGGGGCGCAGCTCCTCACACTTGGGTTCTTCTTCTCTGAACCCCTCCCGCGCCGGGAGGGGCAGGGGTGGGCCGCCTCGCTCGGCACGTCGACGGTGCTCGCGATCGAGGCGCCCCGCGGCGTCTGCCCTCGACGGTGCTACTCGTCCTCGACGAGGCGCTTGAGCAGCGCGCGCAGTCGAGGCGACCGAGCGATCTCTCTCCGAAGCCGCGCCACCTCGCGCTCGTTGATGATCAGCGGGCGCTGCTCCAGGTGGCCCTGCTCGTCGTACGCGACGAAGCGGATGGCGGTCTGGCCCTTGCGCTGGCCCAGTTCGTAGTGGAGCAGTTGCAGCGCGGGGGCGTGCAGGCCACCCTCAATCGCCGCTTCTTCAGTGATCTGGCCGCTGCCCCAGGGCAGCGTGAACGCACGAGGGATACGACGTTCCGGCATCACGCACCTCCAGTCCTCGCGCCTACGGTGCGGCGAGGGCTGTCATGGTACGCCGTATGTGATAGCGGAGGTCTTCCGAGGCGCTACGTGCGCGCGGTGCCATCCGCCACCTTCGCGCAGGCGGTGGCGAGCCGCTTCGCCGCCTCCACGAGGTCGTCCTCGCCCACCCACGAGAAGGCGAGGCGCATGTGGTCGCCGGGGTCGACGCGGTCAGGGAAGAAGCCGTAGCCGGCCGCCGCGATCAGGCCTTCGGCGATCGCCGCCTGCTGCACCGCGCGCCCGTCGAGGCCGCCCAGCAGGTCGACCCAGAGGAAGAAGCCGCCGTAGGGGCGACGGAACTTCACGTACGGCTCGCAGTGCTCGCGGAGGGCGTCGCAGAGCGTGTCCAACTTGCGCAGGTACAGCTTCCGCATCTCCGCGATATGCGCGTCGAGGTTCCCGTCCTTCGCGAACTCGTAGACCATCTTCTGCAGCAGCGGGCTGTTGCCCATCTCGAAGCGTACGCGCGTCACGCGGTCGAGCACCTCGGGCGTGGCGTGGATCCAGCCGACGCGCAGGCCGGTCGCGACGATCTTCGAGAACGTGCCAACCGTGATCACGCCGTTGCACTCGGAGAGCGACGAGAGTGCCGGCGGACGGTCCCAGCCAGGGAAGTACAGCTCCCCGTACGCGTCGTCATCGAGGACGAACGCGCCGTGGCGCGCGGCGACGCGGATCAGCTCCTCGCGCCGCGGGAGCGACAGTGTCACGCCCATCGGGTTGTGGAAGTTGCTGATCGTGTAGATGAGCTTGACGCGCTTGCCCTGCGCCTCGAGCTGCTCGATCAGCGGCTCGAGGTCGTCGACGAGCATGCCGTCGTTGTCCATGCCGATCGGGACGATCTCCGCGGAGTGGCCGCGGAAGGTGCGGAGCGTGCCGGAGAAGGTGGGGGCCTCGGTGATGATGACGTCGCCCGGCGTGATGAAGGCGGCGCAGAGCTGGTCGATGGCGCCGGCGGACCCGTTGGTCAGCAGGAAGTGCTCCGAGCCGACCTTGAACCCCCGGTCGCGGGTATAGCGCTCAGCGATCAACGCGCGCAGGGGCTCATAGCCCTCGGGGCCGCCGTAGCGCAGTGGGCTGTCGTCCAGCGCGTCGGTGTCCACGGCGCGCGCCATCGCGGCGGCAAGCGCCTGGCGCGGGAGCGTTGAGGGGTCGGGGATGCCGCCGCCGAGGGTGATCGGGGGGACGCTCGACTGGATCGAGGTCGCCATGCCCCAGTCGGTCGCGGAACCCGTGGTGAGGTACTTCGCGGCGGCACTGGTGAACTCGTCCAGATCACGCCCAGCCCAGAGCGCGGCGATCTCGTCGGCGAGCGTACGAGTCGATTCAGCCGTCACGAGGTCCGTCCTTTGACTCCGGTGATCTCGAGGATCCCCGCCCGGAATCCGCCCATCCTATGTCGTGTGGATATCGCCCGGCAACACTCGCCGGAGTGTGACGCCTGAATCGGGCCCTGCCAACCCCAGATGCGGACAGCGTCCCGCTGCTAGGAGCGCGAGGCGGGCACGCCCGAGGCGACCTCGGCGAGTCCGTCGACGAAGGCGGCGATCGCGACCTTCAGCTCCTCGGGCGGGAGTACCGAGAAGACGAGGCGGACGCGATCCTCGCCGCCGCCGTTCGCGAAGTAGCCGGTGCCGGGAGTCACGGCGACGCCATGCCGTGCAGCAGCCGCGGCGACCGCGTCCGCGGTGAGACCGGGTGCGAGCTTCAGCCAGTGGAAGAACCCGCCGGCGGACTTGCGGAACGACACGTACGGCTCGGCGAGGTCCACGAGCATCGCCGCGCTGATGTCGCGGCGCTCGCGGTACATCTTCTGGAGCATCGCGACGTGCGGGTCGTACGCGCCGGACTCGAGGTACTTGAGGATCGTGCGGTGGAGGAACGGCGATCCGCCGTTGTCGAAGCGCGCGAACGCGAGACGCTTGATGATCAGCGGGTCGGCGACGACCCACCCGACCCGGAGCCCTGTCGCGATCGTCTTGGAGAACGTGCCGCAGCGCATGATCCCGACGCCTTTAGCGATCGAGTACAGCGAGGCGGGTGGCGGGCCGTCGAGGTCGATGCCGGTGTACGCGTCGTCCTCGAGGATCAGCACGCCGTGGGCGCGCGCGATTCGCACGAGGGCCTCGCGGCGCGCGAGCGGGAGCGTGCTGCCGGTGGGGTTGTCGTAATTCGCCGTGATGTAGATGAGCTTGGCCTGCTGGCTGGTCATGCGTCGCGTCTCGAGGACGCGCTCCAGTGCCGACATGATCATCCCATCGTCGTCCTGCGGGACGTCGATGACCACGCCGCCGCGCGCCCGGAACGTGCGGATGGCGCCTGGGTACGTCGGCGCGCCCGCGACGACGACATCACCCGGCGCGATGAACGCTGCCGCGACGTTGTCGATCCCCTGCGCGCTGCCCGCCGTGAGCGTGACGTGTGCTGAGGTGACGTCGAGGCCGGTCTCCACGGACTGCCGCGCCGCGATCCACGCGCGCAGCGGCTCGTAGCCCAGCGAGCCGCCGTAGGTGAGCGCGGAGCCGGGATCCTCGGCGAGCGCGGCGCGAGCAGCGTCGGCCAGCGCCTCCCACGGGAGGGTGTCGCGGTCGGGGACGCCGGCGTTCAGATCCCAGGGCAGCGGGGAGAGCGAGGTCGGGGGCGGCAGGCGGCGAATCGCTGGGGCCAGGAGCCCCTCGATCGTCGCCCCGCTAAAGCCATCCCCCGCGTCGCTCATGGTGCGAAAGCCTACGTGCCGCTCCCGCGCTGGACAAGCGCACCGAGGTCGAGGGGCGGGGCAGGACAAGCCGCCGCTCCTACGCCATACTCACCCGACGCGCTGCCGAAGGTGCCCGCAGGAGGTTCCGTATGTCCGATCCGTCCGCCGATGGCCTCGTGGTCGTGACCGTCGAGAGTGGCGTCGGCCGGTTGCGCCTGAACCGCCCGGAGAAGCGCAACGCCCTGAACCAGGCGCTCTCCCGCGCCATCATCGATGGGATGCGCCGCCTTGACGACGACCCGGAGGTCGTGGTCATCGTGATCGAGGGCACGGACGGCTCATTCTGCGCGGGCGCGGACATGGCGGAGATGCAGGCGGCGGAGCAGGCTGGCGCGGTCAACGCGAACGTGGCCAGCCGCGCGACCGACCGCGTCGAGGCGTCCACGAAGCCGCTGATCGCCGCGATCGACGGCCCGGCGTACGGCGCGGGCGCTGCCCTTGCCTGCGCGTGCGACATCCGCATCCTGTCCGACCGCTCGAAGTTGCGCTTCCCCGGCGCAGAGTACGGCCTGGTCGTCGGCGCGGTCGCGCTGCCGAGGCTCGTCGGCCCCGCCCTCGCGAAGGAACTGATCTTCACCGCCCGCGTGGTCGAGGCGGATGAGGCGCTGCGCATCGGCCTCGCGAACCGCGTCGTACCTGCGGAGGACCTCGAAGCGACCGTCGACGAGATGGCGCGGACGATCGCCGCCGGTTCGCCGGACGCGCTGCGTTGGTCCAAGGCGACGATCAATGCCGCGATGGCCGGCGGCGACGCGCTTGCCCTCGAGCACCAGGCTGACCTGCTGCTGCGCGGCTCCGCAGACAACACGCGCCGCTTCGCGGAGGCCACCCAGCGCATCACTGGCCGCACCTCGCGGTGACCGAACCCGCTCGCGAGACGCTCGCCTTCGACGTGGCTGCCGACCTCGCCGCCACGGTCGTCGAGGCGCTGGCGGCGCATGGCCTCACGCTCGCGACCGCCGAGGCGAGCGTCGGCGGGATGATCGGCCACCTGATCACGAACGTCCCGGGGGCCTCGCGGGTGTTCATCGGCGGCATCGCCCCGTACGCGCGCGGCCCGAAGGTCGATGTGCTCGGCGTGGACGGCGACATGCTCACCACCGAGGGCTCCGTCAGCGCCTCCGCTGTCGTCGCGCTAGCACGCGGCGCGCGCGAGGTGATGCGCGCCGACCTCGCCATCGCGGAGACCGGGGTCGCCAGCGAGACCGGCAATCCGCTCCGCCCCGCCGGGATGTACTTCGTCGGCATCGCCGCGCCGGGCTTCGAGCGCGCCATGCGCTGCCAGTTCACCGGTACTCGCGAGGCGAACAAGCGACAGGCGAGCGAGGCCGCACTGCGGCTGGTGCTTGACTACCTCGATGAAACGCGGACGCCAACCGGGTAGGCTGCACCGCAGGCGCCGAGTACACGTGCTCCGATGTGGGGGTATCTGATGAGCGACTTCACGATCGAGGGCCTCGGTGGCTTCGAGGCATGCCACGGCCTGACGGCGGCGCAGAGCGCAGTTCCCGGCGACCGCGCGTTCGCGCTCCCGGGCGACGAGGCGGTCTGGGGCCGCGACCGCCCGTTCCGCGTGGAGCACCTGCGCATCGAGCTCGACCTCGACATCCCGCACCGCGGCGTCCGCGGCGTCGCGACGACGACCTTCCGCCCGAGGAATGACGGGCTGCGCGAGGCGGTGTTCGACGCCATCGAGTTGAACGTCGAGTCGGTCACGGACGAGGCGGGCAAGGCACTCCCGTTCCGCAGCGGCGACCGCACGCTCACCATCGACCTCGGCCGAGCGCGGCCCTCGACGCGCTCGATCACCACCGTCGTGACTTACACCGCGACGCCGCGGCGCGGGCTCTACTTCAACGTCCCCGACGAGGGCTACCCCAAGCGTCCCGTACAGGTGTGGACGCAGGGCCAGGCCGAGGACAGTGCCTGCTACTTCCCGTGCTTCGACTTCCCCGGCGAAAAGTTCACGACCGAGATGCTCGCGACCGTCCCCGCCTCGTGGTTCGCGCTGTCGAACGGACGGCTCGTCGCGGTGACGGAGAACAAGCGCCGCAAGACCGCGACGTACCACTGGGCGCAGGAGATCCCGCACCCCGCGTACCTCGTCACCCTCGCGGCCGGCGAGTTCGACGAGGTGGAGACGAGCGCCACGCTGCCGGGCGGCGGCGAAGTGCCGGTGCAGTACTACGGTGCGACTGGGACGGCGGCGGACCTTGAGCGCGCATTCGGGCGCACGCCGGAGATGATCGAGTTCTTCTCGTCGAAGATCGGTGTGGACTACCCGTGGGCGAAGTACGCCACGGTCGCCGTTGCCGACTTCATCTTCGGCGGCATGGAGAATACCTCCGCGACCACGATGACCGACACGCTGCTGCACGACGCACGCGCGCATGAGGACGTCCTCGAGCAGTGCGACTCGATCACGGCACACGAGCTGGCACACCAGTGGTTCGGCGATCTGCTCACCTGCCGCGAGTGGTCGCACGGCTGGCTCAACGAGTCCTTCGCGGCGTACTTCGACGCCCTGTTCGTCGAGCACCACCGCGGCCACGACGCCTTCCGCTACGACGTGTCGCAGAAGGCGGCGAACTATCACGCCGAGGATGCTCAGAACTACCGCCGCTCGATCGTGGAGAACATCTACCGCGAGCCGATCGACATCTTCGACCGCCACCTGTACGAGCGCGGCTCGGTCGTCCTCGACATGCTGCGCACGGAACTGGGCGACGACCTGTGGTGGAAGGCGATCAACCACTACGTGACGCAGCACCGCGAGAGCGACGTGCTGACGCACGACCTCCAGCGCGCGATCGAGCAGGCCACGGGCCGCAACATGGACGCGTTCTTCCAGCAGTGGGTCTGGAAGGGCGGTCACCCCGAGTTCAAGGCGACGACCAGCTGGGACGGCACGACGAAGATCGCCACGGTTACGCTGAACCAGACGCAGAAGGCCGAGGGCCTGACCTCGATCTACCGGGTGCCGATGGAGATCGGCTTCATGGTGAACGGGACGTTCGAGCGCCATATCGTGCGGGTCATGGACGCGGCGCACGCGTTCCTGTTCAAGCTCGCCGCCGAGCCCTCGTTCATCTCGATCGACGTCGCGGGCCGCGTCCTGAAGACGCTCGATTACACGCCCGGCGAGGCGCAGCTGAAGGCGCGGCTCACCGGCGACCCCGAGGCGATCGGCCGCATCGAGGCGGCGAAGGGCCTCGCGAACATCGGTTCCCCCGGCGCGATCGAGGCGCTGCGCACCGCGCTCCGCAACCGCCGCGAGATCGACTTCGTGCGCGCGGAGATCGCGACTGCGCTCGGCAAAGCGAAGAGCGACGTCGCCCGCGACGCGCTGATCGCCGCTGCCGGTGAGCCCTCGGCACGTGTCCGTCGCGCGGTCGCGAGCGCCCTTGGCAGCTTCCGCGACGCCGAGGCTGCTACTGCGCTGCGAGGCTACCTCGAAGGCGCTGGGCGCAACCCCGGGGACGCCTCGTACTACGTGCAGGCGAACGCCGCCGTCGCGCTCGGCAAGACGCTCGATGGCTCGGCGTTCGAGGCGCTCCGCAAGGTCCTCGGCCGTCCCGCGCACAACGACGCGATCACGGCGGGGGCGCTCACTGGCCTCGGCTCGCTGCGCGACCCGCGGGCGCTGCCGCTGCTGCTCGAGCACACGAAGTGGGGCGTCCACCAGAACTCGCGCCGCGCTGCCACCGCCGCCCTGGGCACGCTCGCGCCGTACCTCGACGACACGTCCCGCACGCGGCTGCGCGAGCGGCTCGAGGAGCTCCTGGACGATCGCTGGCTGCGCGTGCAGATCGCGGCGATCACCGCGGTCGAGGCCGTGGGCGACACGAAGTCGATCCCCGCGCTGCGCGCCGCCGCCGATCGCAGCCTCGAGGGCCGCCTGAAGCGCTCCGTTCGCGTCGCCGTCCGCCGCATCGGCGAGGCGCAGGACCGCAGCGTCGAGGTGCGCGGCCTGAAGGACGAGGTGGAGAAGCTCCAGCAGACGAACCAGAAGCTCGCCGACCGCATGTCGGCGCTGGAAGCCCGCCTCCCCGCGTCCTCCCCTCGCCGCCGGGGATAGCCGCCGGGGCGCACTCGGGCCCGGAACCGGACGCGTGGAGGCACGCGAGGCACGTCGAAGGGCAGCGCGGGGCGGCCCACCCCTGCCCCTCCCGGCGCGAGAGGGGTTCAGAAGGAGAGAACCAAGTGCGAGGAGCTGCGCCCCTCACACTCCCGGCGGAATCGTGCGCTGTTAGAAGCGATATCCGAGCGTGCGCGAAGCAGCACGATCCGGACCGGGAGCCCGAGGGGCGAAGCCCCTCGGGCTTCATCCCCCTTCCCGCGCAGGGAAGGGGGCAGGGGGATGGGCCGCCCCACGCCGCCACCTCGACCAGCCTCGTTGCATCGAGATGCCGTCCCACCTTTCCCCTCGACGCCGCGAGGCGCATGACGACTCGCGCGGAGCGAGTACCATGACGGTAGGTTCGAGGTCACCGGCGCGTCCGGGCCCGACGAGCCATCCAAACAGGTCGTCGGTGCCCTCCTCGCCCGGCATGTGCGCGCGTGGAGGCAGGATGTCGGAAGCAGAGGCACTCGTGAGCGACGAGGAGCGAAAGCCACGCCCGTTGAACGTCTTCTTCGACGTCGACAACACGCTGATCATGTGGAACGGCAAGCTCCGCAACCACACGCGCGACGTGTTCACGGCGCTCAAGGACGCCGGGCACACCATCTACGTCTGGTCGGGTGTCGGCATCCGTCAGTGGGACATGAAGCGCCACGACCTCGATGAGTTCGTGGCGGACTACTTCATCAAGCCGCTCGAGAAGCACCACGAGAAGCTCGAGTCCCTCGGCGTGCCGATGGTGCCAGACTTCGTGATCGACGACCACAAGTCCGTCGTCGACGCGTTCGGCGGCTACCACATCTCGGACGAAGCCGGCCCCGAGGACCGCGAGCTCCTCGACGTGCTGGACATGATCAACGTGTTCGCCCTCGACGAGCGCGAGCCGTCCGACGAGCCCGGCGGCGGCATCCCCGTCGAGTAGCCTCGACGCTCCGCACACACGCAGGAGGCCCGGCAACCGCCGGGCTTCTTCGTTGCCAGGAGCGAAGAGTCGGAACTCAGAACCACCTCCTGCGAAGCGGGAGAGGGCAGGGTGAGGGTGTGCCGCCCCGCTACGCGGTGTAGGCGCGGAGCAGCGCGGCGACGCGCGCGCGGTCGAGCATCGCCGCGGCGGGGATGGCGTCCTCTGATTCGTCCGACGCATCGCCGAACGTCGACAGTGCCATCTGCGCGCGCTGGTCGGGGATGCGCAGCAGCGGCTCAACCAGCGTCCACACGGAGCAGCCGGGGTGCCGCGCCGGCGACACGCTCGCGTACGAGATCCAGTCCAGGATGCGCTCGCGAATGTCGTAGTGGGAGAACAGGCGGTAGTCGACGTCCCACCTCGACGCGTCGTCGTAGTACTCGGGCGACCAGTCGATGGGCACCGGGTGGTCGGAGGATTGCTGCGGGTCCAGGGCGGCGAGCCAGATCGAGGTCGCGAGCGCCAGCGGAGAGGCGTCGTACGCACCGGCCACCGCCCACGTCATCGCGTAGGCGTCACCCATCGCCGCCTGCACCCGACGGTCGACGGATAGGCCTGCGCCGAGCAGCGTGCGCGTGACCAGGATGTGCGCGATCAGCCGTGCGTCGACGTCGTCGCGTGGGCGCTCGCCGCTGGGGAGGACAAACGTCGCGTCCTCGTCTGGGGGAAAGCAGGCGAAGGTGTGCTGGACGCCGCCCATGTAGCCGGGCGCGCCCGGCTGGTTGATCACCGCCAGCAGTGTGTCCAGGTCGTTCGGGTCGTCCACGGCCCCGCGGTCGCGCACCTGCGGCCACAGCCGGATCGCCAGGTCGAGGACGGGTGAGGTAGACATGCTGCGAGGCTCGCCCGCCGCGCCGTCGTTGTCAACGCGGTTGAACGAACGTCGCAATCGCCGAACACGCATTGCCCCGCTTGCGTAGCACTGAGACGATGGACACGTGCTACCTCGAACTGCTCGCTATCCCCTCGTGCGCGCCGCCTCGCTGATCGCGGCCAGCGCAGCGTTGCTACTGGGCGCCTGCACTGCAAGTGGCCCCGAGCCGGCCGGCACTTCGACGGTGGCTGTCTCGGCCGGATCGAGCGCGACTGGCGCAGCCGGCAGCGCGACGGCCTCGACCGGCGCGACCGCGCCCGCCGGGGCGCCGAAGGGCACCGCAACGTCGGCGGCCGCCCCGACCGCCGAGCCCGTGACCTCCACCGCGACGATTGCGACCGACGCGCTGCCGCGCGCCACGTTCACCAGCGGTGACGTTCGCATCCAGCTCCCGATCGAAGTGCCGCCCGAGAAGGAGTACGGCATCGGCCTGTCGGGCCGCCTCAACCTCCAGGGGCGCGGAATGCTGTTCGCCTTCCCGGATGGCCAGAACGTCGGATTCTGGATGAAGGGCACCCACGTCGACCTCGACATCGCGTTCATCGATGCGTCGATGAAGGTGATCCTCGTGACGACGATGAAGGCCGATACGCTCGACATCCACAAGCCGCCCTCGCCGTACGTCGCGGCGATCGAGGCGCCTGCCGGGTGGTACGCGCAGAACAAGCTCGGCGTGGGCGCGGTTGTGACGTTGCCGGTCGACCTGCGCGCCGCGACCGGGCGCTAGCCCGCCCTCGACTTCTCGCGCCTATACTGCGGGCGCTCGAGGCCAACCGAGACCACCGAGGAGATCGTGCCGTGCCCGACATGACCATCAACTACAACGGCCAGCAAGTGGCGGGCTACCTCTCCGAGCCGGACGAGGAGCTCTTCCCGCAGCCGGTCGCGGGGATGATCGTGATCCAGGAGTGGTGGGGGCTCACGCCCGACATCAAGGAGATCGCGGACCGCTACGCGACCGAGGGCTACCTCGCCTTCGCGCCGGATCTCTACCACGGCACGGCAGCGACTGAGCCGGACGAGGCGCGCAAGCTCATGATGGCGCTCGAGCGTGACCTCGCGGCGAAGGAGATCGACACCGCGATCGCGTCGCTGAAGGCGGAGCGCGGCGTCGCGAAGGTCGGCTGCGTCGGCTACTGCCTCGGCGGTGGTCTCACGCTCGCGACGGCGATCCGGCCCACCTCGAATGTCGATGCGGTGCACGTGTACTACGGCGGCGGGATGCCGACGAACGAGCAGATCGCGACGATCAAGGTGCCTGTGCTCGGCTCCTACGGCGCGGACGACGAGGGCATCCCGAAGGCCGATGTCGACCGCCTCCGCGACACCCTCGCGAAGGCCGGCGTGCCACACGACATCACGCTGTACGAGGGCGCGCCGCACGCGTTCTTCAACGAGGGCCGTCCCGCCTACCGCGAGCAGCAGGCGATGGACTCGTGGCTCAAGTCCACTGACTGGTTCGCGCAGTATCTGCAGTAGCCGCGGATCGTCGAGGGGAACCCGATGCCTGACATGCGCTTCGTTGGCAAGGCCCTCGACGACTTCGGCGACGACTGGCACTGGGTGATCCTGCACGACGCGGAGCCGCGCGGCGAGCGCCGCTACTTCACGCGGCTCGTCGACACGATCTGCGGCATCCGACTCGACGAGGGCGGCGTCACCGTGACGCTCGTCGACACCGGCGCGCCCCACGAGCCCAACTGCCCGCAGTGCCAGCAGGCGGGTGTCGGCCCCGGCCTGCGCGCTCAGATCGAGCAGGTACTCGAGGAAGCCGACCTCGTGCCGGTGCGTCGTACCACCTCGACCCCGCGCGAGGTCTAGCGAGGCTGGTCGAGGTTCAACCGCGGGGCGGTCCCCCCTGCCCCTCCCGGCGCGGGGGGGGGGGGGATGCCTGAAGGGCTTCGCC
>CANIRU010000047.1 GCA_947470025.1 Chloroflexota bacterium
CCTGGAAGAACGCGGGGCCGGAGATGCGGTACGGCACGCCCAGCAGACGCTCGTGGTAGGACGGCTGGCCGCTCTCGAGCTTCCCGTGGCTGCGGCCGGTGCGCCACTGCACCTTCGGCTGGATCATCACCTCGTCGGTGTGCTCGCCGACGCGCACCGACAGCTGGCGCGTCTGCATCGTGCGGTCCTGCGTCGCGTCGAGGATCGCGTTCACCTTCGGCGATGCGATCAGGCACTCGTCGATGCGCATGAAGCGATGCGTGCCGCGCTGCATGAAGCCGATCTCGCCGTCGCGCCGCACCGTAAAGCGCACGTGGTTCCGGTAGCCCCACGGGTCGTCCATGCCGAGCATCGGCAGCACAAGGTCGCGCGCCTCGTCCGCTGCGAACTTGCCGATGCGCTCGAGCTGATCGCGCACGACGCCGGCCTTCAGCCGCAACTGCTCGGCGTAGTCGATGTGCTGCACCTGGCAGCCGCCGCACTTCCCGAAGTACTGGCACGGCGCCTGCACGCGGTGCTCGGAGGCGCGCAGCACCTGCACGGCCGTCGCCTCGATGTAGCCGGGGTGCTCGTCCGTGATCTCGGCGACGACGCGCTCGCCGGGGATGCCGTACTCGACGAATACGACGCGCCCGTCCTCGGCGTGCCCGACGGCGCGCCCGCCCGAGGCGAACCCGGTGAGCTCCAGCTCGATCGGCGGCAGCGGGCGGTTCGCCTCGCGCACGCGCTTCCCGGTGGAGCGCATCGGCGCGGGGTCAGGCCGAGACGGCGTGGGCCAGACGATGGCGGGGGGAGGAGAGGCGTCGAGGGAGGTCATGCCTCGATGGTACGTGGGCAGACCGGGCGGCGGCGAATGGGGGAGGCGGAAGCAGAGGGCCCTCACCCTGCCCTCTCCCATAAATGGGCGAGGATTCTGAGCGTCGGTTCTGGCCCCCTCGCCCGTTTACGGGAGAGGGTTGGGGTGAGGGTTTCCGAGTTCCCCCGCTACGATGCATGGCGCGCCCGAAGGAGCTCGATGTGCCTCGACCTGCCTCAGCCGGCACTGTGACCCGTACTCCCGTCCCGATCGCCGATCTCATGCGCCAGATCGTGTCGATACCGACGGCGTCGTTCCGCGAGGAGCACGTGGTCGCGGCGCTGCGGACCTTCGCCGAGGAGCGCGGGCTGGCGTTCCGCGAGGTCGCGGGCGGCAACGTGCTGATCGAGTACCGCAAGGGCAGAGGCCGACGCCCGCTCGTCCTCGGCGCGCACATGGACCATCCGGGGTTCATCGTGCAGGCCGTTCGAGGCAAGCGCATCACCCTGGCGTTCCGCGGCGGCATCGGCGTCGCGTATGGCAAGGGCGAGCGGGTGCGCATCTACGGCGCGGATGGCGAGGCGCGCGGCGCGGCGACGATCACCGCCGTCTCGAATGAGGGCGCGCGCTCCCCGCTCGCGCTCGGCGGCGCGACCGCGACGCTCGATGCGGACAGCACCGCCGAGGTGGGCGACTACGCGCTATGGGACGTCGATGTGTGCCGCATCCGCGGGCAGATCGTGCATGCGCG
Source organism: Chloroflexota bacterium (assembly GCA_947470025.1). GTDB lineage: Bacteria > Chloroflexota > Dehalococcoidia > UBA2979 > UBA2979 > SHYQ01. The sequence goes on from CANIRU010000047.1 coordinate 1,548, forward strand.
GCAGTGCGATGACCTCGCAGGCGCGGTGTCGATCCTCGCGGCGCTCGACCGGATGGTGGCGAGCGGCGCACCGGGGCACGTCCTCGGCCTGTTCACACGCGCCGAGGAGGTCGGGCTGGTCGGCGCTGCCGCCGTCGCGCGTGCGCACGCGCTGCCCGAGGGCGCGCTGGTCGTGGCGGTCGAGTGCTCCTCGATGGCCGGGGGACGCGCGGTGCAGGGCGGCGGGCCGATCATCCGCGTCGGCGACGTGCAGCACATCTTCTCGCCGCGCGTGACGATGTGGATGACGCAGGTCGCGCGCGAACTGGCGTCCGAGGACCCGGCGTTCAAGTACCAGCGCAAGCTGATGGACGGCGGCACGACCGAGGCGACGGCGTACGACCTGATGGGCTACGAGACGGGTGCCGCGTGCATGGCGCTGGGCAACTACCACAACGCCGGGCCTCGAGACCGCGTGGCCGCCGAGACGGTGCACCTCGGTGACGTCGAGGGCCTCGCACGCCTCTTCGAGCGCATGGCTCGCGACACGCGCCGCGTCGACTCGGTCCACCTCGACGCCACGCGCCGCTGGCAGGGGATTGGGCGCGAGGCGGCACGGCGGTTGAAGGCGGGGGAGTAGCGGCTAGATCCGTTGGCTACTTGTCAGGAAACCGCTCTGCGTATGGAGGCACGAGTGCTGCAAGTTCGACGAGGTAGCCGCACACCGAACAGCAGTACCCATAGTTCCATGCACGGACATAGGTTGCTGAGAACACGCCGTTCTTGCTATATCCGGGTCTAATGGGGACTACGCAAGTCGGGCACGTGAGATTCGGAATGTCCTCGAACGAGAGGTCACACTTCCTACCGCAGGCTTCGCAATTTTGCGAGAGGTAGCCGCCCGACTTGCTGAGAACAATGACGTTCCGTGCTTTGCAGCACGTCGACGTTGAACCGTATAAGTCGGGCATCTCATCCTCCGCCGATCGCGCGGAGTCTACACCTCGCCGACCGAGGGGATCTGCTTTACCTGCGCGATGATCTCGCGGAACTGGGCTTCTTCGTCGGGGGTTTGAGGATCGATGGGGAGCGTGACCTGGGTGTTGATGCCGGCGAACTTCTCGCGCATCTGGGCGGGGAGCTGGTCCCAGGTGCCGATGACGCAGAACTCTTCCAGCATGTCGTCCGTGATCATGCGGGTCATCTCGTCCCACTGCGCGTCCATCGACAGGCGGTGGAGCGCGGCGGCTTCGTCGTCCCAGCCGTGCGTCTTCATGACGTTCGCGTACGAGCGCGTCGAGGCATAGAAGGCGATCTGGCGGCGCGTGCGCTCGCGCGCCTCGTGCACCTCGGTCTCGTTGCGGCCGGTCACGATGAAGCCGCCGCCCTGCACGTGGAGCGAGGCGGGGTCTTTGCCGGCGCGTCGAGCGCCTTCGTGCACCGCGGGGATCAGCACGTCGCGGATGTAGCGGAACGTGCTGAAGCTGTGGATCGTGATGCCGTCGCAGACCTCGCCGGCGAGGCGCGCGTTGAACGGGTTCACGGCGGAGATGATCACCGGGATGTCGGGGTGCTCGATCGGGCCGGGGTTGAAGAACGGGCTCGTCAGCTTGTACTGGTAGTACTCGCCCTCGTAGCTCGGCTTCGTGCCGTGCTGCCACGAGCCCCAGATCGCGCGCATGCAGTTGATGTAATCGCGCAGCCGAGGTCCGGGGGGCGCCCACGGCACGGAGAAGCGGCGCTCGTTGTGCCCCTTCACCTGCGTGCCCAGCCCGAGCAGGAACCGCCCGCCCGAGTACTGCGCGAGGTCCCACGCGACGTTCGCCGTGACGTGCGGCACACGCGGGAAGGCGATCGCGACCGACGTGCCGAAGGTCATGCGCTGCGTGTGCTCCGCGACGAGGACGAGCGGCAGGAACGGGTTGTGGTCCGTCTCGCCGACGAAGACGGAGTCGACGCCCATCGCCTCGAGCCGGCGCGCCTGCTCGGGGATCGTTGCGAGGTTGTTCGCGAGGGCGACGCCGACGGTCATGGGCATGTGCGGTCCTGTCTGCACTCGTGGGGACGATCGCGGGAATGGTACCGCCCCGCCGGGGCCGGGCGGCGCCCTCGTCAGGCGGGCGTCACCTGCGGCGTTCGAGGACGGCCCAAACGGCCTCCTCGGTGTGGGCCGCGACGCGGCCCTCGCGCAGCAGGCGGACGATCAGGCGGCTGTCGTAGCCGTCCGCGATCATCCGGTCGCGCAGGCCCTCGACTCGGGTGTTGGCCGCGAGGACGACGGCGAGCACCAGCTCCCACTCGAGCGGGGTGCAGAGGACGCCCACGCCGTGGACCTCGATGCGGACGCGGGCGTCCCAGAGCGAGGGGATCTCGCGTGGGGCGAGCGAGTCGTACGGGCCGTGGAAGACGGGGTCGCCGAAGACGAAGACCGGGACGCCATGGCGCATGAAGTGCAGACGGTTCGCGGCGACGTGTGCGCCCTGGCCCCAGTCCGCCGGGACGTTGAGCATGTCGCCGAGGGTGGTGAGCACCTGCTCACTGGTCATGAACTCGAGGTTGGGCGAGTGGGCATCGACGCCCTGCAGGCGGAGCGCGGGCGCGCCGACGAGGGCCCAGGGGGCGTCCGAGGCGGCCTCCTCGATGACGCGGACGAGAGGTCCGAGGATCTCTTCCTGCGCCGACTCCGGAGTCAGGCCGGGGTCACGGGTCACTCGATGCTCCCCCTCGGTCGAGGCCGGCGCAGGTGCGCCAGGAGGCGTCTGATTCATCCCGACCGTCGATCCCGGCCGGGGTCGCACAGGCGGGACGGTGAGCCGCCGCAGGGCCCGATGATAACGGGCGCACGGGCTACGCGCTGCCTGTGCGGACTGAAGCGCTGCCCCTTGCCGGGCTGACTGCCCACGTGTGACCATCGCTTCCGGCTAGAGGAGCGCAGATGCCCAAGCAGGTCGAGAACGTCGCCGCCGACGATGCACTGACGACGATCTACCGCATCAACCACGACGAGGGTGGCGAGGCGATCGCCGCGCGGCTTGCCGAGCGTCTCGAGATTCGCCCAGCCTCGATGGCGGGGATGGTCGCCCGCCTGTCGCGCGACCGGCTGGTGTCGGTGGACGCCAAGAAGCGCATCACCCTGACCCCGGCGGGCCTCGTGCGGGCCGAGAACATGGTGCGGCGCCACCGCCTCGCGGAGTGCCTGCTCGTGGATGTCTTGAAGCTGGAGTGGTGGCGCGCCTACGAAGAGGCCCACCTGATGGAGCACTCCATCTCCGAGGTGACCGAGCCGCTTATCGTCGAGATGCTCGACAACCCGTCGCGCTCGCCGTTCGGCTACCCGATCCCCGGCAACACGCACTCGCACCCGCTGTCCTCGCGTCGCCTCGCGGACCTCGCCGACGGCGCCCGGAGCGTCGTGGAACGGGTGTACGAGGAGGACGAGGAGCTGCTGAAGTTCTTCGACATGGAGGGCATCCGCCCCGGCGTGCCGATCCAGGTCGTGGAACGTGCCCCGAAGCGAGGCACGGTCCGGGCGATCTTCGGCGAGGAGGAAGTCGTGCTGGGCACGGACGCCGCACGGCTGGTCTGGGTGCCCGAGGCCTAGATCCCGGGGGCGTTGCCCTTGGTGTGGAGCACGGCGCCCAGCGTGGCCAGCAGGCCGTCGATGTCGAACGGCTTGTTGATCGCCGCCGTCGCGCCGAGCTCGCGAGCCGCCCGTACCGCGTTGATCGCCGACAGGATGATTACCGGCACGAGGATCCCCCGCGCGCGCAGCGCCCGGTAGAACGTCGGTCCATCCATCACTGGCATGTTGAGGTCGAGGATGATCGCGCTGGGCTCGCCGGCCGCGAGGAGGCCAAGCGCCTGACTGCCGTCCTGCGCCTGGACGACGTCGTAGCCCTCTTCATCCAGCACTTCGGCCAGCGTGGCACGGATACCCGCGTCGTCATCGACCACCATGATCTGTTCGCGTGGCAACATCGGGCTCGATCCAATCGAACGTCATTCGGGTGCCAGCCACACCGTACGCGAATGTGCGCCGCCGTCCTCGCTGCGCCGCGCTTCATATGGTTGCAGAAGTTAATCGATCGGTATTCGTCAGTACCTTCGATTAGGAGCGGAGTCGATAGGGTGGGCGAGTCCCCGACGGGTCGGGGGGCTGATCCGCCGCTTCCGGCGATCGCGTACTCGTCCGCAGGAGCCACGTGACCGACGCGCCCCCCTCGAACCTCGTGCTCGCCGCGTTGCCCGAAGTGGACCGCCGTCGGGTCGAGGCGGATCTGACGAGCGTCGACCTCGTGCGGTCGACTGTCCTCGCGGAGGTGGGCGAGCCGCTGCGCTCGGTCACCTTCCCCGCGGGCGGCGCGGTGTCGCTGGTCACCGCGACCGTCGACGGCGGGTCGGTCGAAGCGGTGCTGATCGGCAACGAGGGCCTCGTCGGCACATGGATCGCGGCGGGCATCGAGGGCGCCCCGTGGCGCACGATTGTGCAGGCGGGCGGCGCGGGGTTTCAGATGTCGCCGCAGGCCTTCCGAGCGCATGTTGCGGCGATTCCGATCTTCGGGACGCTGGTGGCCCGCTACAACATCGCGGCGCACCTGCTTACCTCGCAGTCGGCAGCGTGCAACCGCTTCCATGAGCTCAGCGCGCGGACGGCGCGCTGGCTGCTCATGGTGAGCGACCGCACGGGCAGTGACGAGATCACGCTGACGCAGGAGTTCCTGGCGCAGATGCTGGGTGCGTATCGTCCCAGCGTCACCGTTGCGCTGCGCTTCCTGGGCACTGCGGGGATCATCGCTGTCGGGCGGAGCCGGATCACCTTGCTCGATCGCGGCGGGCTGCTCGCCTTCGCCTGCAAGTGCTACCAGGTCAACCTGCAACAGCACGCCACGCTCCTGCGGATCGACGACGCCGTCGACTAGCCCGTCGGTCGAGGGGTGACGCTACGGGTAGGAAGACCCGGGCGGGCCTGGCTCGACCGCCCGGTCCACGGACACGCTGCGGTCGTACGCGATCGCCACGCGCTCGTAGCACTCGCACGTCTCGCGCAGCAACGCCGCGCGGTCGATGATGCGGATCTCCCCTCGACGCATCTCGATGAACCCGCGGTCGCTCAGGGAGCGCAGCACGAGCGTCTCGCTGGGGCGGTTCGCGCCGAGCATGAACGCGAGGTATTCGTGCGTGATCACCAACACGTCGCTCCGGGCGCGGTCGTGCATCAGCAGCAGCCAGCGGGCGGTACGGCGCTCCAGTGAGTGGAAGTGGGAGCAGGCGGCCGACTGCGCCACGAACGTGACCAGCAGCCCCGCGTAGTGCGCGAGCAGCAGGGGCAAGTCCCCACCGAGGCGCAGCCGTTCGCTGAGCGTGTCACGTGGCATGACCAGCGCCTCGCCGGGGAGTTGCATGATTGAGCGCCACCGCGAGCGAGCCGCGCCGAGGCCGATCGGGAAGCCGAGCATGCCCTCGCGTCCGATGATCGCCGGCTCGAGCGCCGCGCCATTCTCCATCAGCACCAGGACCGATGCGGCGCCCGAGGTGAAGAAGTAGACGTCGGAGACCGGCGCGTCCTGCTCGTAGATGAGCTGGCCGAGCGGGAGCGCGACGGGAGTCATGAGAGCGACGAGTTCTTGTCGCTCCCGTTCCGGGAGCGCGGCGAGCAGCAGGTTATCGGTTGGGTCCATGGGTCGGCTTGCCTGACCGCGAGCGGTGTCTCGCTGCCCTCAGACTAGCAGATTGGTACGGGGACATACGCAGCGACGAATGTCCCGGACGCAGACCGGGGAGGCCTTCGGCCTCCCCGGTCCGTGACGTCGATGCCGGTGGCGCTAGGCCGCCGGGAGGATCGCCTTGCCCTCGCACTTGAGGGACTGGAGCGTCTTCTCGATCGGCTCGAGGGCCTTCGACGGGACCGGAGCGTAGTTGAGCTCAGTCGCGGTCTTCATCGCACCGCTGTCGTGGAAGGTCCACCAGAGCATGTTGACCAGCGGCTTCGCCTTCGCGCACGAGGCCGCGTCCTTGCGGACGAGGATGTAGGTGAACGAGGCGATCGGGTACGACGTGTCACCATCGGCGTTCACGATCGACACGCGGTAGTCCGCGGGCAGCGTCACGCCTGCGGCCGCAGCCGAGGTCGAGGCGATGGTGGCCGGGACGAACTTGCCCGCCTTGTTCTTCATGTCGGCGTACGGGAGCTTGTTCGCGATCGCGTAGTTCAGCTCGACGTAGCCGATGGAGTTGGCCGTCTGCTTGACGCCGTTCGTGACACCCGCGTTACCGGACCCGCCCTGGCCGACCGGCCACTTCACGGCCTTCTGCACGCCGACGGCGGTCTTCCAGTCAGGCGAGACTGCCGACAGGTAGTCGGTGAAGACCCCGGTGGTGCCGGAGGAGTCCGAGCGGCTGACGACCGCGATGTCGCCGGTCGGGAGCTTCACGCCCGGGTTCAGCGCCGTGATCGCGGCGTCGTTCCACTTGGTGATCTTGCCGAGCCAGATCTTCGCGACCGTGTCGCCGTCGAACTTCAGCGGCGCGGTGACGCCGTCGAGGTTGTAGGTGATGACCACGGAGCCGAGCACCATCGGGATGTGCTGCGTGTCGGTGGCCTTCGCCATCTCCGCGTCGGTCATCGCGAGGTCGGTGGCGCCGAAGTCGACCGTCTTCTCGGTGTACTGCTGGATGCCGCCACCAGAGCCGACGGCCTGGTAGTTGGTCTTCACGCCGGGGGCGACCTTGCTGTAGTCCTGGAACCATGCCTGGTAGATCGGCGCCGGGAAGGTTGCGCCCGCGCCGGTGAGGTCGGCCTTGTCGTCCTTGCCGATGTTGGCGGCGATCTTTGAGCCGGTCGCCGCGGCGGTGGTGGCCGCGGCGGTCGCCGTGCCCGCGGCCTTCGAGGCAGCCGGCGTCGGCGTCGTCGTCGCGGTGTTGCTGCCGCAGGCGGCGACGAAGGTCGCGCCCGTGACCGCGAGGGCGACGACTCCGATGCGCCACCCCTTCGCAGTAATTGTCATTGGTGAGTCCCCTTTGAATGTGTCCTCTGGATGAGTCGATCGTTACAGCGCTGGCTTAAACCTCGATTAAGGAAGGCGTGAAGAGGTGACCTTCCGGCGGCCCGACAACGAGATTCGCCCGCTCACAACCTGGCCTTTACGAGTGCCCCGTAGCGTGGAGGTCAGCAGCACAGACCAGAACCTCAAGAAGAGAGGCAAATCCATGCAATACACCCGCATCTCCCTCATGACCCCGCGCCGGGGCCAGGCCCATGAAGTCACCCGCCTCCTGTCCCAGATCATCGCGTTCTGCTCCCAGCAGCCGGGGTTCCTCGGCGGCCTGATCGTCGGCGGACAGCCGGGCTCGGGGCGCGTCGTGGGGCGGATCACCCTGTGGGCCGACCGGACGAGCGCCGACCGGACCGCCATCAGCGACCACATGCTGGCCCTGCGGTCACGCCTCGATGCGCTCGTGGAGGAGGAGACGCACCAGGAGCACGCGCTCGACGCAGTCTCGCTCTCGGGCGAGCCGGGCGGCCCCGCCGAGCTCGGCCCGACCGAGGTCATCGCCATCGCGGAGGGGTTCCTGCGGTCGCGGCGTCGCGTGACCTCGTGAGGCGGACCATCGTTAACGGCACGCTTACACGCGACGCGGATACTCCACTGAGAAACACCTATCAAACACTTGGAGGGCGCCGTTGCCGCTCACCATGGTCGTCGAAGACGACCCATCGATCGCTGAAGTCGTCAGCTACCAGCTGACAAAGGCCGGCCACCAGGTCACCGTCGCGCACGACGGTGCCGAGGCGCTCAAGCTGGCGCGCGAAACGCCATTCGACCTGCTCGTCCTCGACCTGATGTTGCCGAGCATGTCCGGCATCGACGTGCTGCGCGTGCTGCGCCGCGAGTCCGAGGTCCCCGTGGTGGTGCTCAGTGCTCGCGACGCGGACGCAGACCAGGTGATGGCACTGGAGCTCGGCGCGGACGACTACGTCACGAAGCCGTTCTCCATGCGCCAACTCCTCGCGCGCGTCGCGGCCGTCCTACGTCGCTCCGCGCCAGTACCGACCGGTGCCGCACAGGACCTCGATGGCTACGCACTCGTGATCGACGAGACGCGGCACGAGGTGCGGAAGCGTGGCGAGTTGATCACGCTGCCGCCGAAGGTGTTCGAGGTGCTGCGCTTCCTCGCGCGCAACCAGAACCGCGTGTGCTCGCGGCACGAGGTGCTGGACGCGGTGTGGGGCTACTCATACGAAGGTCAGACGCGGACGCTGGACGTGCACATCCACTGGCTGCGCCAGCGCATCGAGGACGACCCGACGAACCCGAAGTTCGTGCAGACCGTGCGCCAGTACGGCTACCGGTTCCAGTCGCAGGCCGATGGTGAGCAGGCGATCTTCGTCTCTGCGGAGGCAGCGCCGGCCGCCCCCGTGTCACGTGACCTCATCACGCGCGGCTCGCGCGAGTTCGTGCGCAACTAGTCCGGCGGGACGGCGAGTCCCTTCGAGGTGCCATGTGCGGCGGCCTATCCCCCTGCCCCCTTCCCGGCGCGGGAAGGGGGATGAATCACGAGGGGCGAAGCCCTTCGTGCATACCGGATTCCAATAAGACCTGCCACGGCTGCCGTTGCCGTCGGGCTAGGCGTCGTGCTTGTGCGCCGGGTCGGCCGGTTCGCTCGCCGGGTGGTAATGGTGCACGTGGTGACGGCTCCGCAAGCGGGAAGCGAGCAGCCCGTGGTCCGGCGCGAAGACGAGCGCGAGCAGGAAACACGCCGTCGCCGTGAGCACGATCGTGCCCCCCGCCGCTGACCTCGCGTAGTACGACAGGTACAACCCCACCACGCCACTGCCGAGGGCGATTGCGGTGCTCAACGCGAGCATCCGGTCGAGGCGGTCCGTGAGCAGCCGTGCCGTCGCGGGGGGCGTCACGATCAGCGCGAGGATGAGGATGTTGCCGACGGTCTGCAGGCTCACCACGATCGTCGCGGACACCAGCATCAGCAACACCAGGTCGAGCCAGAACACCGGGTAGCCCAGCGCCGTCGCGAGCGTGGCGTCGAAGGCGACGAGCGTGAACTCCTTCAGGAGCAGGAACAGCACCAGGATCACGATGCCGCCGATGATCAGTGTCGCGATGACATCCTCGTTCGAGACGCCGACCACACTGCCGAAGAGCAGCGAGCCGAGGTCACGACGGATCGTCGTCTGCCGGCTGATCAGCACCACGCCGAGGGCGAAGAACGCCGCGAAGATCACGCCGATCGCCGAGTCCTCGCTCACCCGCTTGCTCCTCGACAGCACGCCAATCGCGAGCGCAGCGATGCCGCCGAAGATGAACGCGCCGATGAGGATGCTGCGCCCGGCGAGGTATGACAGCACCACGCCCGGAAACACCGCGTGCGCGAGCGCATCGCCGATGAACGCGAGCCCGCGCAGTACGACGAAGCAGCCAATGAGTCCGCAGAGCACGCCGACGATCGCCACCTCGAGCATCGCGCGCTGGAAGAAGCCGTACTGCCACGGTTCGGCGAGCAATTCGATCATGAGAAGACCGCGATCTGCCCACCAAACGTCGCGCGGATCGTCTCGGGCGTGTACGTGGTCGCCGTCGGGCCGAAGGCGACCAGTCGGTGGTTCAAGCAGCACACGGACGAACAGATCGAGGTCACCTCGTCCAGGTCGTGCGTCGCCATGAGGATGATGACGCCGGTGCGGCCCAGCTCGGCGATCAGCTCGTGCAATAACGTGCGGTTCGTCGCATCGATGCCCGTGAACGGCTCGTCGAGGAGCAACACCAGCGGCTCCTGCACGAGGGCGCGCGCCAGGAAGATGCGCTGCTGCTGGCCGCCGGAGAACTGGCTGATGTGCCGGTCGCCCATCCCGCCCAGCCCGAGCCGTTCGAGGGCCTCGTGCGCCAGCGCGCGGCTCGCGCGGTCGGGGCGGCGGAACCAGCCGGTGCTGCGGTAGCGGCCCATGAGTACGACGTCGAGCGCCGTCGCCGGGAAGTCCCAGTTCACGTCCTCGCGCTGCGGCACGTAGGCGATGCGGCCCGCGACGCGCCCGATATCCTCGCCACCCAGCAGCACCTCGCCACCCGAGAGTGGGAGAACGCGTGCGATGCCCTTGAGCAGCGTGCTCTTGCCGCTGCCGTTCGGTCCGATGATCCCCACGACCTCGCCGGGCGCCACCTCGAACGTCATCGCGGGCAGGTTGAAGCCCGAGCCGTAGCCGACCTCGACGTCCCGCACGAGGAGGTGGCCACCATTCGCTGCGACGACACCGGTCATTTGAGTGCGTTCGCGATCTTGCGCGCGTTTGTCAGCAACATGCCGTCCAGCGTGTCTGCGCCCGAGCCGGGCTTGCCGAGCGAGTCGCCGTAGAGGTCATCGACGATCGTGATCTTCGTGTCCTTCGCGATCTCTCTCGCGACCTTCGGCTCCACGGAGTTCTCCGCGAAGATCGCCTTGACGCCCTCGCGCTTGATCGTCTCCTGTAGCTCCGCGAGCTGCTTCGCGGACGCTTCGCCCGCCGTGCTGACGCTGGGGATCACCGCGCCGACGTAGGTCAGACCGTAGCGCGCGATGAAGTAGCCGAAGGCGTCGTGGTTCGTGACCATCTTCCGGTTCGCGGCGGGGATGCCCTCGATCAGTCGCCGGATCTCGGCATCGGTGCTGTCGAGCTTTCCGTTGTAGGCGGCGGCGTTCTTCGCGAACGTCGAGGCTTTGTCGGGGAAGGCCGTGCTCAGCGCCTTCGCGATCGCGTCCACCATGATCTTCGCGTTCCTCGGGTCGTGCCAGACGTGCGGGTCATCCTCGGGCTTGCCGCCTTCGCTCTCGCCGCGGCGCAACTGTATGCCGTCCGTCACGGTGACGACGATCTTCTGGCCGCTGCTCGCGATCACGCGGTCGAGCGAGGCGTCGAGGCCGATGCCGTTGCGCAGCAGGACGCGCGCGTTCCCGATGCGTGCGGCGTCATCCGCGGATGCCTCGTACTCGTGCGGGTCGATCCCGGGGCCGACGATCGTGCCGACGGTCACCTCGTTGCCGGCCACCGCCTTCGTGAGCGTCGCGATGATCGAGGTGGTCGCGACGACATCCGGGCGGGCCGGCTGCCCGCCCGTCCCGCACGCGACCGCGAGCGCGGTGGTGGCCGCCAGTGCCAGGAGCGTGAAGGATCGCAGAGTGGAACGGGACATAGCGCACCGCCGCCTCGATGATATCCAGTCTCAAGAAGGCGATACTATATCTCAGTAACGGGCGTGGCAACTCCTCCGTCGAGCGTCCGGCGTCCTCGGCTGGACGTCCTCGGGGCCCGGGGTCAGCGTCCGGTGACGGTGAGCGCGGTCGTGGTGGTGAAGCCGGACGGGAACGCCTGCTGGAACGGCAGGTTCACGAACGCTGGCGCGCCGACGATGTACAGGAAGAACGTGCCGTTCGCCGACTGTGCCCAGGCACCACTGGCGTTCACGCCAGTGAGCGCGGTGTCGAGCTGCGCGATCGTCCCGCCGAGGAATACGACCTGCGCGAGTCTCGCGCCCGTCGAGGGAAAGACGGGCGGCGTGGCGAACGTACTGGAGAGCGTCGGCGTGGGCGTGACCCCGGGCGTGCGGGTGGCGACAGGCGTCGGTGTCGGGGTCGTGGCGCTCGAGGGCTCGGCGATGAAGATGCCGGCGAGCGGCGGGCAGCCCGCCTTGTCCCGGTCGATGATGTATGCGCCCAGGGCGCTGCGCCCGGCGATCGCGACGCGGTATTCGGCGAAGTAGGTCCCGGGAGCCGTGGGGCGCTCCTCCTTCAGCGTCGCGAGGCCCGACGTCAGCGGGGCGACGACCATCGCGAATTCGGTCGCGGCACACGTCTGCGTGGGGGTCAGCGCGAAGCCGGTCATCGACTGGCCATCCGCGGTGATCGAGAGCGAGACCGTGCCACTCTCGCTCAATGCACCCAGGGTCTGGCCGGCGATCATCGGTCCTCGGTAGGTCGCCCCGGCGATCGGCACCTCGTTCGTGAGTCGCGCAACGGCGATCCATGAGAACGAGCGCGGTGTGCAGGTGACGCCATCGGCGTTCGGGAAGCCGGAGATTGCGATGTCTCCCGTGACGATTCCGTCGCGGTAGACGCGCCCGCTGGTCCTCAGGATCCGCACCTCGCCCGTGTTCGGGTCGCTGAAGGTCATATCAGAGATCGCACTCGTGAGGCGGCCACGGTTGAACACCAGGCCCTCCGGCATGAGGGTGCCCATCGTCAAGCACGAGTTGGGGAACGCGTTCGGTGGCGCTCCGATCTCGAGAGAAGTGACGCCGTCGCCGCCCTCGAAGACTCCGAGCTTGAACGACGCGAGGTCGGAGGTGACCCCGGCATAGCCGTCGTCCTCGATCGTTGCGGCGAAGAGCGGTCGGGTTGCAGCCCAGGACGCGCCGGCCAGCAGCAAGACTGCTACCCCGACCTGCGACCAGCGCAGCCATGCTCGTCGGCTCATCCATGCCTCCCGGATCTCCACCTTAGTGTGCCATCATCGGCGCGCCCGGTCAGTCGAGCTCGGTTGGCAAGCCCGTTGGCGCGGTGCACCCTACGTCGCGGGAGGCTCCACTGTGTATGCACCCGGTACCACCGCTCGACTCTGGGCCGCGCTCGGCGGCCGACCGGATGCGCTCGCGCGGCTCGAGGTCACAGACGCGCCACCTGTGTATTTGAGCCGCTACCGCGCAGACGAGGTCGCCGCCTCGACCGTGGGTGTGGCTGCAGCCGCAGCCGCCGAGGCATGGACGGCCCGCTCCGGCGTCGTGCACACCGCGAGGGTGGACGTGCGCCACGCCGCGATCGCCTTTCGCAGCGAGCGGTACATGCGGGTCAACGGTGCGCCACTGCCGCCAGACGACTGGGCGATCGGTGGGTTCTATCCCTCGAAGGATGGACGGATCGTCCACGTGCACACCAGCTTCATGCATCACCAGGAGCGCGCGCTCGCCGTCCTCGGCGTGGCAGCCACGAAGGATGCGGTCGCAGCCGCCGTCGCGACATGGGATGCCGAGGCGCTGGAGCGCGCGATCCTCGACGCGGGTGGCGTCGCGCGCGTGCTGCGTAGCGCCGAGGAGTGGAGCGCACTACCGCAGTCGCAGGCCGTCGCCGCCCAACCGGTCGTCGATACAGCGCGGCTCGATGATGCGCCGCCGCGCTTGTTCGACGGGCCGGGAGCGCTGCCGCTGTCCGGGCTGCGTGTCCTCGACCTGACGCGCGTGATCGCGGGGCCGGTGTGCGGGCGCACGCTCGCCGCGTGCGGTGCGGATGTGCTGCTCGTCGGCAGTGAGGGCCTGCCGACGCTGGAGCAGTTCGAGATCGACACGGGATTCGGCAAGCGTGCGACGCACCTCGACCTGCGCTCGCCGGCGGGCCGTGCGCGGTTGCTCGATCTGGCGGCCGAGGCTGATGTGTTCGTGCAGGCGTTCCGTCCCGGTGCGCTGGACGCGCTGGGGCTGGGGTTCGATGACATCGCGCGGGTGCGGCCGGGGATCGTCACCCTGTCGCTCAACGCGTGGTCGCACGAAGGCCCGTGGGCGAGGGATCGAGGCTTCGACAGCCTCGTGCAGACCGCCTCGGGTATCGCCTACGCGCCGTCCGAGGGTGGGGGCGGCACGCCCTCCCCGCTGCCGATGCAGGCGCTCGATCACGGGACGGGCTATCTCGCCGCGGCGGGCGTGATACGCGCGCTCGCCGCACAGACCATCGAGGGTGGCAGCCGCCACGTGCGCGTATCGCTGGCACAGACGGGGGCGTGGATGACGGGCCTGGGTGCGGGTGACAACACCGTCGGCGGCGACCCGGCGATCGAGGATGTCCGTGACCTGCTCGACGAGGCACCGTCGCAGTGGGGCGCGATTACCTTCGTGCGTCCTCCAATCACGCTTGATGGCACTGAGCTCGCGTGGGCGAAGCCGCCCGAGCGTGGTGGCACGAGCGCGCCGGAGTGGCTGCCGAGGTAACGCTCGGTGCTCCAGGATTCTCGACACGAAGGAGGCCCGCCA
>CANIRU010000048.1 GCA_947470025.1 Chloroflexota bacterium
GAGGTTCGCCGTGCGGTTGATGCCGGAGAGGCCGTCCGGGATGCGCAGCGGCGCGGGGATGTCCCAGATGTTGTTGCTGTTGAAGATCGTCGGCTGCCAGAACGTGCGGTAGCGGTCGCGCGCCGTGAGGAACAGGTAGTTCAGCGCGGAGAAGTGGCGCGGGTGGAACAGCGCGTCCGCGTCGCACGAGGTGATCGTGTAGCGGCGAATGTCGTCCCCGCCGTCCTCGATCAGGCGGCTGAACGCCTCACGCGCGGCCCACGCCTCGTTGGAGCCCTTGCCCGGTGTGTCGCCGGGCAGGCCGTACGGGTGGAACGTCGCGAACATCCCGCCGAGCTTGTCGGAGTACGCCTCGACGAGGCGCGCGGCCTTGTCGTTCGCGCCCGGCTCACGGGCCTCCATCGCCAGGATGACGATCACCTGCTTGGCGTTCACCTGGTCAGAGATCGCCTCGACGGTGCGGGAGAGGCTGGTCTCGTCTTCCTTGTAGTTCGGGATGATCACGATGTGTCGTGCCCAGTCCCAGGCCTCGACGGCAGCGCGCTCCGTCGGGCGCTCGTCGCGCCACGCGGCGAACTTCGCCGCCCAGTCCGTGCGTTCCCACTTGCGGATGCGACGCAGGCCGACCCACACCGCGATCGCGACGGAGTACGAGCGCAGCACCCAGTAGGTGAAGAACACCGTCATCGCGATGGCATAGATCGAGGCGGTCGTCCGAGTGAGCGGCGCCCAGAAAACCGAGCTGGCGAGGAAGAGCGAGATCACGATCGGCACCGCATTGCCGATACGGACGCCCCAATCTGTCGATGCCTCGATCGAGGGCGAAGGAACCATCTCCGGAACCCCGCTCGTCGAGGGGGGGACGGACGTGGCGCGAGACGGGCGAGTGGGCTGGAGTGTCGTAGTCAGGAAGCCCTCTTTGGGGTTTCCTCCGATGCCGACGGGGTTAGCTGACGGGCTACGGGTGGAGGTCCCGCATCCCCGCGCGCGCCTCACGGCGCTCACGGGCGATCACGCCCCAGTTAACTTGGTTCCCCCGTTCCTCTTCTTCGAGAGGACTAGGCTAGCCTGCGTTTCTGTTGTCTCGATCTTAGGCGATGGTCGACGGGTGCGCCATGCCTTCCTCCCTCGCGTTTTCACGGGCAGTTGCGTTGTTATCTCGCTGCGCGCTCCTCCACGGCATCGGTGCGCGCGGCGACCACGCGGGCCTGTTCCGGCGCCGGGAGCGGCGCGTAGTGGTCGAACCGAATCTGGAACGACCCACGGCCCTGGCTGATCGCCCGCAGGTCCGAAGCGTACCGCTGGACCGTGGCGAGGGGGATCTGGGCGTGGACGACGCTGGTCGTGCCGTGCGAGTCGACCGACTCGACTGCGCCGCGCCGTGACGTAATGTCGCCCATGAGGTCACCGAGGCGGTCGCTGGGCACCTCTATCGTGAGCGCCATCACCGGCTCGAGTAACGACGGGCGCGCCTCGAGCACCGCCTCCTTGAGCGCATGGGCGGCTGCCGTCTTGAACGCCATCTCCGAGGAATCGACCGCGTGGGCGGAGCCGCCGAGGAGGGTGACGCGTACATCGACGATCGGGGAGCCGGAGAGCGGGCCGTTGCTGAGGGCCTCGTGCAGGCCGGCCTCCACGGCCGGGATGAACTGCTTCGGGACGGCACCGCCGATCACTTGCTCGGCGAACTCGAAGCCGGAGCCCGGCGCCAGCGGCTCGACACGGATCACCACGTCGGCGAACTGGCCGTGGCCCCCGGTCTGCTTCTTGTGCCGGTACTGGCGCTCTGCCGAGCCCGCGATGGTCTCGCGATACGGGACGCGCGGGACATCGAGGTCGACGGCGATGTTGTACGTCTTCCGGAGCCGAGCGGCGACAATGCTGGCCTGCGCCTCTCCGACGGTGAGCAGGATCATCTCGGCGGTGTCCGGATCGCGCTCCACGCCGATCGTCGGGTCCTGCTCGCGCAGGCGGTGCAGAGCGTTCGACAGACGGTCCACGTCTTCTTTGCTGTGCGGGTGCAGCGCGCTGCGGAACGTGGGGACCGGCAGCGGCAGCGGGGCGAGCGAGGATCGTGCGATGCCCTCGAAGAGGACGTCCCCGGTCGCGGCGTGCATGAGCTTCGGGATCGCACCGATATCGCCCGCCACCAGGGTGGGCACCTCGATCTGCTCCTTGCCGCGCAGCACGAACAGGTGGGTCGCGCGCTCGTCCGCGCCTCCGCGTGTGTTGTGGAGCTGCGCCCCGGCGCCGAGGTGCCCGGTCACCACCTTCACCACCGACAGGTGCCCGACAAACGGGTCGACGATGGTCCGCAGCACGCGGACCGTGGGAGCGCCCCCGACCGCACAGGTCACCGGCCCAGCCTCGCCCGGCTGCTCGTGCCCCAGTGGGGACGGGCCGGCGTCCACGATCAGGTCGAGCAGCGCCGACACGCCCGTGCCGTCGATCGGGGAGACCGCGAGCACGGGGATGAGCGCGCCGGAGCGGATCGCCTCGATCACCACGTCGTGTAGCTCGTCGATCGGGATGGGCTCACCTTCGAGGTACTCGTTCAGCAGGTGGTCGGAGGATTCGGCCGCGGTCTCGATCAACTGCTCACGCTCGACGGCGGCATCCGGCGCGAGGCCGCCGTCACCGGCGGTCACGAGGTCGACGACCGCCTTCCCGTCCGGCGACGGAATGTCGAGTGCGACTACGTGCGGTCCGAAACGCGAGCGGAGCGCCTCCACCGTGCGGGCGAAGCTGGTCGACTCGCGGTCGAGGTGGGTGACGACCATGACCCGCGAGCGCACGCCGGCCAGATCGAGGTGACGCCACGCGGCCTCGGTGCCCGGTTGCACGCCACCCACGGCGTCGATGACGACGACTGCCATCTCCGCGCCGGCCGCGCCCGCGGCCACCTCGCCCTCGAAGTCCGGGGTGCCGGGTGTGTCCAGGAGGTTGATGCGATGCCCGCGCATCTCGAGGGCGACCGGCGTCATGCCGATGGAGTAGCCGTGCGCCTGCTCTTGCTCGTCGTGGTCGGAGACGGTGTTGTGGTCCTCGACCCGTCCCGGGCGCGAGAGCGCGCGAGTGGCGAGGAGCATGGCCTCGGCCAGCGTGGTCTTGCCGGCACGGCTATGCCCGACGAGGACGACGTTTCGCAGGGCATCGGGCGTGTACGCGTCCATCCGCGCTCTCCCTTACCGCTGCTCGGATGCTACGCCGACCGGGCTTGCTTTTCAACGAATCTGCTGACTGGCCGGCTTCGAGCGGCGCTATCCGGCCACAGCGCGGATGCCGGGCGTCGCCCCGCCCCCGTCAATAGCGCCGAAGAGCCGGTCGAGGACCAATCGGCGGTGGGCGAAGATCTCGGCCACGCGGCGCGCCACTACATAATGATTCACGAGGTCGCCGATCGGGCCGCCGGGCAGCGCGTAATGGACGATGTCACGCATCTCCGTCCCCCCCGGGATGCTGGCGAAGTGGTGCTCGTGGTGCCACATCGCGTAGGGGCCGGCGCGCTGCTCGTCCACGAACCGCTCGCCCTCGACCACGCTCGTGATCTCAGTGACCCAGGTCACGGGGACGTTCAGGAGCGGGCGCACGCGGTACGTGACGATGAGCCCCGGGTACACCTCGTCCGGCATCTCCCCCGGCGGAGGCGAGGTGATCGTGAATCCCATCTCGGGCGGCGTGATCCGCTCGAGGTTCCTCGGGTCGGAGAAGAAGCGCCACGCCTCGTCCGTGGGTAAGGCGAGCCGGTGGGTGGTGTTGAAGCGGTGCACGCTCATCAGGTCGTCCTTCGTACGCGATCTCGTCCCTCCAGTGTGCGGGGCGCGAAGCGGCTCGTCCTGCATGGCGGCATGGCGGAAACCTCGTAGTGCGGAAGTCCACCACGATTTGCCGGGTCCCGGCGGCGATACTGGGTGTGCAGACCACCGCCGAGGAGCCTCATGCCAGTCACCACCAACGAGGGATTGATCGAGCACACCGCAGGCGACCTCGACGTGCTCCGCCCGGATGGGCAGGCCGTGCGCCTCGGTTCGGTGTGGGCGGAGCGGCCGGTGGTGCTGGCGCTGATGCGGCACTTCGGGTGCATCTTCTGCAAGGAGCAGGTCGCGCGGCTGCGCGAGATCGTTGACGACATCCACGCGGCGGGGGCGGAGCTGGTGATCCTCGGCAGCGGGTCTCCGCAGATGGCGGGCTTCTTCGCGGAGGACTACGCGATCGCGACGCCGGTCCTGACCGACCCACAGCGGCACGTGTACGCGATGCTCGACACGCGGCGGCCGCCGCGGTGGGGATTCATGGACCCGCGGGTGGCGGTGCGCGGGCTGCGCGCGATCCTGCAGGGGCACTGGCAGCAGTTCGGGAATCCCGACCTTGGCGATGAGACGCAGCTCGGCGGCATCTTCATCGTGCGGCCCGGCGGCGAGTTGCCCTGGGCGCACCGTAGCGCCTTCGCCGGCGATCGTCCCTCGATCGTCGATGTGCTGGACGCGCTTCGGCGCGTCATGCGCGCCCACGCCGCGCCGGCGAGCTAGGCGGCGACGGCCCCGGCGGCGGTGAGGCGCGCGATCAGTCCGCGGACGGTCGCGATGTCAGCGTCGATCGACTCGCGCGCCGCGGCGATGCGCGCGGCCTCGTTGGGCGTCGCCTTCGCCTCGAGGTCGCTGAGGATCATGCCGACGGCGAGCAGGTCCTGGAGCAGCCCGTCGCGGATCTCATCGGACAGAACGGCGGGCTCTGCGTGGTTCGTCTGGGTCATCGATCGCCTCCAGGCCTAGGTGCCCCGCGCTATTCGCCCCGTCCCTTCTATAGACGGTCCAACTGGCCTCGTTTGTGCGCCGCGGAGGTAAGGAGAAACCCGGATCTCCGTCGCGCACGGGAGTTCAGAATCTGTGCAACCTTCCCGTTTGTGATAACCATGCGAGGCGCGAACGCCCGAAACATTCGCGCCGGACGATGCGGCTGTTGTTCGCTGTGTCCGCACGAATATCGACAGGAGCGACGTGAACGTTGACCGCCGCTTCCTGCTGTTCTCGCTGATCTCCGGAGCGCTGCTCGTCTCATCCCTGCAGGGTTCGATGGTGTCCGTGGCGCTCCCCGACATGATCGAGGACCTCCACGCCCCGCTCCGCTGGGTGGGCTGGGTGGTCACCATCTACAGCCTCGCGCAGGCCGTCTCGATGCCGATCGTCGGGAAGCTGAGCGACGAACTGGGACGCCGCACGGTGTTCGTCGGCGGCGTCGTCCTCTTCGGCGTAGCGTCGCTGGGCGCGGCCGTCGCGCCGAACGTCTATGTGCTGATCATCATGCGCGGCATCCAGGGGCTCGCGGGCGGCAGCCTGCTTCCCTCCGCCTACGGCATCGTCGGGGACGTGTTCCTCGAGGACCGTGCTCGCGCGATTGGGATGATCTCCTCGGTGTTCCCGATCGGCTCGATCATCGGGCCGCTGGCGGGTGGTGTGATCGTCGACCATTTCGGATGGCGGTGGACGTTCATGGTCGCCGTCCCGCCCGTCCTTGCGATCGTCGCGCTCGCGTACCGCTGGATGCCGGCGACGACGACGAAGGCCGCGAAGCCGATCGACATGCCGGGGGTCATCTCGCTGACGCTCGCCGTGCTCGCGTTCGTTTACGCACTGACCGAGCTGTCGCAGCGCAACGTGCAGCCGAACTACGTGGTCGTCGGTGGGTTCACACTCCTCGGCATCGTCGCGACCGTCGCGTTCATCCGTCGCGAGGCGACCGCCAAGGATCCGTTGGTGGAGATGCGGCTGCTGAAGCAGAAGGAGTTCGCATACGTGAATGCGCTGAACTTCCTCTACGGCGCGGGCATCTTCGGGCTGTTCTCGTTCATCCCGCTGTACGCGGAGTCGGCGTACGGCGTCTCGTCCGCGACGGCCGGCGCGCTGCTGACGCCGCGTGCCTTCATGATGATCATCGCGTCGTCCGCAGCCGCGTACCTGCTGCCGAGGACGGGGTATCGCAAGCCGATCATCATCGGGTTGGCGATGATGTCCGCGAGCACGTTCGTCCTGTCGTTCGGGCTGCACGACCCCGTGATCCTCGGGCTGCGGGTGCCGAGCGTGGCCTACCTTGCTGCGATCGTCGGGTTCAGCGGGCTCGCGTTCGGCATCGCCGGGCCGGCAGCGAACAACGCGGCAATCGAGCTGGCCCCCGACCGGATCGCCGCGATTACGGGATTGCGCGGCATGTTCCGCTCGCTCGGCGGCACGCTGGGCACGGCGGTGATCATCCTCGTCGCCTCGCGCGCATCATCCGAGGGCGTTGGGCTGCAACAGGCGTTCGTGGGGATCGCGGTGATCAACTTGCTGGCGATCGCCTTCGTGTTCGGCACGCCCGACCGCGTCGGCGATCGCACCCAGACCGCCCGAGGCGGCGGGTTGGGGCGTTAGTCCTCGAACGTCCCGTGGGGGCGCGGCGGCTCGGTGGCCCCGCCGATCGAGGCCCACTGCTCGAGGATCGACGGCGGCAACTCCGCGAGCACGACGTAGCCATCCGAGTCCACGCACCCGCGCACGGGGTCGAGCGCGGCGTTGCCCGCGGCGACCGCGTCCATCCGGTACCACGTGCAGCGCGGGAACGCGCTCGTCTCGAGGTGCATCACGCCGCGCGCCTCGACGTCCTCGTCCTGGCCGATCATGTGCACGGGGAACTCGCCGCACTTCGTCGGGCGCTCGCGGTCGTGGATGCCGCAGAGGCCGCGGCCGTCCGGTTGAGGGCGGAAGGCGCTGCATCGGAACGGTGTGGGCGTGGCGTCGGAGTCATCGCCCGGGCGCCAGTCGCGGTCGCCGAAACCGCCGCCATCTGTACTGGCGGTGCGCATCACCGGAATGATCAGCGGCGCGCCCTCCATCAGCCGCCGGTACTGGTCGCGCGGCAGCGCGCCCCATGTCCAGAAGCCGCCCGTGCGGCTGGAGTCGCAGCAGTCGCCGCACCCGTTGCAGTCGAGCGCGCGCGCCGCCTCGATCGTGAGGTAGCGCCGTCGAGGATCCGCGCGGCCGGCGAGGCGATCGTCCGTCTCCGTCACGGGTGGGCGTCGACCCGCACGCGCGCGTCGAGGCCGGATGGCACGACGAGCGGCTTGCCCGTGTCGGGGTGCGAGAGGAGCGAGACGAACGGGCCATAGACAAGCGCGAGGTGTTCCGCCGTGATCACCTCGCGCGGCGCGCCAGAGGCGACGACCCCACCTTCATGGAGCAGCAGGAGGCGGTCGCACCAGGCCGCGGCCAGCGAGAGGTCATGTACCACGACCAGCACGCCCGCGCCGTCGTCCGCGAGCGTGCGAATCACCTCGAACACCTCGCCCTGCGCGCTGGCGTCGAGGGCCGCCGTCGGCTCATCGAGCAGCAGCAGGCGCGGCTCCTGCGCCAGCGCCCGCGCGATGAACGCGCGCCGCCGTTCGCCGCCGGACAGCGTGCCGATGAGCCGCTCCGCCAGGTCGAGGCATCCCGCGCGCGTCATCGCATCGCGCGTGATCGCGACATCGCGGCTCGTCTCGCGCCCGAGCAGTCCGAGGTGCGGGAAGCGCCCGAGCATCGCCAGCTCTGACACGTGCATCGTCGGGGGCGCCTCGGGCAGCTGCTCGACCACCGCAATCGATCGAGCGCGCTCGCGGCCACGCATCGCCTCGAGCGGTGCACCGTCGAGGCTGATCGTGCCGCTGTGGGTGACGCGCCCGGTGATCGCGCGCATCAGCGTCGTCTTGCCCGCACCGTTCGGGCCGATCACGCCGACGAGCTCGCCCGCGTGCAGAGACAGCGACACGTCGTGCAGCAGCACGCGTCCCGCCATCTCCACTAACAGGTCGTGCACCTCGAGGAGTGGGGGGGCGAGCTCGGTCACAGCGAGCCCGCCGAGCGGCCGCGACGCAGGAGGTAGAGGAAGAACGGCGCTCCGAGGATCTGCGTCACGATGCCGACCGGCACCTCCTGCGGCGCGAGCACGCGCCGCGCGGCGAGGTCCACGAGGATCACGAACGTCGCGCCGAGGATCGCGGTCAGCGGCAGCAGGCGGCGGTAGTCGTTGCCCACGAGCATCCGCACCGCGTGCGGCACGATCAGTCCTACGAACCCGATGATCCCCGCGACGGCCACGGCCGCCGCCGCGATCACGGAGGCCCCCGCCAGCACGAGTAGCCTCGTGCGCCTCACGTCGACGCCGAGGTGTGCGGCCTGTTCCTCGTCGAGTTGCAGTACGTTGAGCGCGCGGGCCTGCACGAGCACGGCGACCGCCCCGGCGGCGATGTACGGCAGTGCCACCAACAGACGCGGCCACGAGGCGGTGTTGAAGCCGCCGAAGAGGAACGAGAAGATCGGGTACGTGTTCGGCCCGCCCGTCAGCAGCAGGAACGACGTGATCGCCGAGGCCACGGCCGAGAGCGCGATGCCCGCAAGCAGCAGCGTGGCGTTGTCCGCGAGATTGCCCGTCCGCGACAACGCGTACACCAGCGTGACGGCGAGGCATGCGCCGCCGAAGGCGAACAGCGGCACCCATGCGAACCCGTACGAGTCGATCGGCAGCGGCGACACGATCGCGATCGAGGCGCCGAGCCCGGCGCCCGACGCAACGCCGAGGAGGAACGGGTCGGCCAGCGGGTTGCGGAACACGCCCTGATACGCCGTACCCGAGTAGGACAACGCTGCACCCACCAGCCCGGCCGCGGCGACCCTCGGCAGGCGCACGTCGAACAGGATGCGCGACCATGACTCCGGCGCATCCACCGGCAACGCGACGAACGGCAGCCGGTCGAGGAGCATCGCAACGGTGGTCCACAGGGGGATCGCCGTCGTGCCCTGCGTCACGCCGATGAGCACCGCCGCCACGAGCGCCGCCGTCGCCAGGACAAACGGGCTGACGTGACGCACGCGGACGAGCCAGGGCGTGCGCGGCGTCGAGACAGCCGCGACCTCCGCGCGGGTGCTGGTGCGCAGCACGGGGTCCTCGATCACTCGGTGCCGCTGAGGAGGGCGCGCTCGTCGGTGGAGAGCGGCGAGGCGGCGCGGAGCTGGCGCAGCCGGTCGATGCGGTCGGCGATCGGTGGGTGCGTGGAGAACATGCCGGAGGCACGCGCCTCCATCTTCTTGATCGGGTTGACGATGTACAGGTGCTGCGTTGCGCGGTTCGCCACCTCGAGCACCTCGGTGTCGGTCGCGATCGTGGCGAGCGCCCGCTCGAGGCCCGCGGGGTTGCGGGTCAGCTCGACACTTGTCGCGTCGGCGAGGTACTCGCGCTGGCGGCTCACCGACATCTGCACGAGCCGCGCCGCGATCGGCGCGAGGATCGCGAGGACGACCGCGACGACCATCATGATCGCCTGCAGCCCGCCGCCACCGCTCTCGCGGTCCCTCGAACGGCGCGCTCCGCCGAACATCATGCTGCGCATGAACATGTCGGATAGCAGCGCGATGCCGCCGACCAGCACGCCGATCAGCAGCATGAACCGGATGTCGAGGTTGCGGACGTGCCCCATCTCGTGGGCGATCACGCCCTGGAGCGCCTCGCGGTCGAGCTTCTGCAGCAGACCTGTGGTGATGGCGACGGAGGCGTGTTCCGGATCGCGCCCGGTCGCGAAGGCGTTGGGCGCGGTGTCGTCGATGAGATAGACGCGCGGCATCGGCACGCCGGCGGCGATCGCCATCTCCTGCACCACGTTGAGCAGCTGCTGGTCGCGCACCGGGTCGGCCTCGGTCGCCCCGGACGCGGCGAGGACGATCGAGTCGCCGCCGTAGTACGAGCCGATCGAGAGCACGATCCCGAGCACCAGCGCGCCGAGGGTGAACGCGCCGCCGCCGAACTCGTTGCCGGTGTACGCGAAGCCGATGCTGAATCCGAGCGCGGCGAGCAGCAGCGCGACGCTGAGCATCAGCAATATCGAGAGTCGACGGTTCGCCGACTGCTGCTCGTAGAACGTGGCGCGCATGGGGCCTTCCGGTCAGCGGGCCTCGACTATCGGAGACGCACCTCGGGCACGGCCTCGGCGCCGGGCTCGGCTTCGAAGAAGTCGCGGCGCGTGAATCCGAACATCCCCGCGATGATCGAGGACGGCACCGTCGCGATCGAGGTGTTGTAGGACAGCACGGTCGCGTTGTAGTGCTGCCGCGAGAACGAGATCTGGTTCTCGGTCGTGGTCAACTCTTCCTGGAGCTGCGCCACGTTCTCGGACGCGCGGAGTTGTGGGTAGTTCTCCATCACGGCGAACAGCGAGCGCAGCGTGCCGGTGAGCTGGTTCTCCGCCGCGGCGACGGCCGTGGGGCCCTGCGCCCCCGCGGTGACCGCGTTGGCGCGTGCCTCGGTCACCTTCGTCAGCACGTCCTGCTCGAAGTCCATGTAGCCCTTGACGGCGTTCACGAGGTTCGGGATCAGGTCATGGCGGCGCTTGAGCTGCACGTCGATCTGGGACCACGCCTCGTCCACGCGCAGGCGTGTCCGGACGAGGCCGTTGTACATGCCGATCACGATCACCACGAGGATGACCGCGATGCCGGCCGCGATGAGGATGGGAAGCATCCGCGAACTCCGATTCCGCCTGGAGGCGATGCACACGATGCCTGCTGCCACGATGCTGCTGCAGGGTGCCTACTGAGGATACGCCCACGCTCGTCCGAGCGGGGGCGGCTGCGCCTCGGTGGTCATGCCGTATCCTCGACCGCGCGAGCGCAGAAGGAGCGGGGCCATGGTCGAGGACGAGACGTTCGATGACGACACCGGCGCCGAGGGCGGCGACGACGACGAGGAGATCCGCAGGCACGGCCCCGCGGAGCAGCCCGTCGGCAAGTGGAAGGGGCTCTTCCCGAAGAAGCACCCGCTGATCCTGCTGAACACGGGCAACGGCAAGGGCAAGACCAGTGCCGCGCTGGGCGTGACGATGCGCGCCTGGGGTCGAGGCTGGAAGATCTGCTGGCTCCAGTTCATCAAGAGCAAGGGGTCGCACTACGGCGAGACCTACGCTGCCGAGCGCATGGGCATCGAGATGATTGCCCTCGGCGATGGCTTCACGTGGCTCTCCGAGAACATCGAGCACGACATCGCGCTGGCCAAGGAGGCCTGGGATCTCGCGCGCGAGAAGATCATGTCGGGCGAGTACGACCTCGTCGTCCTCGACGAGATCACCTACCCGATCACGTACGGCTGGCTCCCGGTCGACGAGGTCGTGGAGACGCTGCAGGACCGACCCGCCAATGTGGATGTCATCATGACCGGCCGCGACGCCCACCCCGCGCTGATCGAGCTCGCCGACACGGTGACCGAGGCGCGCGAGGTGAAGCACGTCTACCAGACCGGTGTGAAGGCCCAGCCCGGCATCGACTACTAATTCCTTGGCCCTCACGCCGGGAATGCCCCGGCCCGGGCCACTCCAGACCTGCGGGCCACGACGGGCGTTGCACCAGGACGGGATGATCATGACAGTCGACCGGCCCGACGCCTCCCGCCGGCGCGGCTCTGCGCTCGAGGTGCTGTGGGTCGCGCTGCGGCTCGGACTCACCTCGTTCGGCGGGCCGGTGGCGCACCTCGGCTACTTCCGCGAGGAGTACGTGCAGCGCCGCCGCTGGCTGGATGACGCCCGGTACGTAGACCTCGTTGCGCTGTGTCAGTTTCTCCCCGGCCCTGCCAGCAGCCAGGTCGGCATCGCGATCGGGACGCTGCGGGCCGGCTACCTCGGCGGGCTGCTGGCGTGGGTTGGGTTCACGCTGCCCTCGGCGGTGGTGATGGTGCTGTTCGCGTACGGGCTTGCGGCGTTCCACGTCACTGACGCCGGGTGGCTGCACGGTCTGAAGGTCGCGGCGGTGGCCGTGGTCGCGAACGCGGTGTGGGGCATGGCCCCCGGGCTCGCATCAGGTCGCACCCGCGCGGCGATCGCCATCGGCGCCGCGTGCATCCTGCTGACCGCGCCCACGGCGCTGGCGCAGGTCGCCGTGATCGTCGTCGGTGGGCTCCTCGGGTGGCGCTTCCTCGGCGTCCCGGGAGGCGTCGAGGGCGTCGTGCGCGACGAGCTTCCCACGCGCGGCCGGACGAGCGCGTCCATGCTGCTCGCGTTCTTCTTCGCGCTGCTGTTGCTGCTGCCCGTCGCGCGCGCGGCGGCCCCCTCGCAGGTCCTCGCGATGTTGGACGTGTACTACCGCGTGGCCTCGCTCGTGTTCGGGGGCGGCCACGTCGTGCTGCCGCTGCTCCAGGCCGAGGTGGTGCCACCCGGCTGGGTCTCGACCGACCACTTCATCGCGGGCTACGGCGTGGCGCAGGCGCTGCCCGGGCCGTTGATGGCGTTCGCCGCGTTCCTCGGCGCCGCGCAGGCACCGGCACCGAACGGCTGGCTCGGCGGGGCGATCGCGCTTGTCGCGATCTACGTGCCGTCGTTCCTCCTCGTCTGGGGCGCGCTGCCGTTCTGGGACCGCCTTCGCACCATCGGCGCGTTCCAGGCGGCGCTGCGAGGCATGGGCGCCGCGGTCGTCGGCATCCTGCTTGCGGCGCTCTACAACCCGGTGTGGATCAGCGCGATCCTCGGGCCGCGCGACTTCGCGCTGGCGCTCGTGTGCCTCGGGATGCTCGCGGTGTGGCGCATCGCTCCGTGGATCGTCGTCGCCGCGGCTGCCGCCGGTGGGGCACTGCTCGCGCTGTAGCACCGGCGGTGAGATTGCCGCACTGCGGGCGCGGATTGGATCGCCTGAGTGGTTGCTGCAGGGGGTCGGCTAACGCCCTGCCTGAGGTCGCTGGCAGCCGAGGACGCCGTCGTTCCAGCAGAACGTGTGGAACGCCCAGTCCATCAGCGCCGTCGTGTCCTCGTTGCGCTGGTAGGAGTCGAGGACGATGACGATCACGCGGTGGCCGTTGCGCGTCGCCGAGGCGGACAGCGTCGGCCCGGCCTGCTCCGTGAAGCCGCTCTTCACGCCGTCGCCGCCCTCGTAGAGGAATGACCACGGGTTCGTGTTGTAGACCGTGATATCGCGGGAACCGACCGCCCGGTAGGCCTCTGTGCGGGCGGCCTGTGCGAACAGCGGCTGGCGCAGCGCGTACCTCGACAGCATCGCCAGGTCGTACGCCGTGGAGACGTGCGTCGGCCCACCGATACCGTGCGGGTCGATGAAGTGCGTGTCGAAGAGCCCGAGGCTCTCCATGAACGCGTTCATCTCCTTGACGAACGCGGCCTCCGACCCCGAGACGCCGCGC
The DNA here is from genome assembly GCA_947470025.1 of Chloroflexota bacterium. Lineage (GTDB taxonomy): Bacteria > Chloroflexota > Dehalococcoidia > UBA2979 > UBA2979 > SHYQ01. The sequence continues at coordinate 13,177 of CANIRU010000048.1, forward strand.
GCGATGGCGATCGAGGCGTCGGCACCGGACGGCAGCAGCATCCCGTAGATCAGGTCGCGCAGCGTGAACTTGTCGCCGGGCTCGAGCCCCATCTCGGTCGCGTCGTCGAGGCTGGGATCATCGAACGTGGTGTCTATGGTCACGATCCGGTCGAGCTTGCCCTTGTCGATCGCGAGGGCGGCGGTGGCGATCTTCGTCAGGCTCGCCGGCTGAAAATGCGCGCGGCTGTTGTACTCGTACAGCACGGCGCCGGTGGCGTCGTCGATCACGATCGCGGCGCGGGCGCTGATCCTCGGCGCGACGGTCTGGATCGGCTGGACCGGCACGACCCCGGACGGTGGCGGGACGAGGTAAACCCTGCGCGCCACGGGCGTCGAGGCGGGCGCGGCGCCGCTCGCGCGCACCTCGGTCGCCTGCGCGTCGCCGCTGCATCCCGCGAGCAGGAGCGCAGCGACCAGCGCGAGCAGCGCCATCGAGACGGCGCGTGCGGTGAATACCGGTCGGAAGGTGAACGAGGTCACGGCGCGTTACGGTCCGATCGTCCACCCCGCCCGTGGATGCGCAAACGTTACCGACCGATCGCGCCGTCGTCCACCCTCGCGCGGTCGGTCTTCCGTCAGACGACCGGCCATGCGAGGCGGCGGTCGGCCTGGTCCCAGAACATCCACTCGTAGCGCAGCGATCGATGGAACCAGCGCAGCATCCGCGTGCGCTCCTCGTTGCTCGCACGCGCCGCGAGGGCGTCGAGGAGCGCGATCTGCCGGTTGACGGCGTCGCCGAACTCGGGCGACGCGTATGCACCGGCCCACGTCGCGTACAACTCGTGCGGCGGGGGTGCTGGCGCCAGGCGCTCGCCGACGCGGCGGTACACCCAGTAGCAGGGCAGCACCGCGGCGATCACCTCGCCGAGCGTGCCGTGCGCGGCGGTGCTCCGCATGTGGTCGACGTACGCGACGGTGACCGGCGCTGGCTCTTGCGCGCGCACTGCCGCCACGTCCAGTCCGAGGCGGGGGGCGAACGTCCCGTGCAGCGCCTGCTCCACGCGCAGCACGCTCTCCGCGCGGCTGTCGAGGAACGCCCGGGTGTCCTCGTCATCCGCGAGCGCGGCAGCGCGGCGCAGCACGCCCGCGAAGGCATCGAGGTAGTGGATGTCCTGTGAGATGAAGAACGCGAACCGCGCTTCCTCAAGCCGCCCGGCCGCGAGTGCACCGAGGAACGGCAGCGCGTAGATCGCATCCCACGTCGCCGCCGTCGCGCGGTCGAGGTGGACGTGGAACGGCTCCTCGGTCATCGGGTCCTCCCCATCTGCAGCGCGCGGAGCACGTCCGCCTCGATCGCCACGAACGCGGGGTCGGCGAACGCGTCCAGGCGGCGCGGGCGGGGGAGCGGCACATCGATCGTCGCAGCGATCGAGGCGGGTCGCGGCGTCATCACGACGATGCGGTCCGAGAGCAGCACCGCCTCGCGCACGTCGTGCGTGACCAGGAGCACCGTCCACCCGAACTCGCTCGACATCCCCGCGAGCCACTCCTGCATCTCCATGCGCGTCAGCGCGTCGAGGGCCCCGAACGGCTCGTCGAGGAGCAGGATCGGTCTGCCCTGCACGACCGTCCGCAGCAGCGCCGCGCGCTGGCGCATGCCGCCCGACAGCGTGTGCGGATACGCGTGCTCGAACCCATCGAGGCCGAAGCGCGGGAACAGCGCCGCCGCGCGCTCGCGCGCCTCGCCGCGCGGCATCCCGCGGACCTCGAGGCCCAGCGTGGTGTTGTCGAGGATGCGCCGCCACGGGAACAGCAGGTCCTGCTGCGGCATGTACGCGAAGGCCTCGGTGTGGCCGGTGACCGGCGCTCCGTCGACGCGCACCTCGCCCGCATCGGCACCCTCGAGGCCGGCGATGATGTTGAAGAGCGTGCTCTTGCCGCAGCCGCTCGGGCCGATCACCGTCACGAACTCGCCCGCGCGCGCCTCAACGGCGATGTCGCGCATCACCTCCACGGTGCGGTCGCCATCGACGAACCGTTTGCTGATGCCGGTCACCTCGAGGCGCGGCGCCGTGCTCATCGACGCGTCTCGCCGTGCGACGCGCGCGCGGCACGTGCGGCGGCGTGCCACGGGATCGTCGCGCGCTCGACGGCGTAGGTCGCGAGGAACAACGACACGCTGATCGCGGCGGTCACGACGACAGCCGCCATGACGAGGTCCGTGCGGAACGAGTTCTGCTGGAGCTGCATGAAGATGCCGAGCCCGCGCTTTGCACCGACGTACTCCGCGAAGATCGCGCCGACCACGGCGTAGGTGATCGCGATGCGCAGCCCCGAGAAGAACGAGGGCAA
>CANIRU010000049.1 GCA_947470025.1 Chloroflexota bacterium
GGTGCGCGCACCACGGAGAGCCAGACGCACCGCGAGATGGCCAGCGGCCTCTCGATGCCGGTCGGCTTCAAGAACGGGACCACGGGCGACATCGACATCGCGCTGGCCGCGATGATCGCTGCGCGCTCGCCGCACGCGTTTCTGGGCATCGACGGCGGCGGCCGCACGTGCATCGTCCACACCACCGGCAACGCCGACGGCCACGTCGTCCTGCGAGGCGGCTCGGACGGCCCGAACTACGACGAGGCCAGCGTGCGTGAGGCGCAGGCGAAGCTCGCCGCGGCGAAGTTGCCGGAGCGGCTGCTCGTCGACTGCTCCCACGCGAACTCGCAGAAGGACCACAACAACCAGCAGATCGGCTTCCGCGAGGTGATCGAGCAGCGTGCCGCCGGCAACCTCGGCCTGGTCGGGCTGATGCTGGAGAGCCACCTGTTCCCGGGTAGCCAGCCGCTGGCCAAGGACCTCTCCACGCTCAAGTACGGCGTTTCGATCACGGACGCCTGCATCGGCTGGGACGAGACCGAGGCGCTCCTCCACGAGGCCGCCGACCGCATCCCCGTCCCCGCCCGCTAGCCCCTCGACTCGTCGAGGTTGCACGAAGACGGCGCCCGCTAGGGCGCCGTTTCTGCGTCTGGTCACCATCCGCAGGGGTGTGGGGGCGCAGCCCCCACGTTCTCTTTTCAGAACCCCTCCCGCGCCGGGAGGGGCAGGGGTGGGCCGCCCACCGGTGTACCTGGGAACCCGTGAGACGGGATGGACTCCCCACCTTCGCTCGCCGGACACGAGGACGGCGCGGTCACCCGCGCCGTCCTGCGATGCATCGAGGTGGCGCCGCGTTAGCGACGGCGCGCGATGTAGTGCGGGCTGGTGTTGTAGAACGTGTCCGCCGCCTCCATGACCGTCTCGGTCATGGTCGGGTGCGGGTGGATCGAGCGCTGGAGGTCCTCGACGCACGCGCCCATCTCCACTGCTAGCACGCCCTCCGCGATGAGCTCGCCCGCCCCGTGGCCGACGACCGCCATGCCGAGGATGCGCTCCGTGCGCGGCTCGATGATCAGCTTGGTGAAGCCGTCCTGCCGCGCCATCGTCAGCGCGCGGCCCGACGCCGTCCACGGGTACTTCGCGACCTCGATGTCGATCCCCTGCGTGCGCGCCTGCTGCTCCGTCAGACCGCACCAGGCGATCTCCGGGTCGGTGAACACGACGGCGGGGATCGCCGCCGGCTCCCATGCCGCGGGCTCGCCGGCGATCGTCTCGACGGCCACGCGGCCCTCGTGCGTTGCCTTGTGCGCGAGCATCGGCTCGCCGGCCACGTCGCCGATCGCGAAGATCGAGGGCTCGCCGGTGCGGCGCTGGTGGTCGGTCTCCATGAAGCCGCGCTGGTTCAGCGTCACCTTGGTGTTTTCGAGGCCCAGGTCGCCCGTGTTGGGGCGGCGGCCGACGGCGATCAGCACGCGGTCGAAGATACGCGTCTCATGCTTGTCGACGGCGGTCAACTCGACCGCGACGCCACCGGACGGGTCCTCGGCGATCGAGGCGACCGTGGTGTTGAGCATCAACTCCTCGAGCTTCTTCTCGATGCGGCGGTGCAGCATCTGCACCAGGTCAGGGTCGACGCCGGGCAGCAGGCTGCCGGTCATCTCGACGACCGTGACCTTCGAGCCGAGCGCCGCGTACACGCTCGCCATCTCGAGGCCGATGTAGCCGCCACCGATGATCAGCAGGGAGCCAGGAATCTCACGCAACTCGAGCGCGGCGGTGGAGTCCCACACGCGGTCGGAGTTGATGCGCAGCGGGCCGGGGATCGCGGGCGTCGAGCCGGTGGCGATGATCGCGTAGTCGAAGTTGACCTCGCTCAGTTCGCCCTCGTGCGAGACGCGGATGCTGTTCGGGCCGGAGAACTTGCCCCGGCCGCGCACGTATTTCACCTTGCGTGCGCGCGAGAGCTGTCCGAGGCCCCCCGTGAGCTTCGAAACAACGTCGTCCTTCCAGACGCGCACCCGGTCCACGTCGATTTCGGGCTCGGCGAACGTGACGCCGAGCTCGGTGGCTTCACGGGCCTCGTTGACCACGTTCGCGACGTGAAGGAGCGCCTTGCTGGGGATGCAGCCGCGGTACAGGCAGACGCCGCCCGGGTTCTGCTCGGTGTCGATGAGCGTGACGTCGAGGCCCTTCTCCGCGGCGAGGAACGCGGCAGGATAGCCGCCGGGACCGGCGCCGAGGACCGCGACGCGCAGGGGCTGATCGGTGGTCATCTAGCCCTCCAGCGCCATGATCATCGGGTTCTTGATGGCCTCGACGATCCAGGACATGAATCGCGCACCGTCCGCGCCGTCGATGATGCGGTGGTCCATGCCGAACGAGAGCGGCATCCGCAGCTGCGGCTTCCACTCGCCGTCCACCCAGACCGGGGTCTGCTCCGCGCGGCCGAGGCCGAGGATCGCGATCTCCGGCCAGTTGATGATCGGGTCGAAGTACCCCGTGCCCAGGCTGCCGAGGTTCGTGATCGTGAACGTCGCGCCGCGCTGCTCATCGATCGTGAGGGCATTCTCACGCGCGCGCCCGGCAAGCTCGTTCAACTCCACCGACAGGTCGATGATGTTCTTCTGATCGACGTTCTCGATCTTGGGCACCACCAGCCCGCGCTCCGTGTCCACTGCAACGCCGAGGTGGATGTACTTCTTCAGGATCAACTCGTTTGTCTCGAGGTCGAGACTGGCGTTAATGCGCGGGTGCGCTTTCAGCGCGGCGGCGACGATCTTGAGCAGCATCACGGAGATCGTGAGGTTGCCGCCCGCCGCCTGCGCGCGGCCCTTCCACTGCTGTCGCATCTCCTCCAGCGCTGTGATGTCGGCGTGGTGGTAGAGGTGGACGTGCGGGATCTCCGACCACGACTGCGCCATGTTGCGGACCACGGTGCGCCGGAGGCGCGTGAGCGGTTCGCGCGTCACCTCGCCCCACTGCGCGAAGTCCGGCAGCGGCGTCTTCTCGGCCTCGGCGTGCCCCATCTCCTCGGACGTCATCTGCACGATGATCGGGCGGGAGGTCTGCTCGCGCGCGTGGCGCTTTACGTCATCCTCGGTGATGCGACCGTGCAGGCCCGTGCCGACAATGCCGCGCAGGTCGACGCCGATCTCGCGCGCGAGGTGGCGGGTCGAGGGCGCCGCGAAGACGGGCGAGTCCGCCGGGGGCGGGGTCGTCGCGTTCGTCCCGGCGGTCGGCAGGCGACCGAAGTCGGGAGCGGGCGCAGCGGGTGTCGAGGGCGGTGCGACAGGTGCTGCCGCCGCGGGAGCGGGAGCCTCCGGCGCAGGAGCGGCAGCGGCCGGAGCCGCAGGTGCTGGGGCAGCCTCGACCGGGGCAGGCGCCGGAGCAGCAGGTGCTGCCGGCGCGGGGGCCGAGGCGGCGGTAGCGCCGGCCTCGACCGTCAGCAGCAACTGGCCTGGCTTCACCACGTCGCCGGCGGCGACATGGATCTTGGTCACGCGCCCGGCCAGCTCGGACGGGACGTCCAGCGTGGCCTTCTCCGTCTCGATCTCCAGCAGCGGCTGGTCGAGGGTGATCACGTCTCCTTCGGAGACGAGGATTTTGAGTACGTCAGCCTCGTTGATGTTCTCACCGAGGTTGGGAAGGGCGAAGTCCGCCATCGTGCGACTTCCTCCAGATCGTCAGAGCCCAGATCGTCGTCAGACGATCAGCAAGATAGTGAAGCTAGATCGTGGTCGCCGGGTTCGGACGCTCGGTCTCGATGCCCAGCTCCTCGATGGCACGTTGCGCGACGCTCACCGGCAGTTGCTCTTCGCGCACCAGCGTAGAGATTGCCGCGAACGTGATGTGACGCGCGTCGACCTCGAAGAAGTCACGCAGCTCCTCGCGCGACGCGCTCCGGCCGAAGCCGTCCGTGCCCAGCGAGGTGAATGACGTGTCGATCCACTTGGCGATCGCGTCCGGCAGCGACTTGAGGTAGTCCGAGGCGGCGACGATCGGACGCGTCTCGGTGCCCAGCTTCTGCACCACGTACGGGACGCGCGGCGTCTCCGTCGGGTGCAGCAGGTTCCAGCGGTCGACCTCGATCGCGTCGCGCCGCAGCTCCGTGTACGAGGTCACGGACCAGACATCCGAGGAGACTCCGTAGTCCTCGAAGAGCATCCGCTGCGCCTCGACCGCCTCGTTGAGGATGGAGCCGCTGCCGAGCAGGTGGACGCGAGGAGCGTCCGCCGGGCCCATCGATCGGAACTTGTAGATGCCCTTGACGATGCCCTCGCGCACGTCGTCGCCCTCGGGCATCGGCGGCTGCACGTAGTTCTCGTTGCCGACGGTGATGTAGTACATGCAGTCTTCGAGGTCGACGAACATGCGCTGGATGCCATCACGCAGTAGCACGGCGATCTCGTACGCGTACGCCGGGTCGTAGGAGCGCAGCGCGGGCACGACGGACGCCAGCACGTGGCTGTGACCGTCGGCGTGCTGGAGGCCCTCGCCATTCAGCGTGGTGCGCCCGGCGGTGCCTCCGATGAGGAACCCGCGCGCGCGTGCATCGGCGGCGGCCCACACGAGGTCGCCGACGCGCTGCATGCCGAACATCGAGTAGAAAATGAAGAACGGGATCGTCGTCGAGCCGTACGTGGCGTTCGAGGTGCCGGCAGCCAGGAAGGACGAGAAGGAGCCCGCCTCCGTAATGCCTTCCTCGATCACCTGACCGTCCTTCGTCTCCTTGTAGTAGAGGAGGCTTTCGCGGTCGACCGGCTCGTAGTTCTGGCCGCTGCTCGAGTTGATCCCGAACTCGCGGAAGAACGTCTCCATGCCGAAGGTGCGGGCCTCGTCCGGGATGATCGGGACGACGCGCTTGCCCTGCTCTTTGTCGCGCATCAGCGCGGCGAGCATCCGCACGAACACCATGGTCGTCGAGGCCTCGCGGTCGCCGCTGCCGACGAAGAACTCCTTGAACAGCGATTCGTCCGGCGTCGTGATCGGCGTGTTGCGCACGCGGCGCTCAGGCAGCGACCCGCCGAGGACGCGGCGGCGCTCCTTCATGTACGCCATCTCCGCGCTGTCCGGGGCGGGGCGGTACAGCGGCGCGCCGATGACCTCCTCGTCCGACAGCGGGATCTGGAAGCGGTCGCGGAAGGTCATCAACTCGGTCTCGTTGAGGTGCTTCTGCTGGTGCGTGATGTTCCGGCCCTCGCCGGCCTCGCCCAGGCCGTAGCCCTTGATCGTGCGGGCGAGGATCACGGTCGGCTGGCCCTTGTGCGTCTGGGCGGCGTTGAACGCGGCGTACACCTTCAGCGGGTCATGCCCGCCGAGGCGCATCGCCCACAACTCGTCATCCGTCTTGTCGGCGACCATGCGCTTCAGGCGGTCGTCCACGCCCCAGAAGTGCTCGCGGATGTAGGCGCCGCCGGCGACCGTGTACTTCTGGTACTCGCCGTCGACCACCTCGTTCATGCGTCGCGCGAGGAGGCCGTCGCGGTCCTGCGCGAGCAGCGCGTCCCAGTCCGAGCCCCACAGCACCTTGATCACGTTCCAGCCGACGCCGCGGAAGACGGCCTCGAGCTCCTGGATGATCTGGCCGTTGCCGCGCACCGGCCCGTCGAGGCGCTGCAGGTTGCAGTTCACGACGAATACGAGGTTGTCGAGTCCCTCCCGCGCGGCGAGCGAGATCGAGCCGAGCGACTCGGGCTCGTCCGTCTCACCGTCGCCGAGGAACGCCCAGACCTTCTGGTCGTTCGCGGGCTTGAGGCCACGGTGCTCCATGTACTTCATAAAGCGCGCCTGGTAGATGGCCGTCAGGGGGCCAAGCCCCATCGAGACGGTCGGGAACTGCCAGAAGTTCGGCATGAGCCGCGGGTGCGGGTAGGACGACAGCCCGCCGCCGGCCGCGAACTCGCGACGGAAGTTGTGGAGCTCGCGCGGGGTCAGGCGACCCTCCATGTACGCGCGGGCGTACATGCCGGGCGAGGCGTGCCCCTGGAAGTAGACGAGGTCCGGGCCGGACGGATGGTCGTAGCCGCGGAAGAAGTGGTTGAACCCGATCTCGTAGAGCGTTGCTGCGGAGGCGAACGTGGAGATGTGGCCGCCGATGCCCGACGACTTGCCGTTCGCCTCGGTCACCATTGCCATCGCGTTCCAGCGGACGATGCTCTTGATCCGCCGCTCCAGGGCGTTGTCGCCAGGGAACGGCGGCTGGTGCTCGAGCGGGATCGTGTTTACATAAGGCGTGCGCGAGGTGACCGGGAGTTGGACGCCGGAACGTTGCGCCTCGATCTGGAGCGCCTGCAGCAGGCGGCTGGCACGCGCGGTGCCGCGGGTACGGACGACGTCTCGAAGGGAGTCCACCCACTCCTGGGTGTCGACCCAGTCGGGGATATCTGGAGAGTCTGGCTCTGCTACTTCGCGCGCCACGGGTTTGCTCCGTCCATCCAGGCACAATTCCAGGGTGTCGGTCGTCCCCAGCGTAACCCACTATCTCTGTTTTAGACACGCTGGAAACTACTGAGTGTCTTAAGTACGCGAACTCGATGTTCCGGGTACCACCCCGGGGTAGACTGGACTCATGGATCAGCCCTCCGCCGTCCGCTTCCTGTCCGCCGCAGAGGTGGAATACATGTCCGCCCGCGCGTGGCAGATGACGACCGCCGCCGAGGTCCGCGCCGCTCGCGAGGTGCCTTCCACCCCCTCGGGCACCCCGTCCGAGGCCGTCGCGATGATCGAGCACGCCTCCGTGTACACGATGGGCGCGCGTGGCGGCCGGACGAGTGTCCGTCTGCCGGAGGAGGCGCTGCCGGCACCACTCGTCGACACCGACCGAGGCGGCGACATCACCTGGCACGGCCCTGGCCAGCTGGTCGTCTACCCGATCCTCGACCTCCGGCGACGGGGCCTCGGCGCAGCGGAGTACATCGGCGCGCTCGAGGGCATGTTGCTCGATACGCTGGCCGACTTCGGCATCGAGGCCGCGCTGGTCGAGGGGCGCCGGGGCATCTGGATGGGGAACGAGAAGATCGCGGCGCTCGGCATCCGTGTGCAGGGCGGCGTCTCGCTCCACGGGGTGGCGCTCAACGTCTCACCCGACCTCGGCTGGTTCGACGCGATCGTCCCCTGCGGCCTCGAGGATGTCGGGGTGACCTCGATGTCCCGCGTGCTGGGCCGTACCGTGCGAGTGGCGGAGGCGCGCAAGGCGATGATGCAGGCGTTCGCACGCCGCTTCGACGCCCGCCTGGTGACGGTGGCGTGCGAGATGGCGGGTGGCGCACTTGCCGGTTCCGTTGTTTCCGAGGTGAGAGAGCAGGTGTCCGCGTGACGACTCAGACTGAGACGACCCACACGGAGAAGGGGCGGCACAACGACCCGAAGCCGCCCTGGTTCAAGGCCCCCTTCCCCGGCGGCGACCGCTACCAGCACATCAAGAACCTGCTTCGCGAGGAGCGGCTCCACACCGTCTGCGAAGAGGCGCACTGCCCGAACATCGGCGAGTGCTTCAATTCCGGCACCGCGACGTTCATGATCCTCGGCGACACGTGCACACGCGCCTGCGGGTACTGCGCCGTCACCTCCGGGAAGCCGGGCGCGCTCGACCTGCTGGAGCCCGTGCGGCTTGCGCAGACGGTGGAGACGCTGGGGCTCGACTACGCCGTCATCACCTCGGTGAACCGTGACGACGTGCCGGATGGCGGTGCGGAGATCTTCGCGCGCTGCATCCGCTCCATCCACCACCTGCGTCCCAACTGCCGCGTCGAGGTGCTCATCCCCGACTTCCAGGGCCGCATCGAGCCGCTGCGCACGGTCATCGAGGCGGGCCCGGCCGTCCTCAACCACAACACGGAAACGGTGCCGCGCCTTTACCCGACGGCCCGCTTCAAGGGCGATTACGAGCGCACGCTGGAGCTCCTGAGCCGCGTCAAGGAGATCGACCCGGCGATGCCGACGAAGACCGGCATCATGGTCGGCCTCGGCGAGACGATCGAGGAGGTCGAGCAGGTGCTGCGCGACCTCCGGGCCCACCAGGTCGATCTGGTCACGATCGGCCAGTACCTGCGCCCGTCGCCGAAGCACCTGCCGGTCGCGCGCTATGTCGACCCGGCGGAGTTCGTTCATCTCAAGCAGTTCGGCGAGGACCTGGGTTTTGCGCATATCGAGTCCGGCCCGCTCGTGCGCTCCTCGTACCACGCGGGCGAGCAGGAGAGCGCGGCTCGCGCCGGGCTGTAGGCTCCCATGCCGCAGCGACTCGTGGTGGTCGGTGGGGACGCGGGCGGTCTGACCGCCGCGACTAACGCCCGCCGGCTGCGTCCGGCGGCCGATCTCCAGATCGTGGTATTCGAGCGCGGCCCGTGGGCCTCGTTCTCCGCATGCGGCGAGCCGTATTTCGTCTCCGGCGAGATCGCGGAGTTCGATGCCCTCCTGATCCGTTCACCCGAGGAGTTCGCTGAGCAGGGCATCTCCGTCCACCTGCGTCATGAGGTGACCGCGATCGATACGGCGGCGCATCGCGTGACCGTGCGTGACCTCGAATCGTCCCGCGAGTCCACCGTCGACTACGACATGCTGGTGTACGCCACGGGGGCGCGGGCGCGTCACGCGCCGATCGAGGGGCGCGACCTCGCTGGCGTCCACGAGATGCACCTGCTCGCCGATGCGCTTGCGGTGCGCTCCGTCATCGAGTCCGATCCACGTCCACAGCGGGGCGTGGTGGTCGGGGGTGGGTACGTCGGCCTCGAGATGGCGGAGGCGCTGCACGTCCGCGGGCTGCACACGACCATCGTCGCCTCGCGCGGCGGGCTCCTGGGCGGATCGATCGACCCCGAGATGAGCGAGCACCTCGCGGAGCGCGTCCGCGCGCTCGGCATCCAGGTCGATGTTGGGCACCGGGTCGAGCGCATCAACGGCGAGGGTGGGCGCGTCATCTCGGTCGACGGTGAAGGACGGACGATCCTCGCGGACCTCGTGATCCTCGCCACCGGGACGGAGCCTCGCGTCGAATTGGCGCGCGCGGCAGGCCTGCGCATCGGAGAGAGTGGTGGCGTGTGGGTGGACGACCACCAGCGAACCAGCGCCCCCGATGTCTATGCCGCCGGGGACTGCGCGGAGGTCACCGACCGCATTACCGGTCGTCCGCTGAACCTGCACCTCGGCACGATCGCCAACAGGCAGGGGCGCGTTGCGGGCCTGAACATCGGCGGTGTGGACGAGGTGTTCCCGGGCGTCCTGGGCACCGCGATCACCAAGGTCCACGACCTCGAGGTCTCACGCACGGGCGTGACGGAGGCGCAGGCGCGCAACGCGGGGATCGACGTGGCCGTGGCGACGTTCGAGGCGACCACGATGGCGGGGAACTGGCCGGCGTCCACATCGATGCGCGTCCGTGCGCTGGCCGACCGGGCGACGCGTCAGATCATCGGCGCGCAGATCATCGGTGGTCCGACGGCGGCCAAGCGTATCGACACGATCGCGATGGCAATCTGGAACAGCATGACCGTCGACGCGATGGTGAACGTCGACCTGTCGTACGCGCCGCCGTTCTCGGGTGCGTGGGACCCCGTCGCGGTGGCCGCCCGCAAGCTCCAGGCCGTGCTGGGCGGCGTCGGGTAGCGGTGCTTCGCCGGCTCGACGCTACTTGGCCTGGATGATCTCCATCAGCACGAAGTTCGAGGCGGTCGGGTGCACCCACGCCGCGGCGCTGTTCGGCGCGCGGTTCACGCGACCGCCGTTGGCGATGACCTGCGCACAGAACCCCTCGAGGTCGTCGCAGTCGTAGGCCATCAGGTACATGCCCTCGCCGTGCGGGTTGAACGGGTTCACGCGCTCCAGCATGAGCTTCGCGATCGGCGTGTCCGGTGCAGACGGCGTGATCAGGCGCAGCATCACCTTGTCGCCGTAGCCCATCGACTGCCCGTCGAAGTTACCCGTCGCATTGTGTGCACGCTCGCCGATCTGGCGCATGCCGAACCGGGCCTCGTGGTCCGCGATCGCGGCGTCGAGGTCGTGGACGGCGACGGTGTAGTAACGAAACGTGAGCTCGGGCATGGTGCACTCCTTCTCGGTCGTCAGGTCGGGGTGGAGACTAGCGCCCTCGACGGCTACATGTGCGAGGAGCCGCGCTCCACGACCTCCATGAACACGAAGTGCGTCGAGGCCGGGTGAATCCACGCGTTGCTGCGACCGGGGACGCGGTTGACGCGCCCGCCGTTCGCCTCGACACGCGCGCAGAAGGCGTCGATGTCGTCCGTCTCGTAGCAGATCAAGTACATGCCCTCGCCGTGGGGGTTGCTGGTGCTCGCGCGGTCCTTCATCACCTTCGCGATCGGCGAATCCTCGGCGGACGGGGTGATCAGGCGCGTGATCAGCGTGTCGCCGTAGCCCATTGAGATGTAGTCGAACTTGCCCACCGGGTTGTTCTGCCGCGGGCCGAGCTGCTCCATGCCGAGGCGCGACTCGTAGTCCGCGACCGCGGCGTCGAGGTCATGCACGGCGGTGTTGTAGTGATGGATCGTCAGCGTCGCCATGCCGTCTCCTCGTATGGTTGGCCGCCAGAGGGTCTAGAAGAGCGGGCCGCCGGCGTCCACCAGCGCGCCGTCGGTTGCGAAGACGGTCGGGCGTTCGTTGCAGTAGACCTCGGACTCGCACTTGTTGAAGGAGAAGACCGGCTGGTCGTCGCGCTTCTCGAAGTGGATGTGCCAGGTGCCCTGCACGTGGTTGTCGCGGCCCTTCGCGATCTCGGTCTCGATGATCGCCTTGAGTGCCTCGAGCTCCTTGAGTCCCACGTCGTCCCCCGTCCGCGTCGTCGTTCGATGCGTCCGAGTGTACCCCGCCCCGGTATGAGCGGCTCGCGATCCTCGACTGGTCGAGGCGTCTGCGCTGTGCGCTCTCCTACAATCGACGCGTACCGAGGAGCGCGATGACCACCTCCGGCACCGACCCCCTCGCGAGCGCTCGCCAGCTGGTGGACGTGGCGCAGCTGCTGCACGGCGGGTGGCGCTACTCCGGGGAGGGCCCGGTCTCGTGCCACGTCGTAGACGCGCTCGTGCTGCCCATCTTCGAGGGCACGAAGCCGATCCTCGAGCCGCACGTGATCGCACGCGGGCTCCTCGCGGCCATCGCGCGGTAGGGCGGCGTATGCACGAGCATGCCGAGGAGTGCGCCGAACTGTTCGCGGTGTGGCGGCGCTACCACGGTGTCGCGGAGGACAAGACCGGTACGTTCACCCTCGACGAACGTCTGAGCGCGGTACGTGAGCGCGACATGTTCCGGCGTCAACTGGATGCGCTGGGATGCGATCCGGACGCGCTGCTCGCGTCGGAGGACGCCGCGCTCGAGGACGACGAGGGCGGAGACGCGTAGTCGGCGGCGCTAGTCGTCCTGGAACGCTTCGAGGTGCTCCGAGCGTCCGAACCAGGCGGCCAGGACGGCCGCCGGCACGATGATCGCGATGCCTGCGAGGCCGATCCAGCGCGCGTCGTACAGCGGCGTCCACGAGATAGCGCGGATGAGCCCGCCGACCTCGTTCACGAACGCGCTGTCGCTGCCCGTGTTCAAGACGATCGCCACGCCCATCCCGATGACCCCGACTGCCGCCGCGAAGATCGCGCCGCCCGCCAGGCCGAGGCCGATCGCCACGAACCGCCTCGCCCCGTTCGTGGAGAGCACCGCCAGCGCGGCCATCGCGAGCGTCGCCCCGCCGAGGCCCAGCGCCACGAGGGACGCGAGCGCGTGGGTGTTGGACGACGCCAAGGCGAGGACGACGCGCACCCAGGCCGAGGTCGAGAACGTGCCGCTGGAGGTCTCCCCACCGCCGGGAGTGAACGCAGCGGCGCCACGCTCGTACGTGGCCTCGGCGCTGGCGTGCAGCAGGTGCGCCGCCCACACTTCGCGCGTCCCGGTCTGGGCGAGGGGGCGCGGGAGTGTGACGCCCTGCACCGGGAGCCCGGGCACAGGGATCGCGGCGTCGCCACCCTGGCTCGCGAGCGTGCGGATCTGCGCCTCGTGCACCTGGAGCAGTGCCGGGACGTCGCCGAGCGCCCCGACGGTGCGTTCGAGAAACGGAACGGCGACGGTGCTGCTGGTCGCCTGCGCCGCCGCGAGCGCGAGCAACCAGAACGCCGTGATCACTGCGAGTCCGAACGTCGCCCTGCGGGCGCGGCTGGTGCGCGGCGGGCGCGGGCGCGTCAGGCGCGGCTCCGGCATCGGCGCGAACGCCTCTTCGTCCATGTACACGGGGGCAGGGGGCGTCGCGAAGCGGTCGTCCGGGTCGTACGGCCTCACGAGCGCACCGACCGCAGTCCCGACACGCGGTCGTGAAGTGCGAGCGCGTCCGGCCGGACGAGGATGATCGCGAGTGACGCAAGGGCGCCCAACGCGATCACGGCCGCGATGAACGCGACGACCACGGCGACCTCGAACAGCCCGGCGAGGGCGAGGACGCCCGCGATCCACGCCCAGCCGAGCGCGCCGAACGGGTGCGTCGCGAGCCGGATGGCGATCGCGCGGACAGGCGGCACGTCACGTGTCGCCTCGAGGTGCAGGCGCCGCGCCCGCTGCCCCGGCGTCGCGCCCGCGGTGATCATCGAGACCGCGAGGCGAGCGAGCCACGCCGGGATCACCGCGCCGAGCAGCGCGAGGGCGATCGCGCTGTCGAGGTCGCGCACGTCCTCGCGTCCCCACGCGGTCCGCGCGAGCAGCCACGTGACGGCCAGTGTCGAGGCGATGACGAGCGGGGGCAGTAGGGCGAGCACGTCACTCAGCCCGGCCGCCAGCCGCGTGCGTCGAGTCAGTGCGCCGGGGTGCTGGGTATCGCGCGCGACCGCAGGGGAGGTACCAGCCGCCATGAACCCTGCTTCCGCGTTCGCATCCTGCACTCGCATCGGGGGGATCATATCGCGCACACTGGGGTGACCACCGGTCGAAGGATTCAGATGAGCGATTCCCCGCCCGAAGTCCCTGGCACACGCGGCAGATCAGGCGCGCGGCGCTCGATGACGATCGTGCTGGGTGTCGCTGTGGCCTCGGCGTTGCTCGTGCTCGGGGCGAGTCTGATGGGCGACCGGCGCTCCGGTGACGCCTTCGACCTCGTGCGGTGGGAGCGGAACACGTTCGCGGGGAAGTGGCTGTATGCACTCGGCAGGCCGCTGCGCTCCGACCCCGCGCCCGACGAGGCGATCACGCGCTACTTCGCCGCTCCGGTCGGCAGTACGGAACGCCGGCGCTACGAGAACGATGTCGAGGCGGCGATCGAGGGACGCATCGATGCCTCTGCCCGCGCGCGTGGGCTATCCGGAGCGCTGCCACTGCCGGGCAGCGTGTTCCCACCGGTGAACATCGAGCTGTCGCAGCCGCCGCGGGTGCTCGTCCGGTCGCCGCGCAGGGTCATTCAGCGCACCAGCACCGATCTGCTGCGCCCCGACCTCACCTCGACGGAAGTGACCGCGATCGAGCAGGCCGCCGAGTCGAAGCGCCCGGACGAGTCGGTGCTCGTGGTCGGGTCGGGGGGCGTCGCGACATACCCGGCGATCGTCGTGGACCGATCGTCGTACGGGAGCACCGTCGCGACCGCCGCGCACGAATGGACGCACCACTACCTGCAGTTCTATCCGCTCGGCCTGAGCTACTTCAGCTCGCGCGACGCGACTGCGATCAACGAGACAGTCGCGGACATCGTGGGCGACGAGCTCGGCGCGGACATCCTGGCGAAGTGGGGCGATCCGACGAGGTCCCCTGCAACACCGGCGGCCACACCCACCTCAACACCCCCGCCGCGCGCCAACGCACTCGACCCCAACGCGGTGCTGCGCGACCTCCGTCGGGAGGTGGACGCGCTGCTCGCCGCCGGCGACATCGAGCAGGCCGAGGCGCGTATGGAGGCGGTGCGCGTGCAACTGTCGGATGCGGGCTTCCGCATCCGGCGGCTCAATCAGGCCTACTTCGCGTGGTACGGCACGTACGCCGCGCGTCCGGACGCCACGGATCCCCTTGGAGCGCAACTGCGCGAGGTGCGCAGTCGCACGGGATCGCTGCTCGCGTTCCTCGAGGTCGTGCGGAACGCCACCTCACGCGCGGAGGTCGTCGCGGCGCTGGAACGGCTACGGAGCGAGCGGTAAGCGCGCTAGCGCGGGAGCGCGCTGCGGAGGCGCGAGGCCAGCAGACCGAGGATGGTTGTGCGGCGGCGGCGCGTCCGGCGGATGCGAAGGTCGCCGATCCGGCTGCCCCGTGCGGGACGCTGGTGCTGCGGGCCGGAAGCCTCGGTGGTCATGTGCAGATCATCTCGCGGCGCGCGTTGTGATCAACGCCCAGCGGCAAACTCGCGCGAGGATTGCGCGTCCTTTCAGTGGTCCATCGAGGGCTGAAGCGACGGGCGTCCATACGCGAAGACGCCGCCCCCAGGGGGCGGCGTCTTCGGTCCATCGAGCCATCGCCGCTAGCGGGGCGGTGGGGGCGGTAGGGGCGGTGTCGGGGTGGCCGTCGCGCCCTTGTTGCGGACGATCACGGTCATTTGCGTCACCGTATCGCCGAAGACCGAGTCCACCAGCGTCACGCGCAGCGTGTACGGCCCATCGTCCACCGCCGTGGTGTTCCACGTCGCGAGCGTCGAGTTGAGCACCGGGGTCGTCTTGCGGTCGACCGACAGCCACGAAGCCGGCGACAGGCCGGCGCCCACCTCGGTCCGCACCTCGATGAGCTTGCCGGAGGTCGCGAGGCCCGTGACCGAGATCGCACCGGAGATGACGCCCCCCTCGGTCGGGGATTGCACCACCAGCACCGGGGCGGTGTCAGCCGTGCCGCCACCGCCGATGGTTACCGGGATTGCGTAGATGCGCGTGCCGAGCTTCTTGTCCTCGATACGCAGCCGCAGCGTGTACGGGCCGTTGGGCAGGGCGCGTACGTCCCACGAGCCAAGCGTGCCTCCGGTCACACGACCGTTAGAGCTGTTGATGCGCACCCATGAGGTCGGCTGCGCGCCTCGACCCCACTCGAGCGTGAACTGTGTGAGGTCGGGCGAGTCGGCGCGGCCGATCACGGTCACCTGCCCGGAGACGCCCTGCCCGGCCTGCGGGCTGGTGATCAGCGCCGGCAACTGGCCCGCATCGTCCGCCCCGTCGGGCGCGAGGAGCGAGAGGATGCCCGCGCCCAGCGCCCATTCGCGCAGGCCGCCCCAGCCGCGTTCCTCGGTCGGGAGGACGAGGCGCACCTGCTGCGAGACGAACGCGGGCGGAGTCTGATCGTTCGCGCGCTGGCCGGTGCGCGTATCGATCGGGATCTTCTGCCACCACGTGTCGAGGGCCTTGCTGTCCTTCGCGTTCGCGTCCGACGGGATCTGCTCGGCCGCGTACAGGCTGGTGAA
>CANIRU010000050.1 GCA_947470025.1 Chloroflexota bacterium
CTGGCCCTGCGCACCCGATGCGCCGCTCGCGCCTGCTCCGCGCTGGGCACCCGTCCCACCCGCCCCGCCGAGGATGGCGCCGAACTGCGCGCCGGCCGCTCCGCTGGTCAACGCCCGGGTGAGCGACGGCAGCTGGTCGCGGATGTCATTGAGCGCGTTGCCTCTCAGGATCGCGGCCTGCACGGGGTACGTGACGACACCCTGCGTGACGGTCGGGATCGTGCTCACGCCGATCACCTTCACCACGTACGCATTCCTCGGCATCGAGTCGAAGCGTGCGAGGCCGAGCATCCCGGCCTTGATGTTCACGAGGTCGGCCTCGCTGATCGTCAGGTCGAGGCGGATCGCGTCGGGGTTGGAGAGCACGACGGCGGATGCACCGCCGCCGATGCGCTGCCCAACGACCGCGGCCACGGCACCCGCCTTGCCGGAGAACGGCGCGAACAGCGTCGTGTCGTCCAGGGCGTCCTGGGCGGTCTGCAGCGCGATCTCGGCGGTGCGCACCGCCTGCTGCTGCGTCAGCAGGTCGAGCTCGGCCGGCTGCGCCAGCGCATCCGCCTTCGCCTTCGTCGACTCATACGCCGCCTGCGCCGCCTGCACGGCATTGCTCGCCGTACGGATCGCGTCGGGGGTCGGGGTCGTCAGGTCCTTCAGCTTCGACTCAGCAGCGATGACCGACGCACCCGCCGTTTCCTTGTTTGCCAGCGCGTTCACGTGCGACGCGTTCGCCGAGAGAAGGCTGTTGACGGCGGAGAGCAGGTTGCTGGTCGGCACCGTGGTGTTCCGCGCGATGCTTGTCTGCAGGATCACGATCAGGTCCGGCGCGATGGGGAGCTTATCCGGCGTACAGATGCCAACGGTGACTTCGTACTGCAGGCTGCAGTAGGTGTTCTGGGCCTGGTACAGGCTGGCCTTCGACGTTTCCACGCTGTTCAAGGACGCTTGGTAGGAAACCCGTGCCGACGCAACGCTGTTCCGCGCCGTGATGAGGTCGGAATCGGTCGGCCTCCCGAGCGCGTTGTACGTGGCCTGCGCATTCTCGAGCGCCTGGCGCGAGCTGAGCAGGCTCTGCTGCATCGCCGTCCGGTCGACGGCGCTGGGCTCGAGGAGCTGCTTGAGCCGCAGCTGCGCCTGCACGACGGACGCGCGCGCGGTCTCGACCTTCCGGGTGGCCTCGCGCGCATCGAGGCGGACGAGCGGCTGACCGACCTTGATGTCCTCGCCGAGCCGGACAAGAACCTCGGTCACCAGCCCGCCCGCGGAGAACGTGAGGGGCGTGGACTGCTCGGCCGCGGCTGTGCCGGATGCCGTGAGCGTCGTGGACAGCGACCCGATCGTGACCTTGACCTCCTGGGTGGTCGCGACCGTGGCGGGCGTGTTGTCTCGGATGAACCGCCAGTACCCGAGCCCGGCGATCACGCCGATGAGGACGACGGACGCTACGAGGCGCCAGCGTCGCCACAGCGGACGCCGACCGATCAGATTCGAAACCTCAACTCCGGACTCGGCCATGCCACAGCCCTCCCAGGACAAACCAGTGCCCATGGCCGGTCCAGTAGGGTGGGGATACGGACGGCGATTCCATGATAGACGCGCAATTGGAGCTCGCCTTCACGTTACGACGCGGGGACGGAACGTGCCATTCGCCGGTGTGGGCGAAGTCGTCGCGGGGGAGCGCGGGAGGGTCGCTAGAGCTGGGCGACGAGCGTGGCGAGCCACATGGCGGCGCCGTTCGCCAGCCACAGCACCGAGGCGTACCGCAGTGCGCGAACCGAGGTCGCGCGGCCTCGGCGGCCGGGGCCCTCGAGGCGGTGCAGGCCGTTCGCCCACGCCCGTCCGATGATCGCCTCGCTCCCGGCCACGAGGAACGTGAGCGCGAGCAGCGGCAGGCTGAGCAGCACCGCGCTGCCGAGGATGAACAGGTGCGTCAGCAGCGAGTGGGCGTGCCCCGCAGCGGCGAGCACGAAGAGCCCACTGACGAACAGGCTGCTACCGACGATCGCCAGCGTTGCCGTGGAGATCCGGGGGAACCTCGCGCCGTCCGCCTGCACCGCGTCACGCTCCGGCATCGTCCACTCCCAGCGCTCGTCGACCATCATCCCGCATCGCTGCGTGTGGGAATCATCGGCACCGCGACGTGCACCTCGCGCGATGGAAGGCCGGAGAAACCCGCGCTCCACGCCGATCGTGCCCTCATCCTCGCTGCACGACGATCCCCCACGACGGGCGAGGCCGGCGTAGTCTGCACGTACCGCAGCAGAGGATGGCCTATCCCGGATCCGGCCCCGGATGCGCTAGCGCGTATCCGCTTCGACCAATCGCCGGACGCGATCGTGTACGCCGACCGCGAGGGCGTGATCCGCGAGTGGAACGCCGCTGCGACGCGCGTCTTCGGCCACGAACGTGATGCCGTCAGCGGGTCAGAACCTCGACGTCATCGTGCCGGAGCGGTTCCGCGAGGCGCACTGGCGCGGCTACGACCGTGCACTCGCCGAGTGGCGCACGAAGTACGAAGGCAAGTCGCTGCCCACGCGGGCGACCTACGCCGACGTCGAGCGCACCCTGTACGTCGAGCTATCATTCGGATGGTCGAGGACGGCGACCCGATCATCGGCGTCATCGCGACGGCACGGGACATCACGGAGCGCATCCAGCACGAACGCGAGGAACGCGTGCGCGTGCGTGCCCTCGAGGAACGCGTCGCGGTGATGGACGGTGGGGCCGCATCCAGCGAGCAGGCGCGGGCGTAGTGTCCGGGCGCGGTAGGCTGGATGCGGATGAGGGGGCGCGATCCGTGGCACAACGGGCAATCCCAGGACGATCGAGCCGCACCACCCCAGCCGTGCTGGAGCGTGGCACCGTGCAGCAAGGCGACACCGCGATCGACTACGAGGTCGTGCGCAGCGCCCGGCGTCGCCGTACCCTCCAGCTCACGGTTGACGGCGAGGGCGTCCGCGTTTCCGCGCCGATGCGCACGCCGCGTCGCGAGATCGAAGAGTTCGTGCGCGGGCGCACGCCGTGGATCCTGAAGCACCGCCCCACGGTGCAGGCGCCGCTCGCGTACGCCACCGGCGAGGCGATCCCCTTCGAGGGCCACGCGCTGCCGCTGTACGTCACCGAGCGCAGCACCCGCAGCGTCACCGTCACGCGCGGTTTGTTCGAGCTGCTGGTCACCGTCCCGGCGCGGTACGAGGAACCTCGACGGACGCGGGCGGTCGAGAACGCTGTCGCGAAGTGGTACGCGGAGCGCGCGCACGACGCCGTCCTCGCGAGCGTGGCCCGATGGGTCGCGATCACCGGACGCGCGCCCAGACAGGTCCTCGTGCGAAACCAGCGGCAGCGCTGGGGCTCGTGCTCCCCCGACGGGACGCTGCGCTTCAACTGGCGGCTGATCATGCTCGACCCTGCGCTCATCGATTATGTCGTGGTGCATGAGCTTGCCCACCTCGAGGTACCGAACCACGGCCCGAACTTCTGGGCCGCCGTCGCGGGTCTGCTGCCCGACCACGCCGCCCGCCGCAAGCGCATGCGCGAGGCCGCCGCGAATCTCCCAACGCTCTGATCGAGGTTCCCGGACGAGCGCTAGCCGTTCCCCTGCCGCGCGCCGAAGTAGAACCCCGTGACCGTCGCCGCCTCGACGGCCAGCGCCCCGAGCAGCGCGAGGCCGGACTCGGTCGCGCCGCCCCACAGCAGCACGAGCGCCCCGCCGAGGTGCCCCACGAGGAACGCCACGACGATCGCGACGGCGAGATAGGCGCGAACCGTGCCCGGCGGCTTCCCCAGCGGTCCACTGGATTCCACGGTCAGGTTGCCCTCGGTCGGCTCCATCGGCTGCCCCTCTCTCGGACACCTCGAGGATTGGGAACCGTACGGTTCGCCAAGGAATTCCCGTAGAGGGGAATGGCGGCTAGGCCTCGGACCCATATACTCGTCTTAACCCTCACGCGCGCGTCAGAGTGTCGCCAGCGAGGTCCAGGAACGAGAGCGTCGAGCCGATGCGCATGCTGATCCGCCTGCTCGGGTTCCTCAGCCCGTTCCGCGGGCTGCTCGCCGTGACGGTGTGCATGATGATCGGTGCGAGCGTCTTCGCCCTTGCGGTGCCGCAGATCATCGGCTACGCCCTCGACAGCGCGATCCACTCACAGCAGACCGGCGGCGCCGTGGCCTGGACGCCGCTGCTCGTCGGCTTCGGTCTGATCATGGCGGCGGCGATCCTCCGAGGGCTCTTCGCGTACTCGCAGCAATACCTCGGCGAGAAGCTGTCGCAGTCCGTCGCGTACTCGATCCGCAACGCGATCTACGACCGCCTGCAGAAGCTGTCGTTCGCGTACCACGACACCGCGCAGATCGGTCAGATCATGTCGCGCGCCACGCAGGACGTGGAGGCGATGCGCCAGTACATCAACATGGGCCTGATCCGCGTCGGCGCGATCGTCATCCTGCTGCTCGTCACCCTCATTCTGATGTTGCGCACGAGCCCCACCCTCACGTTCGTCTCGTGGACGTTCCTCCCGGTGATCGCCGGCATCTCGATCTTCATGAGCTCAAGGCTCCGGCCGTACTGGGAGCTCGTGCAGAACGGCCAGGGCCGCATGAGCAACGTGCTCCAGGAGAACCTCTCCGGCGTGCGCGTGGTGAAGGCGTTCAGCCGCGAGGACTTCGAGGCACAGAAGTTCAGCGCCGAGGTCGAGCAACTATTCACGCACTCCTACAAGACGAACCAGATCCAGGCGACCAGCGGCCCGCTGCTCACCGCCCTCGGCGCGCTCTCGATCGTGTCGACCGTGGCCTTCGGTGGCCGCGAAGTTGCCGCCGGAACGATCACGCCAGGCGAGCTCGTGGCGTTCGTCGTCTACCTGCAGCTGCTCCAGCAGCCGGTGCGTCAGCTCGGCTTCATCATCAACATCTTCAGCCGCACGGTGAGCGCCGGACAGCGCATCTACGACATCCTGGATGCCGAGAGCGCCGTGCAGGAGAAGCCGAACGCCATCGTCCTCGACCGCGGGCGCGGCGAGGTGCGCTTCGAGCACGTATCCTTCGGCTACGGCGCGACCACCCCCGTACTGCACGACGTGACGTTCGAGGCGAACCCCGGTGAGATCGTCGCCCTCGTCGGCCCGACGGGCTCCGGCAAGTCGTCGCTCGTGAACCTGATGCCGCGCTTCTACGACGTGACCGGCGGACGCATCCTGGTAGACGGCCATGACATCCGCGACCTGTCGATTGCCTCGCTGCGCAGCCAGATCGGCATCGTGCAGCAGGACGTGTTCCTGTTCATCGACACGATCCGCGAGAACATCCGCTACGGCCGCCTGGAGGCGACCGACGATGAGGTCGAGGACGCGGCGAAGGCTGCGCGCATCCACGAGTTCATCCTCACGCTGCCGGACGGCTACGACACGTGGGTCGGTGAGCGCGGCGTGACCCTGTCCGGGGGTCAGAAGCAGCGCATCTCGATCGCGCGCACGCTGCTCCTCGACCCCGCGATCCTGATCTTCGACGACTCGACGTCCAGCGTGGACATGGAGACCGAGTACCTCATCCAGCAGGCGCTCGCCGAGTTGATGCAGGGACGCACGACCTTCGTCATCGCCCAGCGACTCCGCACCGTGAAGGCCGCGGACACCATCCTCGTCCTCGATCGTGGCACGATCGTCGAGCGCGGACGGCACGAGGAGCTGGCGCGCGGCGGCGGGTTGTACCAGCGCATCTACGAGCTCGAGCTGCGCGACCAGGAGGAGGCGTTCGAGGCTTCCGCCGGCGCGACGGCCACGCGCGCATAGCCGGAGAGCGAGACCGACATGGCGATGTGGGGCGGGCACGGGGCAGGCGGGTGGACCAGCAGCGCCACGAGCATGGGACCGAACGCCCGGCGAGGCCTGGACGGGTGGAATGACGATGACCTTGGCAAGGTCTACGACAGTGCGGTCGTCTCGCGGCTTGGGCCGTACCTCCGCCCGTTCAAGTGGCGCGTATTCGTCGCGCTGATCGGGGTCATCGGCTTCTCGCTCACCTCGACGGTGCAACCGCTGCTGATCGGCTTCGCTGTGGACGACGCCCTGCGCGGCGACCTCGAGGGGCTGTCGCGCATGGTGTTCGGGCTCGTCGCGCTGGTCGCGACCTCGTGGGGGTTCCAGTACCTCCAGCTGACGCAGACGGGCTACATCGGCCACCGCATCCTGCTGCGGCTACGCACGCAGATGTTCGACCACATCCAGAAGCTCTCGCTCTCGTTCATCGACCGGCACGAGGTGGGACGCATCATGTCGCGCGTCACCAGCGACGTGACCGCACTTCAGGAGCTGCTCACCACCGGCAGCATGACCGTCCTCTCTGACTTCATGGTCCTGTTCATCGTCGTGGCGTTGCTCATCGAGCGTGACGTCGAGCTGGCACTGGTCACCTTCGCCAGCGTGCCGATCCTCGTCGCCGTGATGATCGTGTGGCAGCGCAAGGCGCGCGAGGCGTTCGTGCAGGTGCGCCAGACGATCTCCACCGTGAACGCAACGCTGAACGAGAACGTCTCCGGCGTGCGGGTGATCCAGTCGCTGTCGCGCGAGGGCGAGAACGCCCGCCGCTTCGACGTCATCAACCAGGAGAACCTCCGCGCGAACGTCTCCGCCGGCCGCCTCTCTGCCGCCGTGCTCCCGATCGTCGAGGGTGTGGTAGCGATGTCGACCGGTCTCGTGCTCGTCGTCGGCGGTCTGCGCGTCGCCGAGGGGCAGCTCACCGTCGGCGTCGTGACGGCGTTCGTGCTGTACATCTCGCGCTTCTTCGACCCGGTGCGCGACCTCGTGCTCCAGTACACAGCGATCCAGCGCGCGATGGCCGGCGGCCAGCGGATCATAGAGGTTCTCGACACGAAGCCCGAGGTGGTCGACCGGGTCGACCCGCGTGTGTTCGCGGTGGACGGCCGCGTGGACTTCGACGACGTGTCGTTCGCGTACGTCGAGGGACGCCCCGTCCTCCAACACATCGACCTGCACGTGGAAGCGGGCGAGACGATCGCCTTCGTCGGCCAGACCGGCGCGGGCAAGAGCACGATGACGAACCTTATCGGCCGCTACTACGACGTCACGAGCGGCGCGATCCGCATCGACGGCGTCGATGTGCGCGACATGAAGCTATCCGAGCTGCACCGCCAGATGGGCGTGGTGCTCCAGGACCCGTTCCTGTTCTCCGGCTCGATCCGCGACAACATCCGCTACGGCCGCCTCGACGCCACGGACGCCGAGGTCGAGGAGACCGCCCGCCTCGTGGGGGCGGACGGGTTCATCCGCCGCCTGCCGCAGGGCTACGACACGCAGCTCGCGGAGCGCGCGCACAATCTCTCCGTCGGCCAGCGCCAGCTGATCTCGTTCGCGCGCGCGCTCCTCGCCGACCCACGCATCCTCGTGCTGGACGAGGCCACCGCGAACGTGGACACGCAGACCGAGGTGATCATCCAGAGCGCGCTGCGCGAGATGCTGAAGGGCCGCACATCCTTCGTCATCGCCCACCGACTGTCGACGATCCGCGACGCGACAAGGATCGTGGTGCTGGAGCGCGGCCACATCATCGAGCAGGGCAACCACGCTGAGCTGCTCGCCCTCGACGGCCAGTACGCGCGCCTCTACCGCATGGCCTACGCCGCTTCCGGCGACGCCGGCGTCATCACCGATGACATGCCCCTCGAGGACGCCGCTCCCGGCACTGTCGAGGTGCCCGCCAGTTCGTAGCGGAGCCGAGCGTCCCCTAGACGCGAGTGAGGTCGAGGTGGCAACGCGTCCCGCCCGATCCCCCGCGCAACCTCGACGCCGCCGGGGGCCGAGGGGGTATCATCCGCGACCACGCACAAGGGGGAACGACATGACCATTCGCGACGACATCCTGACCGGCATCCGCGACATCGACGCGCGGCTCGCGACCCTGCACAACCGCATCATCGAGGGTGGCGATCAGCCGCTGCTGGAGGGCACGTGGCGCGTGCGCGACGCCCTGTCGCACCTCGCCGCCCGCGCCAATGGCGTCGACCGCGTCATCCAACGGATGCGCGCTCAGGAGGCGGGCACGCCGATCACACCCGTCGCCACGATCGACGACATCAACGCCGGGCAGGTCGAGGAGCGCAAGGACGCGACGGTCGCGGAGCTCCTCGACGAGATCAAGGCGGGCCACGCCGCCGCGATCGCCGCGCTCGGCCACGTGGACGACGCCACGCTCGACAAGCTGATGGCGCAGGGCTTCCGCCCCGGCGACGCGCCCGTCGGCGACATGATCCGTCGAGGCGGCCCGGGCCACGACGGCGGCCACCTCGACCAGGTCGAGGCGGCGCTCGCTTAACCGTTGCTCGGTGGCCCGTGCAGGGCTACCCGGCACGGCCATCAGACCTTCGGGCAGCGCCCGCCGTTCTTTCAGCGGGGTATCGCTCGACCGCCGGAGCGCCGACGATGCGTCAGCGCTCCGGTGTGCGTGGAGGTCCCGTTGGGCGAGGCTGCTGCTCTCCTGTCCGCCTTCTGCTGGGCCTGCACCAGCGTCGTCCTCGCCCACCTCGGCGCGAAGTATGGCGGCGCGGTGCTCAGTGGGCTGCGCTTCCTCATCGCCTCGCCGTTCGCGATCGCGCTCCTGTTCCTCGCCGAGGACGCGCACGAGGTCGCCGCAGCTTCGAGCGGCGCGATCGTGGCGGTCATCGGGAGCGCCGTCGTGAACTACCTGATCGGCGACACCGTCTACATCCGCGCGCTCCCCCGCGTGGGACTGCAGCGGATGTCGCCGACCGTGACGGCACTCTGGGTCGCTCTGAGCACCGTGGGCGGCGTCCTGATCCTGGGCGAGGCGGCCGGACTGCCCCTGCTGCTCGGCGGCGCGTGCGTGATCGTGGGCACGTTCCTCGTCGTGTCAGGACAGGTACAGCGGCTCCCGGACACGTCCGGTCCGGCGCGCCTCGGCCCCCTGCTGACACTCGGGCTGATGCTCATCGTCGCCGGCTCCTGGGCCGCCTCGACGATGCTGCTCGCCGGGGGCCGAGGCAATCTCGGCCCGATCGCAGTGAACGCGCTGCGCGTTCCCGCCGGCGCGCTGATGATCACGACCGTCGCGATGATCACGAGCCGCGGCCAGGTCTTACGGCGTCTCCCCGAGCGTCGCGACATGCCGCTTGTCCTCGCGGTCGGCGTCTTCGGCACGGCGCTGGGGAGTCTCTGTTATGTCTACGCGGTCGCCGAGGCGGGCGCGGCGCGGGCGGTGATCCTCAACTCCACCTCGCCACTGATGGTCGTCCCGCTGTCGATGTGGATTCTGCGCGAGCGGCTGACCGCTCGCATCGCGCTGGGGACGGCGTTCTGCCTCTCGGGGACGCTCATCGTGGTCGCGACGGGGTAGATTTAGGCCTCTCATCGGTAGGTCTAACCTTCACGTACCCGTTACATGTTCCTGAATTTCTGTTATGGTGGGGACAGGCGCCGGGCGGGGATCCCGACTGCCACCACTGGGTCTTAGCCGGGGGGTTCAATGGCCACGAAGACTGCGACCAAGACGCTCGTGATGACCTGCGAGACGCACCACTACATGCTGCCGGCTCCCGGTGGCCCCACCAGCGTCGGCACCTGCAAGCACTGCGGCGCGGAGAAGGAATTCTCGAACGCTGCCGCCCGAGGTTGGGTGCCCCGTCCCGCCGCGAAGAAGAAGCCAACCCCCGCCGCCGACTAACCTCGGCGCGACTGTCGGAACTGCGCAGCCGCCTTCGGGCGGCTGTTCTGTTTGGCCTCGACGAGGCTCCGGAGGCGTTCGAACGGGCTACTGCTGGCGCAGGGGGCCGTTCGCTGTGATCATGGATCACATCAGTGCGCGCTCTTGCTTCGGTCGGCGCCGCCATCCGCAACCCAGCCGCCGCATCCAGTTCCCACTGCTGCTCGCCTAAGTCAGGATCGTGCCCGCGTGACCGCCATCAGGAATGACCTCCGCAACATCGCGATCATCGCGCACGTCGACCACGGCAAGACCACGCTCGTGGATGCCATGCTCCGCCAGTCCGGCACCTTCTCCGCCCACGAGGCGGTGATCGACCGGATCATGGACAACAACGACCTGGAGCGCGAAAAGGGCATCACGATCCTTGCGAAGAACGCCGCGGTCCGCCGGGGCGACGTGAAGATCAACATCATCGACACCCCCGGCCACGCCGACTTCGGTGGCGAGGTCGAGCGCGGGCTGACGATGGTGGACGGCGTCCTCCTGCTCGTCGATGCGTCCGAGGGCCCCCTGCCCCAGACGCGCTTCGTGCTCCGCAAGGCACTCTCGCTCCACCTGCCGGTGATCCTCGTCGTGAACAAGATCGACCGCCCGGACGCCCGCGTCGCCGAGGTCGTCGACGAGACGTACGAGCTGTTCCTCGAGCTGGATGCAACGGACACCCAGATCGAGTTCCCGATCGTCTACACGAACGCGAAGGCCGGAACGGCCACCCTCGATCTGGCGGAGCCAGGCACGACCCTCGACCCGCTGTTCGACACGATCTTGAAGCACATCCCTGCCCCCACGTACGAGGAGGATCACCCCTTCCAGGCGATGGTCACCAATCTTGACGCCTCGCCGTACCTCGGCCGCCTGGCGCTCTGCCGCGTGCATCACGGGACGGTGAAGAAGGGCCAGACGGTCGCATGGTGCCGCGTGGACGGCACCATCCAGAACATCAAGATCGTCGAGCTGTTCGTGACAGAGGCACTCCAGCGCACGAGCGCCGAGAGCGCCGGCCCCGGCGAAATCATCGCTATCGCGGGGGTCCCTGACATCACGATCGGCGAGACGCTGACCGACCCGGACAACCCGCAGCCGCTGCCCGTCATCACCGTTGATGAGCCGAGCATGTCGATGACCATCGGCGTGAACTCCTCGCCGCTCGCCGGGCAGGACGGCGACAAGCTCACCGGCCGGCTGCTGAAGAGCCGTCTCGACCAGGAGATCCTCGGCAACGTCTCGATCAAGGTCGAGCCCGCCGACCGCCCCGACACCTACCAGGTGTTCGGCCGTGGGGAGTTGCAGCTCGCCGTCCTCGTCGAGACGTTCCGCCGCGAGGGCTTCGAGATGACCGTCGGCAAGCCCGAGGTCGTCACGCGCGTCATTGACGGCAAGCTGCACGAGCCGACCGAACGCCTCGTCGTGGACGTCCCGGACGAGCACATGGGCGCGGTGACGCGCCTGCTGGCGCCTCGACGTGGCCGACTGCTGGGCACCACCATGCAGGGTGGCCGTGTGCGCCTGGAGTACGATGTCCCTGCGCGTGGCCTCATCGGCTTCCACACCGAGTTCCTCACGGAAACGCGCGGCACTGGCCTGATGCACCACGTGTTCGAGGGCTACGAGCCGTGGGCCGGCGAGCTCCGCACGCGGCAGTCCGGCTCGCTGGTCGCGGACCGACCCGGTCCCGCGACGCCCTTCGCGATCGCGGCGCTCCAGGAGCGCTCCGCGCTCTTCGTGTCCGGCGGCGACCCCGTGTACGAGGGCATGATCGTTGGCGAGAACTCGCGGTCCGAGGACATGGTCGTGAACATCACGCGCGAGAAGAAGCTGACCAACATGCGTGCCGCCTCCGCGGACACCACGGTGCGCGTCACGCCGCCGCGCAAGATGTCGCTCGAGGAGTCGCTGGAGTTCATCCGCGAGGACGAGTGCGTCGAGGTGACCCCGCGCAACGTCCGCATCCGCAAGCAGATCCTCGACAGCAACGAGCGCGACAAGGCATCGCGCCGACCGCGCGTGACGGCGCAGGTCTAGCGAAACGCCGACTCGATCGAGGTTCGGAAGCCTCGATCGGCTGTTGCAATACTGTTACACATATCGCACACGCATACGTGTGGACGGTTATCCTCCCGATCCGCCTCCCGGCGCACGATAGGATTGATTTGATGGCGACTCAGCGCTGCGAGTTCTGCACCGCGCGACCTCACCAGGAAGTCGCGGTGTCGCGCTGGCACGAGGATCCGGACGAACGCGAACGGCTGACGCTCTGGGTGTGTGTGAAGCACCTGGGACGGATGCAGAAAGCTGGCACCCGAGGTTGGGCGCACGACGGCGCCTTCTACAAGACCGGGTTCTGGTAGCGCATCGTTCGGACACCTCTCGCGCCTGATCACACGCAGGGCACGACGAGGAGAAGACCGAACATGACCATCCCCTCCGAAACCGGCACGAGCACTGACACCGCCCGCGAGCCTCGACGCAACGAAGTCCTCCAGCACGTGACCGCGCTCATTGGCGAGCACGGGATCGACGGCATGACGATGCGCCAGGTGGCGCACGCGACCGGTCTCAGCACCGGCACCATCAACTACCACTTCGGCAACAAGCGCGGCCTGGTGCTTGCTGCCCTGGCCTCCGCGGGCGAGGCGCCGGAGGGCTCCGCGCCCGGCGGCTCCCCGCTGTCCCGGCTGCGGCGGCTGCTCGCCTCGTTCGTACTCGACTCGCAGGAGCGGCGCGCGTGGTGGCAGTTCTGGGTCGAGGTGGCCGCGCAGAGCGCCCGTGACGAAGAGCTCCGTCGCCACGAGCGTGCGCGCCAGACGGCGCAGCGCCGTCACGTCGAGGAGGTCATCGAGGAAGGCATCCGTCGCGGAGAGGTCCGTGCAGACTTGGATGCCGCGACGGCGGCCGAGCCGTTGATCGCGCTGGCCACAGGCCTCGCGATCCTCCAGCTCACGGCTCCCGACGAGGTCACCGTGCGCCGTGCCTCCGAGACGCTCGAGGATGCCGTGCGGAAGATCGCGACCGGGAACGCGGCGTCGGACTCGGGTGACGCGCCGCGAGCCTCGAACGGCTAGCCGCTGTAGGACCAGCCGGTGAACGTGGAGGTCAGCGGCTCGCCGCTGTTCAACACCTCCGCGTACAGCACCCGCCCCAGCACGAGGACGTGGTCGCCCGCCTCGATGAACTGCTCCGCCGCGCACTCCGCGTAGGCGAGGGCGTCATCGAGAATCGGGCAGCCGGGCGCGCGCTCCGAGAGCTGGTAGGCCACGCCCGCGAGCTTGTCGTGCTGCTGCGCGGCAGCGCCGTCGCTGCGGCCCTTCACCTTCGAAGCATCAGCCGGCTGCACGAAGCCGCGCGCGAGCGCCATGCCGTTGCCCTCCTGCGAGAGCAGGTTCACCACGAACGCCCCGTTGTCGCGGACGCGCGCGAGCGACGAGGAGTCCCGCTCGAACCCCACGGCGACCATCCTCGGGTTGAACGAGATCTGCATCACCCAGTCGGCGATCATCGCGTTCGGCTGGCCGTCGCGCGTGGTACCGATGACGTAGATGCCATACGGGAACTCGTGCATCGCCTCGCGGATGTCGTCGTCCTCGGTGCGCTGGATCTTGCCAGTGGTCACGGGCGGCCTCCTCGAGGGCTGCGGGCTGTCTCCTTCCCACCATACGACCGGACGCGACTACGATGCCCGGCATGAGCCCCATCAAGCGCGTCAGCGTCCTCGACCAGTCCCCGATCCGCGAAGGCGGCACGGCGGGCGACGCCCTGCGCGAGAGCGCCGAGCTGGCGAAGACCGCCGAGGCCCTCGGCTACCACCGCTTCTGGCTCGCCGAGCACCACAACAGCGCTGGCCTCGCCTGCGTCGCCCCGGAGATCGTGATCGCGCACGTCGGCGCGCAGACCTCGAGGATCCGCATCGGCTCCGGCGGGGTCATGCTGACGCACTACGCGAGCCTGAAGGTCGCGGAGCAGTTCCGCACACTGGAGACGCTGTTCCCCGGCCGTGTCGACCTCGGCGTGGGCCGCGCGCCCGGCAGCGACATGCACACCGCCCGTGCACTCTCGCACGGCCCCGGCGCGCTGCCGATCGATGCGTACCCGCAGCAGATCACCGACCTGGTCCACTACCTCGAGGACTCGCTGCCGGAGAACCACCCGTTTTTCGGCATCCACGCGAGCCCGACGGGGAGCGGCATGCCCGAGGTCTGGATGCTCGGGTCGTCGCTCGATAGCGCGTACTTCGCCGCGAAGCTCGGGCTGCCGTTCTCGTTCGCGCAGTTCATCGCGCCGGAGACGGGCGAGAAGGCCGCCGAAACCTACCGCAGCAACTTCACGCCCTCCCGCTGGTGCGCGGAGCCGCGCATCTCGGTCGGCGTCTCGACGATCTGCGCGCCGACCGAGGCCGAGGCGATCGACCTGTCGTGGAGCCGCTACTGCTGGCGCTTCCGCCGCGGCCAGGTGCCTTCGGTGGAGACGGCACTGGCGTTCGGCTACTCCGAGGCGGAGCGCGAGTACGTCCGCTACCACCGCGCCCAGTCCGCCGTCGGCGACCCGCAGCAGGTGAAGGCACGCCTCGAAGCGATCGCCGAGCAGCTCACCGCCGACGAGGTCATCGTCCTGTCGATCACCTACGACTTCGAGGCGCGCCTGCGCTCGTACCGCCTCGTCGCAGAGGCCTTCGGCCTCGTCGACGGTCTCGCGACCCTCTAGGCGCCTCGATGGCCGGGATACCCGGCCTGGCACCGCAGACCTTCGGGCCTACCGCTAGCCGATCGGCTCGTCGCTCTGTCGAGACACGCCCGACAGCGAGAACGCGGTGTCGACGAGGTCGGCACTGCCCTCGATCTCGCTCTCCACGGTGAGGAACTCCGTGTCGTGGTGGACGAGCTTGTAGCGCGTGTTGCCGAGGTACTCGACGCGCTCGATGCGCTGGAGGTCACTCCAGTCGACGTGGTGCAACACCTTACCGAGGTGGAGCGCGGACGCGCCGGTCTTCGTCAGGACGATCGCGGTGGCCGTGCTGCGCCACGTCAGCAGCACCACGGGGATCATGATCAGCGTGACGACCGAGGCGAACAGGCCGAAGCCGATGCCCTCCGCGCGCTGCAAGACGAGCCCGACCGCCAGCGAGATTACTGAGACGATCAACGGCAGCGCGAACGACGCGTTCTGCCACCAGCGCGAGTCGTTCACGTAAACGCGCACCACACCGTCCATCGTCTGGACGGCGGCGGCATCGCGGGCGTGCGGTGGGGAGGCCGTGGCGTCGGGCACGACGTATGCGCTACAGGTCAGCGATGCGCTCGCGCACCTCGGCGAGGCGCTCGATGCTCTCGATGGTCAGGCGGTGCTGCTCCGGGATCAGGCTGCGGATGATGATGTCGGTAATGCCCA
>CANIRU010000051.1 GCA_947470025.1 Chloroflexota bacterium
CCCGTTTGGGGAGAGGGCAGGGTGAGGGTCGTTCCCCGTTCGCTAGAACAGCGGAAACGCCGCGTCGAGGCCCAACTCGACGCGACCGGCGGCCTCGTACGTCAGTGGGCCGATCATGACGTGCGCGCTCGCCGTGTGCAGGTCGCGGAAGCAGCGGTCGAGCGTGCTGCCAGCGACGATCGAGGTCGTCCCCAGCGATCGGTGCAGTAGGTCCACCGTGCGCAGCGACGCCGTCATCGCGTGGCTCGCGGCGAGGCGGGCGCGGGAACGCTGCCGCGCGGTCGCCTCGGCACCGTCCGAGG
Organism: Chloroflexota bacterium; assembly: GCA_947470025.1. GTDB lineage: Bacteria > Chloroflexota > Dehalococcoidia > UBA2979 > UBA2979 > SHYQ01. The sequence continues at coordinate 303 of CANIRU010000051.1, forward strand.
TCGCCGCGTCCCACAGCTCGTGCGCGGCGCCATAGAGAAACGCGCGGGCCGCCTCGATCTCCGCGGTGGCCTCCGCGACGATGACCTGCATGCGCGGTACGTCGCGCAGCGGGACGTCACCCCAGCCGCGCTTCGTCGAGATCAGCTCGATGGCCGCCGCCAGCGCGGCGCGCGCAACACCGAGGGCGTGTGACCCGTGGTTCACGAACGCGATCGGTGGCGTCGCGTACAGCGCCCAGTCCTGCGTCGGATGCAGGTCCATCATCGAGAGACCTCGACCGTGCGGGACGAACACACCGTCGACGCTGAAATCGTTGCTCGCGGTGCCGCGCAGGCCCACGGTGTTCCACGTGTCGTGGACGGTCACGTCCTCGCGCGGGACGAAGAGCATGCGCGAAACGTCGTTGCCATGCGCGTCCTTCCTCGGCGCGTCTTCGTCGTACACCATGCACTCCGCGAGGAACCAGTCGGCGTGGCTGCTGCCGCTCGCAAACGGCCATCGTCCCGAGACGACGTAGCCCTCCTCGGGGTTCGAGGTGGCGATGGCCCGTCCGATCGGGCGCGCCGTGCCGGCGATGATGCCGCCGTTCCCCCACACCTCGAGCGCGTGTCGCTCTTCCATGAACCCAGCGAACGCGTTCGACTGCATCGCCAGCATCACGACCCAGGCCGCCGAGGCGTCCGCGACGGCAAGCTCCTCGACCGCCTGTGCGGCGACGACCGGATCGACCTGTGCGCCGCCGAGGCTGCTCGGGATGAGCATGTGGAACAGCCCGGCATCGCGGAGTTGGTCGATCAGGTCGAGCGGCACCCTTCGCTCCCGCTCGATCGTTGGGGCCGCCTCGCGGATCACGTTCGCGAGGCGCCGTGCCACCCCCACGGGATCCGAGGCCAGCGGCATGCGAGGGCGGGTGCGACGGGCTGCGGGCGGCTGGTCGGTGCTCATCAGTGGCTCCTGGGCGACGCAAGATTCGGCTCGGAGATTTGCACCTTCCGCGAGAATCCGCACCTGCACAAGCGCTTAGGCGCCTTATGGCGAACGTGCGTTCTATGCCGCGACCGCGTAGAATCCGCCCATGGCGAGACTGTACGTGGAGGACTGGTCCCCCGAGTACGGCGCGCCCTTCGAGTCCGACCCGGACACGCTCCCCAGCGAAGTGGTCGTCGATACTGCGGTCGAGGTGCGCGGCGCGTGGGAACCACTCCCCGGCCGCGACGATGGCGTGCGCCACGTCGCCTTCGTCGACGGCGTGCAGCGCCTCGAGGCGCGGCTCACCCTCGACGACCCGGATCAGGGGCCGCTGCCCGGCATCTGCGCCGCGTACGCGATCGGCGCGTCGGTGTGGGATCGCGATGCGGGAGCCTCGACGTTCGCGCAGGTCAGCGTCCACCGCCTCGCGATTTTCGGTGAGTCGGCGGCACCCGAGTTCCCCGTGGTCCCCGGCCTCGACTACCGCGTGGAGTCCTGCACCGCGCGCGACCTGCCCTCGTTCCAGGCGATGCTCGGCGGCCGCCGCGCGCAGCGCGAGACGCGACTCGTCGAGGCAATGGCGGACACGGACTGCTTCGTCGTCAAGGACGGGCGCATCGACGACACCGGTCCTCTCCACGCGGTCGGGTACATCAAGAGCCACAACCGCACGTACCTCGAACCGCCGCACTCGCGCGTCATCGCCGCGATCCGCGCGGGGCAGCGGACGCCGATCTTCGAGGTCCACGAGAAGTTCAGCCGCTTCTCCTGGTACATCCGCCTCGCGGACATGCCGTACGGCCACTCGTGGTCAGGCATCGCACGCATCGAGGCATCTGCGTCGCTGGGCATCGACCGCGCGCGTGTGATCGCGGATCGCACCGCCGCGCTGCTCCCACTCGCCGCGATGCCGCTGCACCTCGATGCGCGCGCGCCGCAGAACCTCATCCCGATCGCCGCTCTCGAGAAGGAGCTGCGCCGGTGGCTGGGCGACGAGGGCCTCGTACGCCGCGCGCTGCGCATGGCCATCCACGGTGCGCCTGCAGGGGTCACCGCATGACCGCCACCCAGAACGACAAGGACATCGCACTGGACATCCAGACGAGCGAGCGCGTCGGACGCGTGGTCGGCATCGGCCACACGTCCTCGCAGGAGTTCCGCGTGGTCCTCGACGAGCAGGCGTACCTCGCCGTGGACGACCTCGTGCTCGTGCACACCGAGGTGCCGGGCATCGGGACCCTCACGACGTACGGCGTGGTCGTGGAGAGCGAAGCGACCTACGAGGGCGCGGCGTACGAGAGCGACGTGCACCGCATCGCTGGCGACTACGCGATGGGCGGCGGCCTCGGTGTCGGCGGGCTCCAGCCCGCGGCGAAGGTGCGCAGCGCGCAGGTCGCCGTGACCCGCGTCGACCCCGAGATGTGGGTCGCCCCTGACCCTGGCGCGGAGGTGTTCCGCGCGCGCGGCATCGAGCGCGACCGCGCGCTGTTCGCGGACGAGATGCGCCGCCCGCTCCCCGTCGGTCGAGGACGCGACGGCGAGCCGGTATACGTGGACCTCGACTTCTTCGACGGCACGAAGGGCGGTCACATGTCGATCGCCGGCGTCTCCGGCGTCGCGACCAAGACGACGTTCGCGTTCTTCTTCGTGCGACTCCTCTCTGGAAATCCTCAACTTGTCGGACCATCGGCATCGAATACACGAGTCCTCGTCTTCAACGTGAAGGGCGAGGACCTCCTGTACCTCGACCGGCCGAGCACGGAGTTCGACGACGAGGCGGCGGCGGCGTGGCGGAAGCTCGGCGTGGAGCCGACGCCGTTTGCGCTCGCGACGCCCGGTTCTCGGCCCTCGCCCCCCGCGCCCGGAGTGCCGACCGTCGCTTACTGGGCATCGCCGAGGGCACACGCCGGCGACGCGCTGATGCCGGACGTGAGCAGCCGCACGGAGGGCATCGCCGCGTTCCACTGGACGCCGCGCGAGTTCATCGACGAGGACCTGCTGCAGTTCGTGTTCACGGACGCGACCGACGCGCGCAACCAGATCCCGTTCGTGGAGGAGCGTGTGCGCGCGCAGCTGAAGCGACTGGCGGTCGATGTCCTCGGCGCGCCGGGCGCGGTGGTGCTGCGGGAGCCGAACGACCGCCAGGGCGGCCAGCGCGCCGTGCACTCACGCGCGCAGGAGCGCGTGATCCGTACGCTGCACGACCTTTCAGAAGAAATCGGCGTGCATTTGGAACCTGAGAGTGGAGATGAGCCGGACTTCGCGTGGAGCGGGCGCGTGCAGGGTGGCACGGTCAGCGCGTTCATGCGCCGCCTCCACGCCGCCTCGACCGACTCGCGCCTCGGACGGCTCGTGCGCGACGGCGAGAGTCACCGCATCGACCGGCAGGCGGCGACCGTGAGCGTGGTGGCGATCCAGAACCTGCACGACCTCGCCCAGCGCTTCGTCGTCGGAGCGCTACTACGCGAGACGTTCCGCGACAAGGAGGAGACGGGCCAGCGGCTGCCGCTGTCGATCGTCGTCCTCGACGAGCTGAACAAGTACGCGCCGCGCGAGGGCCAGAGTCCCCTCAAGGAGATGCTGATCGACATCGCGCAGCGAGGGCGCTCGCTGGGCGTGCTGCTCATCGGCGCGCAGCAGAGCGCGTCGCGCGTCGCGCCCGATGTGCTGGAGAACGCCTCGATCCGCGTCACGGGCCGCCTCGACGCCGCGGAGTCGGAGCGCGCGGAGTTCGGCTGGATGTTGCCGAGCACGAAGGCGCGCGCGCGGTTGCTGAAGCCCGGCACGATGGTGCTCGGCCAGCCGGCCGTGCCCGTGCCGATCGTCCTCAACTTCCCGCGCGTCCCCTGGGCCACCCGCGCCGACGAGGTGCGCGCGGACGCCGACGCCGATCCGTTCCGCGGGCTGGTGTAGCCACCGCGATGCGCATCCTGCACACCTCCGACTGGCACATCGGCAAGCACATCGGCCGCTTCGACCGCGCCGCGGAGTTCCGCGACGCGCTGGACGAGGTGCGAGCGATCGCCGATGAGGAGTCGATCGACCTCGTGATCGTGTCGGGCGACCTGTGGGATCGCTCGACACCGCCGACCGACGCGCTGGGCGAGGGCATCGGCGCGCTGGTGCGCCTCGCCGACGGCGGACGGCGTGCCGTCGTCGCGATCGCCGGCAACCACGACTCCGGTGAGCTGTTCGAGGTTCTCGCGCCGCTCGTCGCGCCCATGGGCGTGCACCTGGTCGGGCGCATCAAGCGGCCGGACGGGGGCGGCGTGCTGCACCTCGACACCGCGGCCGGGCGCGCGGCCGTCGCCTGCGTGCCGTTCCTGCGCGAGGGGCGCGTGGTGGACTTCATGGCCGACACGGGCAAGTGGTACGGCGAGTACAAGGACCGGCTGTCCGGCATCTTCAGCGCAATGGGCGACGCGCTCGCCCTTGAAGCCTCGGAGGCGGTCACGATCCTCGTCGCGCACGCCACGGTGAACGGCGCGGTCGTGCGCGGGCGCGAGTACGGGCGCGGCGAGCGCGAGCTGCACATGGGCGACACGTACACCATCGACCCCGCGGGGCTGCCGCCCGGCCCGCAGTACATCGCGATGGGGCACATCCATGCGCCGCAGCGCGTCCCCGGTTCACCTGCACCGGCCGAGTACGCCGGCTCCCTGCTTCCCCTCGACTTCGGCGAAGCGGGCGAGGAGAAGCGAGTCGTGATCATCGATGTGGCGCCCGGCGTCGCTGCGCGTGTCTCGACGACGGCGCTCGAGACGCCGAAGCGCACGCCGCTCGTCCGGGCTGGAGGCACGTGGGAGGAGCTGCTGGCGCGGCGCGACGAGTTCGCTGACGCGTACCTCGACCTCACGGTCACGACGGTCGGGCCCGACCCGGCGCTTGCGTCGCTTGCCGCCTCGACGTTCCCTCGCCTCGTGCGCGTCCGCGCCGACTACCCACGCGCGACCGCGCGCGCGACGGGACGCGCGGGCCGCACGTGGGACGAGTTGTACGGCGAGTTTCACGAGCGCGACCACGGCGAACCGCCGTCGGAGGCTGTCCGCGCCGCCTTTGCCGAGTTGCATGACGAGGTCGTCGATGCGACCGCTTGAGCTCGTCATCAACGGCTTCCGTTCCTACGCAGAGGAGGCACGCTTCGACTTCCGCGGGCGGCACCTCATCGGCGTCGTGGGGCCGATCGGCAGCGGCAAGTCGAGCATCCTCGACGCGATCGCGTTCGCGCTGTACGGCAAGACGCCCACGTTCTCCGCGAACACGGGCGCGCTGATCAACCAGCGGCAGGCCGTGGCGCAGGTGCAGCTCACCTTCCGCGTGGATCAGCAGGCGTGGCAGGTCGTGCGCGCGATCCGGCGCGTCGGCCAGGGCCAGGCGATGCTCTACCCGTTCAACGAGGAGCGCTGGGAGCTCGATCGGGGCGCGGGCGTCAGCGGGCAGAAGGCCGTCACCGACCGCATCGAGCAGCTCATCGGGCTGGACTTCGATGCGTTCCGCCGTTCGGTGCTGCTCGCACAGAACCGCTTCGCGGAGTTCCTGAACGCGACGCCGACCGAGCGCGACAAGGTGCTGCAGGGCGTCTTCAACCTCGACCGCATCACGGCGATGCAGGACGTCGCAAAGGTGCGCGTGCAAGAGGCCAACGCGGAGTCGAAGGCGATCGAGGGGCGCGTCGCGGACGCCCTCGCGGCGCGCGCGCGCGTCGGAGAGCGGCGCATGGAGCGCGACACGCACGCGAAGCGCCACGCGACCCTCGAGGCGCTCCGGCCGGCGATCGACGAGCACACGAAGGCGGAGCGCGAGGCGCGCGAGCGTGTGACGGCGGCGCAGCAGCGCATCGCCGACCTTGACGCCCTGCGCGCCGGGCTGCCGCCGCGCGACGAGAGCAACAGCACGATCGACGGCTTCGACACGCTCGCCACGCAGGTCGCCGCCGCGCGCCAGACCCGCGAGCAGGCCGAGGTCGCCGAGGCGGGCGCGCGCACGGCACGCGAGCAAGCGGTGAAGAAGAGCGGCGGCCCGGAGCGCCTCGAGGCCGCTGCCGACGCCCTACGCGATCAGCAGGCTGCTCAGGCGATGCACACCGACCGCACGACTCGGCGCGACGCCGCGCGCGTCGCCCTCGAGGCCGCGCAGACGGCGACGAAGGCCGCACAGGCCGCCGCGAAGCAGACGACCGCCGAGGCGAAAGCGGCCGAGAAGGCGCTCACCACCGCCGAGGCCGCCGTCGCTGCGGCCGACAAAGCGCTGCACCACGCCGAGCGCCTCGACTTCGCGATCACCCTGCGCGAGGGAATCGCCGCGGGCGAGGCGTGCCCGGTCTGTGGCCGCAAGATCGCGAAGATGCCCCCGGGCGAAGCGTCGCCAGACCTCGACCGCGCGCACGAGGCACGCGCGGCGGCGCAGGCCGCGCTCCAGGGGGCCGACACCACCGCCCGACGCGCGCGCGAGGCAGCGACGCACGCCGCGGCGACGGACGCGAATACCGCGCAGCAAGTCGAGGCCACGACCACCGCTCTCGCCGCAGCGGAGGAGGCACTCGTCATCGCCACGACGGCGCTGACCGCGTGCGATGCGCAGGTACTCGAGTTGCTGGGCAAGGGCGATGCCGCGAAGCAGCTCACGACGCTACGCAGCGCACTCGCCGAGGCGGATGCGGCGATGCAGGTCGCCTCGAAGGCCGCACAGGCAGCACGCGACGCGGAGTCCGCCGCGACCGCGACGTACGAGGGCGGGCGCAGCGCACTCACCTCGCTCCGCACGCGACTCGCGATGATCGCGGCGACGCTGGGCCTCGACGTACCGGAGGACGAATCACCCGCCGCCGTGCGCGCGCTCCTCGACGGTGTGCGCGAGCGGTGGAGTGCCGAGCGCAAGACCGCGACGGAGACGGAGCGGGTGGCGCTCGAGGGTGCCGAGGCCGCGGCACAGCGTCGACGCGCAGCGCTCACCTCCTCGGACGTCGCGGAGGACGCGTCGTTCGAGGACGCGGTGGGCGAGGCGAAGCAGCGCGTCGCGGTCCTCGATGCGCTGATCGCGGAGGACGAGCGCCGCATCCTCGACGCCGCGGACGCCGAGGCGCACTCCGCCGCGATCGAGGTGCGCCGCGCCGTGTACACGCGCCTCGCCGGGGACCTGACGCCCTCGAAGTTCCTGAACTACCTGCTGGAGGACGAGCGCACGTCACTCGCGGAGATCGGGAGCGAATGGTTCGAGCGGCTGTCGCGTGGCCGCTACCGCTTCGCGGACGACGGCTCGTTCGATGTCGTCGACCTGACAGCGGCAGAGAAGCCGCGCAAGAGCGCCACGCTCTCGGGCGGCGAGACGTTCCTCGCCTCGCTGTCGCTCGCGCTGGCGCTCGCCGAGATGGTCACGCAGGGCGGGGGCCGCCTCGACGCCTTCTTCCTCGACGAGGGCTTCGGTAGCCTCGACGAGGAGCACCTCGACCTGGCGATGGAGGGCATCGAGCGACTGGTGACGGAGGCGGATGACCGGCTGGTCGTGATCGTCAGCCACGTCCCCGCGCTCCGCGAGCGCATCGAGGACCTCGTCGTCCTCGACCGCGACCCGGCCACCGGGGACACGATCGTGCGGCGTGGCCGGACAGCGGGACACACCGAGGGCGCGCGCGCTGAGCCGAGCATCCTCGTGCCGTAGTTGACCCGAAGTCCCCTGCAAGGTTCGATGGCAGTCACACGCTCGATCGGGAGGCCCCCAGTCCACGCCGTACGACATCCTCAAGTTTGTCCACGTCCTCGCGGCCACCGGCTGGGTGGGCGGCGACATCGTGCTGCTGCTCCTCGCAACACAGGTCCGATCGAACGGCACCGCCGCGGAGATGTCCGCGCTTCTCGGACGCATGGAGGGCTTCAGCAAGACCTTCTTCGCGCCGCTGTCTGTCCTCGTGCTCGTCATGGGCATCGGTATGGCGGTCATCGGCGGTCTGTTCGCTGCGCCATGGGTGAGCACCGGCTTCCTCGCGATCTTCGCCAGCGCGGGCATCGGGATGGGCCTCCTGACGCCGCAAGCCCGCAAGCTCAAGGCGATCATCGAGGCGCGCGGCAAGGACGATCCGGAGGCGATCAGCCTCGGGAACCGCCTCCTGCTGTGGGCGCGCCTCGACGTCCTCGTGCTGGTCATCGCGGTCGCGGTCATGGTGTTCAAGCCCGGCGCATAGGCGTCCGCGCCTGCTTGCTACACTGGCCTCATGAGCACGCCCCCGCATCATTTGGCGAAGCGCCTCGCGCTGGCAGCGCTGCCGGCGATCCTCGCCGCGGTGCTCCTCGCGCCGTCTAGCCTGCACGCGGCGGGCACCACCAACCTCGCCGGTGACCTGAGCGGCGTCGAGTTGTGCCCGCAGGTCGTCTGCGGCGCCGCCGTGTTCATCGGCCGGTTCGATGGCGCGCTGGACGGCGCGGCGGGCGACGGTCGCTGGTGGGTGCTCGTGAACCACGAGGCACTCCCTGACGCCGCAGGCGCGAGCACGGCGATCACGGGTGGACGCTGGGGCATGACGGTCGGCGATCAGCCGCTGCGCGGACTCGTCTCATCCGGCAGCATCACCAACAACGGTGACGGCACGTTCACCGTGACCCCGTACCTCGATGTCGTCGGAGGCAACGAGGGCACGCTCTCGCTTTCGATCCTGCTCGACCATGGCCGCGGCTGGCCGCCGACCGTGCTCGGCAAGGTCGCCGCCGGCACCGTCGAGATCCCCGCGATCACGCGCGCGCCCATCTCGCCGGCCACGTCCCAGCCGTGGTCGTAGCCGCCACCTCAACGGTCGGCACGACGACGCCTCGATGAAGATCGCGACGTGGAATGTGAACTCGGTAAAGGCGCGCATCCCGCGGGTCCTCGAGTTCCTGCACACCCACCACCCGGACATCCTGTGTCTCCAGGAGACGAAGACCACGCCGGAGGGCTTCCCGCGCGGCGCGTTCATGGAGGCGGGCTACACCGCCGTCGACCACAGCGCGGGGCAGTGGGCGGGCGTCGCGATCCTCGCGCCGCAGGGTGCCACCATCGAGGACGTCACGATCGGCCTGCCGGGATCGCCGCTCGCCGCCGAGGCGCGCTGGATCGAGGCGACGGTGAACGGCGTGCGCGCGGTCAGCGTGTACGTGATCAACGGCCGCACGCTGGACGACCCGATGTTCCCCGCGAAGCTCAGCTTCCTCGACGCGATGGGCGCACGCATCGAGGCACTCACGGGTCAGCCGCTGGTCGTCGCGGGGGACTTCAACATCGCGCCCGCTGACATTGACGTGTACAGCCCGGCGGCATTCTCACACTCGACGCACGTCACGCCCGAGGAGCGCGGACGGCTTGCCGCGATCCTCGACCGCGGCATGGTGGACGCCTTCCGCCACCTCGAGCCGGAGGCGGTCGGCTACACGTGGTGGGACTACCGGGGCGGCGACTTCCACCGCGGCCTCGGTCTACGTATCGACCTCGCGCTGCTCTCACCCGACCTCGCCGAGGGCCTGCGGTCGTGCGGCATCGACCGTGACTTCCGCAAAGGCCCGAAACCGTCCGATCACGCCCCGCTGATCCTCGAAATAGATCGCTAACACCTTTGCCGCCCTCCGCTGGGATGATCGAGGCTCTCGATTCACCCACCCCCGCCTGGAGGCGCGATGATCATCGGACTGTTCGCGGGCGCCGCAGCCGCAATCGTGGCTGCGTTGCTCTCGCTTCCCCTGCACTCACCCGACGACGCGATCTTCAACACGGCAACGGTGACCATCGCCGCGATGGTTGCGGGGCTTCTTGCCGGCGCGCTGCGCTCGGCGCTTGGTCAGCGCAACTTCCTCATCGCCTGGGGAGCAGGGTTCGTCGCGGTGCTTGCGGGACTCGCACTGGGCGAGTCGCTGTTCGAGCGGATCCTGAGTTTCGGCGCGCCGATCGCTGCCGTCGTCTTCCTCGTCACCGGCACCGCGGTCATCGCCCTCCAGAGTGCGGCTGTGCCGAAGATGCCGGTGTTCGCGGGCGTCGCCGCGGTGATCGCGATCGCGCTCGGCCTCGGGCTAGCGGGCCAGGGCGATGCGGAGAGCGGCACGCTCGCACTGCCCGCGGCGCCGGCCACGACGACCGCCGCCGGCGCCACCGGGACGTCGGGCGCGCCCGCCGCGACCTCGAGCCCCGCAGGGACGACGGCGGCGGGTGCGAGCGTGATCACGCAGGCCGATGTGAAGAACATGACGTTCGTCGTGGGCAAGGGCTCGCAGGCGACGTTCACCGTCAACGAGAAGCTCGCCCAGCTCGATCTGCCGAACGACGCGGTGATGAGGACGACCGCGCTCACCGGCGATATGCGAGTGGACGGGCGCGCCTCGAAGGTCACGCTCGACCTCCAGCAACTCACAAGCGACCAGTCGAGACGAGACCAGTTCGTGCGGCAGATGTTCCGCGCGCAGCCGACCGCCGTGGTGACGATCCCGGCCCTCACTGGCCTTCCCGACCGCTACGAGGCCGGCCAGGTGGTGAAGCAGAAGGTGAACGGTACGATCGCGATCAACGGCGTCGAGAAGCCGATTGCCCTCGACGTCGAGGCGCGGATGGACGGGGCCGTGCTCAACGTCCTGGGCCGCACGGCGTTCGTCTGGGCGGACTTCAACATCGCACCGCCGAACACGCCGACGGTGAAGGTGCAGGACCGCGTGGCGGTCGAGGTGCTCCTGGTGGGCCAGAAGCAGGCCGGCTAGCCGCCCTGTCGCGCTCATGATGAACGGGGCCGAGTGACATCGGCCCCGTTCTGTTACGCGGATGTTCGTTCCGCTGATGCACCCTACGATCGCACGAGGGCCATTGCCGTCGTCGTTTGCAGAACACACGCTGCGCGTGGAGAGTGCCGTCTTGTCGATCCCGTCCGCCCCGGTCACTGACGCGCCGTTTGCGAAAGGCATGCGTCCGCAGCAGCGCATCGATGAATTCGACGCGATGCGCGGGATCGCGATCGTGTTCGTGATGTACTTGCACGCCTACTTCGGGCCATGGTCGACGGTGCCTCGGCGTGAACTTATTACGCTGCACCTGATGCTGCTGGTCGCGAACTCCTCTGTACCGGCATTCCTGTTCATGTCGGGCTTCCTGAGTGCTCGGGACCACAGCCCCTCGTTCGCGAGGTTCTTCGAGGCGCGCCTGCGCCGCGTCGCGCTGCCGCTGGCGTTCTGGATGATCGCCGCGCTGGCGTTCGAGGTGTGGATGGCGGGGCGCCTGACCACCGACCTCGTACGCGCCTTCGCGCTCTTCGACATCGCGGGGCAGTTCTATTACGTGCTGGTGCTGCTCATGCTGACGGCGGCGATCTACCCGCTCCGTCATGTCGAGGATCGCGATCTCAAGTGGTTCGTGATCGCCGCGTTCGTCGTGAACGTCGCGATGATCGCGTACTACCGCACGCACCCCCTGGAAGGGTTCTGGTGGTCGATGGCGTACCGGAGCCCGCTGGTGTGGGTGTTCTCATTCACGTTCGGGCTGTACCTCGCGCGCACGCGTGCGGACGTGCGTTTCAACCACGCGATCATCACCGCGGCGGGCATCGGCATGGTGCTGGTGGCCGCGATCTACGTGTACCTCGGGGAGCGCGGCCCGGGATATCCGAACTCGTACTTCGGCGAGACGGTGTTCCTCTTCGGCGTGCTGGGCCTGATCGTCTACCCGGCCAGCGTGCGTGCCCTTGGCCGCACTGCGGTTGGTCGAGGGCTGCTGTGGCCGTTCCGCTGGCTCGCGCCGTTCGCGTTCGGCATCTACCTCGTTCATAAGCCGTACTTCATCGGGGAGCTCTCGGATCGCGGGATCTCGGGCGGACCGCTCTCGAACGACTACCTCGAGCTGGTCGGGGCGCTGTTCCTCGTGGGTGGGGCGGCATCGATCGCGTTGGTCTGGGCGGCGAACGTGTTGTTCCCGCGCTTCGCCAGGCTGATGCTGGGCGTCGAACAGCCTCGCGTCCCGGAGCCCGCCGTCGATACGACGGCCGAGCTGCGTCGCGCGGACTAGCGGCGCGACGCTACTCGTTGCGGAGCGCGACGATCGGGTCGATCGCCGTCGCGCGGAACGCGGGATACGACCCGCTGGCGAGGCCCACGCCCGCCGCGACGGCGAACGCGACGGCGATGCTCCACGGCTGGATCAGGGTCGTCATCGCCTGCCCGGCGACCTGGCGCCCGTCGAGGCCCAGTGCGATGCCGACGCCGAGCGCCATGCCGAGCAGCCCGCCGCCGATGCTCAACGTCAGCGCCTCGGTCACGAACTGAAGGACGATGTCCCGGCTTTGCGCGCCCACCGCGCGGCGAATGCCGATCTCCCGCGTCCGCTCCGTCACCGACACCAGCATGATGTTCATCACGCCGATGCCACCGACGAGCAGGGAGATGCCGGCCACGCTGCCGAGCAGGATGGAGAGCGTCGCGCTCACCTCGGACGCCGCGCCGAGCAGGTCGTTCTGGCTCTGCACCGTGAAGTCCGGTGTAGCGACCGCGTGGCGCGACACCAGGAGGTTCGTGATATCTGCCTTCACCGCGTCCTGGTCCGCTTTCGGCGCCATCTGGATGCTGATCTGCGTGACCGAGATCTCTCCCGTCGCATTGCGCGTGAACGGCAGCCGGCTCTGCATCGTCGTCACCGGCACAAACGCCTGATTGTCCTGGTCGGTCGCGCCACCTCGCGGCGCCATGACGCCCGACACACGGAAGTTGAAGCCGATCGGCCCGCCCACGGCCAGGCGCACCTGCTGCCCGATCGCGTCGCCGTTCGGGAACAGCGTCGTCGCCAGGGTGGAGCCGAGGACGATCGTGAGCGCCTTGCGCTCGACATCGGCATCCGTGATGAAGTCGCCCTCCGCGACCGCTGACGAGCGCACCGCGATGTAGTCCGGGGTGGTGCCGATGATCGGGCCACGACTGTTGAGCGATCCGGCGATCAGCTGCGACTGGAACGAGATCTGCGGCGCTACGCCGATCACACCCGGGATTTGCGCCGCGACGATGGCGTCCGAGTCTGACTTTGTGAGTGAGGCAGCCTGTGCCCGCGCTCCGGTCGTGCGATCGTTGGACTGACCGGGCTGCACGAACAGCAGGTCCGTGCCCAGCCCACGAATCTTCGACGCGACGCCCACCTGCGCGCCCTGCCCGACCGCGATCAGCACGATGACCGACGTGACGCCGATGACCAGCCCCAGCGTCGTGAGGATGCTGCGCAGCCGATTCGCGAGGATCGCGCGGACCGCGATGCGGAAGGAGTCGGCGAGGCTCATGCGCTCACCTCCCCGCGATGCTCCGGGGCGGTATGCCTTGACGTAGCGTCCTGCACGATCACGCCGTCCACCATGCGCACGATGCGATCGCACAGCGCGGCGATCTCCGGCTCGTGCGTCACGATGATCACGGTGATGCCGTGTTCCTCGACCAGCTCGCGGAACAGCGCCATCACCTCGGCGCTGGTGGTGGTGTCGAGGGCGCCGGTCGGCTCGTCGGCGAGCATGACGCGCGGCTCCACGACGATCGACCGGGCGATCGCCACGCGCTGCTGCTGGCCGCCGGAGAGCTGCGTGGGGCCGCGCTTGTGAAACGCCGCCGAGAGACCGACGCGCTCCAGCGCCTTCGCTGCGCGGGCGTGGCGGTCGGGCGCGCCCTGGTACACCAACGGCATCTCGACCTGCTCGATCGCGGACAGGCGCGGGACGAGGTTGTACGCCTGGAAGACGAAGCCGAACTCGCGGCCTCGGATCCGTGCGCGCGCGTCGGGATCGAGGTCGCTGACGTCCTGCCCTTCGAGCAGGTAGCGCCCCGCCGAAGGGCGGTCGAGCAACCCGAGGATATTCATCATCGTGCTCTTGCCGGAGCCCGACTGCCCCATGATCGCGACGAATTCACCGCGGTCGATGTGCAGGTTGGTGCCGCGGAGCGCGAAGACCGGGCCCGCGCCCGTGTTGTACGTCTTCTCGACATCGATGAGGTCGATCACCGGATGCCTCCGACGCCTCCCGGCCCACCGCCGCCACCCGGCCCGCCCGCCACGCCGCCCGTGGTTCCGGCGGCCTTCGAGGCGGCTGGCGTTGCCGTGCCGATCGCGCCGAGGAGCACGGTGTCACCCTCGGCGAGCCCGCTCGCGATCGCGATGTTCGTGCCGTCGGTGCCCGCCGTGGTCACCGGCTTCTGCACCGGCGCCCCGCCCGGCGTCGGGTTCGGCTGGTAGACGAACTGCTGGTTCCCCTGACGGCGCACCGCGCCGGTCGGCAGCAGGAGCTGGTTTTCCGTGACGCTCACGAGCAGCGTGATCGAGGCGTTCATCCCAGCCGCCGGCAGCGGCGGGTTGAGCAGCGCCGCCAGACCGCCACCGCCCGGCCCACCCGCGCCGGAGGCGCCGGTCGCACCAGAAGCACCCGTCACGCCTGAGGCTCCTCGAGGCCCCGTGGCGCCACTCGCCCCCGACGCACCCTGCGCGCGCTGGCCCTGCCCACCGGAAGCACCCGACG
>CANIRU010000052.1 GCA_947470025.1 Chloroflexota bacterium
AAGGCGCGCGAGGTGCTCGGGTCCTACAGCGACCTGTTCAAGGGGCGCTATTACCTCGAGACCATGGAACACGGCATGGAGCAGTTCACGAAGCTCATGCCGGACGTCTTCCGCCTCGCCAAGTCGATGAACCTGCCGACGGTGCTGACGAACGACTCGCACTACACGAAGCCCGAGCAGCACCGCGCGCACGACGTGCTGCTGTGCATCGGTTCCAACAGCACGATGAACGACGAGAAGCGGTTCAAGCTCGACAGCGACCGCTTCTACCTGCGCTCCGAGGCGGAGATGCGCGCGCTGTTCCCGGACCACCCGGAGGCGTCCGACAACACACAAGTGATCGCCGATCAGATCGACTTCAAGCTCACCTTCGGACGCACGCTGCTGCCCGACCCCGGCGTGCCCGAGGGCATGACCGCGCGCGAGTACCTGCGCGAGCTGACCGAGACGGGCCTGCGCCGCCGCTACCCACACCACACCGACTCCCACCTCGAGCGGCTCCACTACGAGCTGGACGTCGTCGCGCAGACCGGGTTCGACGAGTACATGCTGATCGTGCGCGACATCGCGCAGTTCGCGAAGAGCCACGGGATCCGCATGGGCGTGCGCGGATCCGCGGCCGCCTCGATCATCCTGTACACGCTGGACGTCACGGACATCGACCCGCTCGAGTACGACCTGGTGTTCGAGCGCTTCCTGAACCCCGAGCGCATCGGCATGCCCGACGTCGACTTCGACTTTGCCGACGACCGTCGCGAGGAAGTCATCCGTTACACCGCGGAGAAGTACGGCCGCGACCGAGTCGCGCAGATCGGCACCTTCGGGACGCTGGGCGCGAAGGCCGCGATCCGCGACACCGGCCGCGCGCTGGGCCTCGAGTTCGGCGCGGCCGACCGCATCGCGCGGATGATCCCCGAGCAGCTGAACATCAGCCTCGACGAGTCGCTGAAGCAGTCCAACGAGCTGAAGCAGGCGTACGACGCCGAGGAGACGACGCGCGATCTCATCGACACCGCGCGCCAGCTCGAGGGCGTATCGCGGCACGCGAGCACGCACGCCGCGGGCGTCGTCATCTCGCGCGACCCGCTCGTCGAGGTGGTGCCGCTGCAGCGCGCGACGAAGAAGGACGCTGACGAAGAGACCGCGCTGCCGACGACGCAGTGGGCGATGGCCGAGATCGACAAGATCGGCCTTCTCAAGATCGACTACCTCGGCCTGACGAACCTCACGATCCTCGCGCGCGCCATCGAGCTCATCGAGCGGCAGCGCGGCGAGCGCGTGGACCTGTGGCAGATCCCGGATGCCGACCCCGCCACCGCGCAGCTCCTGAGCGACGGCGAGACGTTCGGCGTGTTCCAGATGGAGTCGGCGGGCATGCGCCGCTACGTGGTGGAGCTGAAGCCGCAGAACATCCGCGAGCTCTCCGCCATGGTCGCGCTCTTCCGCCCCGGCCCGCTGGAACACATCCCCACCTACATCGACGTGAAGCACGGCCGCGCCGAGCTGCACTACCTGCACCCCGACCTCGAGGGCATCCTCGCAGAGACGTACGGCGTGATCACCTACCAGGAGCAGGTGCTCCAGATCGCGCGCAAGTTCGCCGGCTACTCGCTGGGCCAGGCCGACGTCATGCGCAAGGCGATGGGCAAGAAGATCGCGTCCGTCATGCTCGAGGAGCGCGTCCAGTTCCTCGCGGGTGTCGAGAAGCTCGGCTACGACCAGCACCTCGGCGAGCAGTTGTTCGACCTCATCGAGCCGTTCGCCGGGTACGCGTTCAACAAGGCGCACGCGGTCTGCTACGGCACGATCGCCTACCAGACCGCGTACCTGAAGGCGCACTACCCCGTCGAGTACATGGCCGCCGTCCTGCATGCTGCGAACGGCAACTCCGACCGTATCGCTCCGGGCATCGCGGAATGCACGCGCCTCGGCGTGCCGGTGCTGCAGCCGGACGTGAACGCCAGCGAGGCGAACTTCTCCATCGAGCGGCTCGAGGACGGCACCGACGCGATCCGCTTCGGCCTCGCGCAGATCAAGAACGTCGGCCTCGGTGGCGTCGAGGCGCTCATCGACGAGCGGCATGCCCGCGGCGAGTTCGTCAGCGTCGAGGACTTCGCGCGCCGCGTGCCCGCCCGCGAGATGAACAAGCGCGTGCTGGAGTCGCTGGCGAAGGCCGGCGCGCTGGACTCGCTCGCCTCGCGCGCCGCGATGATCACCAGCGTCGACCGCGTGCTCTCGCTGGCGCAGCAGGAGCAGAAGCTCCGCGACACCGGCCAGACGAGCATGTTCGACATGTTCGGCGACGAGGTGAACACCCCGCTGCCCGGCCTCGAGCTGACCGAGGAGATCATCCCGCTGCCGCAGCTGCTCGCGTGGGAGAAGGAGTTGCTCGGCACGTACATCTCCGAGCACCCGTTCCGCGCCGCCTCGCAGCGCGTCGCGCGCTACGTCACGCACCAGGCGACCGAGCTGACCGAGGACCTCGGCGGGCAGGACGCCGTGATCGCGGGCACCGTGATCAACGTGCGCGCCCTGAGCACGAAGACCGGCAAGTCCTTCGCCGCCGTCACGATCGAGGACCTGAGCGGCCAGTGCGAGCTGACCTTCTGGTCGACCGAGTACGAAGCAGCGAAGACGCGAGGCCTGCTCTTCGAGGGCAACGTGCTGCTCGCCAAGGTGGCCGTCCGGCCTCGGGGAGGGCGCGTGAACATCGCGGCCCTCGAGGTCTGCGCCTATGACTACGACGCCGGTGGCCTGGCATCGGACTTCGTCCCGACGAAGTTCACGATCCGAACCGGCTACTCCTCGGCGCGCTTCAGCGCCGGACCAGCGTTCCCCAACCCGCCCGGGGGGCCGCCTGCTGGCCCCGGAGGTCCCCCGGGCGGGCCAAGGGAACAACGCCCTGACCTGCGCATCGTCCCGCCCACGACCCAGGTCGCGGAGGGCGGCGAGACCTACGCGCCCGCACCGGCCCCCGCGTCCACCCCGGTATCCTTGATGGCGTCTGCCTCAATCAACGCGCCGCGCCGCCCGAACATCGACGGCCCGCGGCGCCTGCTGGTGACCATGGACGAGACGACCGACGAGGACGCCGACCGCCGCCGCGTCGGCAGGATCTGCGCCATCCTCGATGAGTACCCCGGCGACCTGCCGGTCGAGCTCTGCTTCCGCATCCGCGGCGCGGAGACGCGCTTCGCTCGTGGCGCCGTGAACGCCGAGTACCTCGACGCCGTCGTGCCGCGACTGAAGGCGCTGCTCGGCGTGCTCGGCGAGGCGGGCGAGGTCGGCGAGGCGGAGCCCGCGCGCCGCGCGTCTGACCTCATCGCCGTCGGCGGCGCGTAGCCCTCTACTCAGTCCGGTTGCAGCGCTCGCGGGGGGCGGCCTATCCCCCTGCCCCCTTCCCTGCGCGGGAAGGGGGACGAGATCCGAGGGACTCCGCCCCTCGGGCTCCCGGTTCGGATCGCGCGGCTTGGCGCACGCTTCCCGGAACGCACGATTCCACCGGGAGTGTGACGGGCGCAGCTCCTCACACTTGGTTCTCTTCTCCTGAACCACTCCCGTGCCCCGCGCGGAGCGCTGTTCTCCCGAAAGGCACGAGGGGCCGGGGTGAGCCGCCCTACGTTTGACCTCGAACACCACGCCGCATCGAGATTCACCGCTCCTCGATCCCTTAACCGACTCTTCGCATTCAGACATGCGGACGGCCCACAGGCGCCCCTTCACTTCGGGTAGACTCAGGTACCGCACCACCGCACCAAGTGAGGTCCCGATGGCTCAGGCACCGGAACCGGTCCGTTCTCCGGGCTCCGCCGCGATTCAACATCGCTCGGTCGAGGCCGTACGCGCGGAGATCGCGCGCGTCATCGTTGGGCAGACCGACCTTGTCGACCGCCTCCTCGTGGCGCTGCTGACGAACAACCACGCGCTGATCGAAGGCGTCCCCGGCCTCGCGAAGACGCTCACCGTGTCGACGCTGGCGCGGAGCATCGAATGCTCGTTCGCGCGCATCCAGTTCACGCCGGACCTGCTACCCGCGGACATCACGGGCACGCTGATCTTCAGCCCGAAGGACGGCGAGTTTCACACGCGCCGCGGCCCGGTCTTCGCGAACGTGATCCTCGCCGACGAGATCAACCGCGCGCCGGCGAAGGTGCAGTCCGCGCTCCTCGAGGCGATGCAGGAACGCCAGGTCTCGATCGGCGGTGAGTCGATCGCGCTGCCGGATCCGTTCCTCGTGCTGGCGACGCAGAACCCCATCGAGCAGGAGGGCACGTACCCGCTGCCCGAGGCACAGCTCGACCGCTTCATGCTCAAAATCGTCGTCGACTACCCGAAGCGCGAAGAAGAGCGCGCCATCCTGCAGCGCGCGCTCGACGAGGACGCCGTCACGTCCCGCTCCGTGATCGACGTCGCCGAGATCGCGCGACTCCGCGAGGCTGTTCGCGCCGTTGAGGTCAACGACCGCCTCCGCGAGTACATCGTGCGGATCGTGGAGGCGACGCGCGAGCCGGCGCGTTTCACGCTCGGCGACCTGGAGCCGCTGATCGAGTACGGCGTGTCGCCCCGCGCGGCCACGTTCCTCGCCCGCGGGGCGCAGGCGTACGCGTTCATCAATGGCCGCGACTACGCGACGCCCGAGGACGTGAAGGCGCTCGCGCCCGACATCCTGCGCCACCGCCTCGTGCTGACGTACGAAGCCGAGGCGCGTGCGGTCACCGCCGACCAGGTGGCGACGCGCATCCTCGAAGGCGTCGGGCTTCCGTAAGGCTCCGACCGTGGCGCGCATCGCATCCAACCCCGACGTCGCGCTCGCACTGAGCGCCGATCTCCTCGCGCGCATCCGCACGATCGAGATCCGCACGCGGCGCCTCACCGCCTCCCTCCTCGGCGGGGAGTACCGCTCCGTGTTCCGCGGCGCGGGCATCGAGTTCGCCGACGCGCGCGAGTACGTGGACGGCGACGACGTGCGCCTCATCGACTGGAACGTCACCGCGCGCATGGGCACACCGTGGGTGAAGCTGTTCGTCGAGGAGCGCGACCTGACGGTGATGTGCATGGTCGACCGGTCGGCCTCGGCCCGCGTGGGGACGCCGGAACGTGGGCGCTTCGGGGCGGCGGCAGAGCTCGTCGCGCTACTCGGCTTTGCGGCCACGCAGAGCGGCGACCGCGCCGGCCTGCTCACGTTCAGCGACGCGCCGGAGACGTTCCTGCGCCCCGAGCGAGGCACCCGCCACGCCCTGCGCATGGTGCGCGACGTGATCGCCGCCGAGCCCGCGATGGGCCAGCGCACGGACATCGGCGCCGCCGCCGACTACCTCGGTCGGGTGATGCGCCGCCGCGCCGTCATCTTCGTGATCTCCGACTTCCTCGACGCGGGGTACGAGGAGTCGCTGCGCGGCCTCGCCCGCCGGCACGAGGTGGTCGCACTCACCCTCGCCGACCCGATCGACACCGCGCTGCCGGACATGGGGATGATCGCCGTCGCCGACGCCGAGACAGGCGAGCGCCTGTGGATCGACAGCGGCGACGCCCGCGTCCGCGCGACGTACGCCGAGGCAGCACAGGCTCGCGCGAACCGGCGGCGGAGCGCGATCGCCTCGTGCGGAGTCGAGGAGATCGTGATTCCGATCACCGGAGACGCGATCGCACCGCTCGCCGCTTACTTCCGGCGACGGGCGCAGAGCCGATGATCCCGCGCCGCGCCTTCACCTCGACCGTCGCGGTCCTCGTCGCGATCGTGCTCACCGCGGTCGTCGCGCCGAGCGCGCTCGCACAGCGCGCCGCACCATCGCTGCAAGGTGCCTCGGCATTCGACCCGCCCTCGGCCTCGATCGGGGACAAAGTCACATTCACGGTGCAGGTCACGCACCCGGACGACGTGATCCTCAAAGCCGCGACGCCCAACATCAAGGACCTCGACGTGATCACGGTGACGCCATCGGTGACGACACCGAGCGTGAACGCCACGCAGATGACGACGTTCGCGTACACCTTGCAGCCCTTCGTCCTCGGCACCCTCGACACCGGGCCGGTGCGCCTCTCGTGGCTGCGCGCGGATGGCAGCGTCGGTACGTTCGATGTCCCTGGCGCGAAACTCGTGCTCGCGTCGGTGCGCGCATCCAACGACCAGGCGCTGCGTCCGCTGAAGCCGCAGGTCAGCATCGCCGGCGCGCCGCCGGCATGGGTGCGCCCGGCGATCGCGGCGGCCGTGGTGCTCGTGCTGGCCCTGATCGCCTTGCTGGTCCTGACGATCGTGCGCCGCCGTCGTGCGAACGAGCTCATCGAGGCCGGCCCAGTCGACACGTCACCCGAACGAATCGCGCGGGATGCGCTCGACGCACTCGCTGCGCCGCAGCTGGCGGCGCAGGTGGACTACCAGTCGTACTACGGCGCGCTCGCGCTGACGGTGCGCACGTACCTCGCGGCGCGCTTCGGCTTCAACGCGCACGCGCTCACCACCCGCGAACTGGAGCGCCGCATGGTCTCGCATGGGGTCGACCGCTGGCAGGCGCGCCTCGTAGGCGGGCTCCTCGAACGGTGCGACGACGCGGTCTACGCGCGCCGCTATCCCGAGATCGCCTCCGCCGACCACGACCTGACGGTCGCATACGAGATCGTCGAGCTGTCGCGCCCGCGCCCCGCGAACATCGAGGGACAGGCGGCGCTCGCATGACGCTGATGCTGCCATGGGCACTGCTGCTGCTCATCCCGCTCGCGATCCTCGCGTGGCGGGAATGGCGCACGCGGCGCATCTCGCCCGCGCTGATCGTCGCGGACCTCGCGCCGCTGCGCGCCGCCGCGAGGAAGTCGTGGCGCATCCGGCTTCGCTCGATTCCGTTGCTGCTGCGCGCGATTGCGATCGTGGTCGTGATCGTCGCCTTCGCCCGCCCGCGACAGGGACTGACGGAGACGACCATCCCTGAGGAGGGCATCGACGTCGTAGTCACGCTCGATGTTTCGTCGTCGATGACCTCGAATCTGGCGGACTCGCGCACGTCGCGGCTCGAGGCGGCGCGCGCCGTGGTTACGGACTTCGTGAATTCGCTCGCGGGTGACCGCGTAGGGCTGGTGATCTTCCAGGCGCGCGCGCTCACGCTATCGCCGCTCACCACCGACCTCGCCGCGATCCGTTCGCGCGTCGGGACGATCAGCCCCGGGCTGCTGAACGACGGCACGGCGATCGGCCTCGGGCTGTCGGAGGCGGTCTCCCTGATCAAGGATTCCCCCGCGAAGAGCCGGGTGGTCGTGCTGCTCACCGACGGCGAGAACAACGCCGGCACGATCACGCCGCTCCAGGCGGCGCGCGTCGCGCAGACGCTGGGGATCCGCGTCTACACGATCGGGTTCCTCGGCACCTCCGGCGGCGGCGTGGATCGCGCGATGCTCACCGCGATGGCCGAGTCCACCGGCGCGAAGTCGTTCGACGCGAGGACGCAGGCCGAGCTCGCCGCTGCCTACAAGGAGATCGCGAACCTCGAGCGCTCGAAGCTCGGCGAGCGGCGGTTCACCACGTACCGCGAGTTCGCGCCGTGGCTCGCCGCGATCGCCGTCGGCCTGCTGGCCACGGACGGCATGTTGCGCGCGACGTGGCTGAGGACGCAGCCGTGACGATCGGCCTCGTGCGCTTCGCCGAACCGCTCGCGCTCATCGCGCTGCTGCTCGTGCCGCTGCTCGCCGCCCTCGTGTGGTTCGAGACACGCCGCCGCCGCCAGGCCAACGCGCGCTACGGCGGCTCCTCCGCGCTGCGCATCGGCGCATCGCCGGTGCGGCGGATGACGCAGGGGACGATGCTCGCCGCCGCAGTGGCGCTGCTGATCCTCGCCGCCGCACGTCCGCAGTGGGGCTACGAAGAGACCGAAGCGGAGCAGCGCGGCATCGACATCGCGGTCGTCCTCGACGTGTCGCGCTCGATGACTGCCACGGACATCACACCCTCGAGGGCGCGCGCGGCCGCCTCCGGGTTGCGCGACATGCTCGGCCACCTCGATGGCAACCGCGTGGCGCTGGTGACCTTCGCCGGCACGGCATTCACGCGATCGCCGCTCACGGTGGACCTCCCCGCGCTCGCCAACCTCGTCGACCGCGCCCAGAATGACTCGCCGCTCGTGCAGGCCGGCACCGACCTGCGCGTGGCCGTCGAGTCCGCCGTACTGCTGCTATCGGTCACGGACCGTGCGCAGACGCAGGTGATCGTGCTCATCTCCGATGGCGAGGATCTCGGCGCGGACGTGCAGTCCGCGATCGAGCGCGCGAACGATCAGCACATCGCGATCCACACGGTGTTCGCCGCGACCGAGAACCCGACGGCGCTCCCTGCCTCCAGCGGCGGTACCGACCTGACGCGAGGCGACCCGCGCAACCTCGCGGCGATCGCGCGCGGCACCGGTGGCACGACGCGTGACGTCCGAGGCATGGCGGGACTCGCCGTGGACTTCCGCCGGCTGCAGCAGACGCAGTTCCAGACAGCGAGCACGCGCGCGCCGCGCGACCACTTCTCGTGGTTCATCGGCGGTGCGCTGGTACTGCTGCTCGCGCAGGCGGCGCTCCCCACCTCGAGCGAGACGTCGCTGCTGCCGCGCGTGCGTGTGCCGCATGCACTGCTCACCGGCCGCGCGAGAAGCGCCGCCGCGGGCGTCGCGCTGTCCGCGATCCTCGTCATGCTCACGGGTTGTACCACGGTGCTCGGCACCGACGCGTACCAGCGGGTCGAGGCGGGCAACCGGCTGTACAACGCGGGGCAGTTCGACCGCGCGCTGCAGGAGTACACCGCCGCGGCGGGGATCGAGCCGAACGACCTCGCCATCCAGTACAACATGGCCAACGCGCTCTACCGCCTCGCGCGCTACGAGGAGACGCTGCGCCTCGTCGATGCCGCACTCGCGAAACACCCGGAAGCGACGCTGTCGACCCGGCTGCTGTACACCGCCGGCAACGCAGCCATGCAACGCGAGGACTTCGAGCGCGCCCGGGCCGCGTACCGGCAGGCGCTCCGGCAGGACGCCGAGGACCTCGACGCCAAGGCGAACCTCGAGCTGGTGCTGCGTCGGATCGCGCCGCCCGCCTCGACGCCGACGCCGCCGCCGCCGCCGCCGCCGGGGCAGGATGGGCAGCCGGGCCAGCAGGGGCAGGGACAGCAACCCGGGCAGCCAGGACAGCCCGGTCAACAAGGTCAACCGGGCCAGCAACCGGGGCAAGGTCAGGGACAGCCCGGCGGTGGCGGTGGTGGCCAGGGCCAGCCCGACGGCGCAGGCCAGCCCGGTGGGCGGGGCTCCGGCTCGAACCCAACAACACCCGGCCCCCGATCGCCGAACGACCCCGACGGCACACGAGCGGCGTTGAGTGCCGCGAACGCGGCGCTGGAGGCAGCACTCGCCCAGCTGGGGCCGGAAGTCTCGCCCGAGGAGGCCGCGAACATCCTCGCACTGGCGCAGCGGGCGAACGACCTCGGTGGGCTAGCGCCCCGTAGCCCCCGCGGGGGTGTACCGGCCCGCTGACGATCGCTCGTCCACGCGGCCCAGGTGCAGGACGCGCGACACGATGCGTCGACGCAGCTGGTCACGCACGCGCCGGTAGTCGCGGTCGGCGAGGCGCTGCGTCTGCTCGTCTTCCTCGGATGTCTCCGCCATCGGGCGGCCGTAGCGATCGCGCGTGAACGCGACCGCGAGGCTGCGCAGACCGCCACGCTCCCCGATCCGCGCCGCGAGGTCCTCGGCGGCCTCCGCCGGGGTGAGGTGCTCGGCCGGAGCGATGCCAGCCCAGCCCGCGAGGCGGTCGATCTTCGCCCACCGCGCGGCGGACGGGCGCAGGCCACGGAAGTGGCGCTCCCAGAACACGCGCGCCACCACCGCGAGCACGATTGCGACCACCGACAGCACGAGGAGCGCCGAGATCACCCGCACGAGGATGATCCCCGCGGTGGTCTCGAGGAAGGACTGATTGAGCGAGCCGGACAGATCGACGCCGGTGTCCGGCGAGAACTCCTCCGGGAACAGGTCGACGGCATCGCCGGTGCCCTCCGGGATCGCACGCGCGGCCTCGGCGTCGGCGAGCGCAGAGGCGTCGTCGCCGGGGCGCGCGATCGTGGGCCTCGATGGCGTCGGGTTGAACTCGACCCAGCCGAGGTTGGGGAAGTACACCTCCGGCCACGTCCACGCGCGCTGCTCCGTCACGGTGTACTGCTTCGTCACGTTGTCGACGTCCGCGGGGTCGAGGACGAACCCCGTGGCGACGCGCGTGGGGATGCCGAGCGTGCGCAGCATGACGGCCATCGTCGTCGCGAACTGGTCGAAGTAGCCCGCGCGCTGGTCGAAGAGGAACGCCGCGACTGCGTCGCGGCGCGGCGGGGCGGGAGGCGGGTCGAGCGTAAAGCTGTAGGTGCGGCGCAGGTACTGCTCGATGCGGCGAGCGGCCTCGTACGGCGTGCGCGAGTTGCCGGCGACCTGCTTCGCGAGCGCCGCGACCTCCTGCGGCGTCGCCGCCGGGACGCCGGTGTAGGTGTCGATGATCGTCTGCGGGTAGGTGGTGCCCGCGTTGAGCAGCGTCGGCTGCGCGGCGGCGGAGACGGCGCCGACGGTGGTGTAGGTCTTGCCTGGCACGGCGGGGTCGTTCGGGATCACACCCATCGCGAGCGACGTTGGGTCGACAATCTGGCGGCCGGGCACGTTCGCCGTCAGCGGGTCGCCCATCGTCAGCAGACGCCGGTCGGGCGCGCCGGGGGCGAGCACCTCGACCTGCGCGGTCACCGGATGACGGACCTCTGCCTTGGTCTTCTGCGTGCCGAACTCCGCGGCCTGCACCGTCGTGCCCGACAGCGGGACGGGGGCCGCGCTGTTCAGCTTCCAGCCGCCGCCCGTGTACTCATCGTAGGTCGCGCCACGCAGGTTGCCCGGTTCGCTCGCCGACACGCGGTACAGCGGCGTCGCGCCCAGGGCGACCTTGCCCTGGATCGGCAGCGTCGGGCCAAACGTGTGGATCGGGACTTCGCGCTTCGAGTTGATGCCCACGAACAGCTGCCCGAGGGACTCGACGCGCGACGTGACGGGCTCCAGCGCGCGGTTCCACGCGCTCGCGACCGGGCCCCAGTGGTTCGCCGTCGGGACGATCCAGGCCGCACCGACGAGGACGACCGCGACGACGCAGCCGATGAACATCACCTCGAGTGACATGAACTCCGGCAGCGCAACGTGCTCCCTGCGCCACCTCGCCCCGGCGCGCAGGAACTCCATGCGCGTCACGAGCAGCACGGAGACGAGCAGGAAGATGATGAACCCGAGCGAGGGTTGACCCGGCAGGTAGGAGATGTTGGTGAGCAGGATGATCCCGCCGGGGATCAGCGCCGCCCACGCGTTCTGCCAGCGCACGACCGCCCAGCACGACAGGAACACGACGAGGTACACGAGCGCGACCAGCAGCACGACGAACGGCAGCGGGTCCGTGGAGATCGAGGCGTTCCAGAACGCACTGCCCCACGCCTGCATGCGCAGCGAGAACTCCGCCCAGCGTCCCGACCAGCCGGTGCCCAGCGTCTCGTCGATGATCGGCACGCGCTGCAGCACCAGCGCCAGGACGACGGCAGCCCCAGTCGCGACACCGATCAGCGTGGCGATCGAGGAGTGCAGGCGCGACTGCGCGAGCAGCCAGCCGGCGACGACCGCGGCGAGCGCAGTCGTGATCAGCGACGGCATCTCGTCCACCCACTCGGACGACTGCAGCGATCCGATCACGGGGAGCTGCGCGAGCAGGATCAATAGCAGCGTCGTCCACGACTCCCACGAGGTCCACCAGCGCGCCACGCGGACGGGCTCGCCCGCAGAGTGACCGTGGCCCTGCTCGGGGTTGAAGAGATCGTCGAAGGTCGCGCCTGACTGTGTCATGGCGTCCTACCTCTTCGCCGGCGCAATGCGCCCGAGCATCGGGTCGCTGCCCTCGGACAGCGCCCGGCTGAGGTCGTCGTGGTGCTTCACGGTGTAGGCGTACACGCCCCCCGCGGCGAGCGTGCCGTAGACATCGAGCGGGCTCGTCGTGCCGCCGAACGTGTCGGCTTCCAGCAGCACGGCGGCGACCTTCACGCCGCGTCCCTGCAGCGACATCAGAGTGAGCGCCCAGTCCTGCGCGGCGGATGGCGTGATCACCACCACGGTCGTGTGCCGGCCGAAGCGGCGGGACTCCTCGATCAGCAGGTTCGGCAACGGCACGTCACCCGTCGCGCGCGCGAGGGCGAGAGATTCGAGGAGCCGTGTGTAGTGGTTCTGACCACGGTCGGGCTCGTTGATGCGCAGGTCGTCGCCGAACGAGATCAGTCCCACGGAGCGGTGCGCGTTGAGGAAGAAGCGCGCGATCGACGCGGCGACTGACACGGCCATCTCCTCCGTGCCCTCTTCGCCCTCGCCGGCGTGGTGCTTCTGCTCGAGGTCGAGCACGAGCCAGATGTCCGACGCCGGATCGAGCTCGAAGATCTTGACCATCGGCACGCCGCGGTGCGCGGTCGCGGGCCAGTGCACGCGATTGAACGAGTCACCGGGCTCGTACGGGCGCACGCCCGCGACGTTCGGCGTGACGTTGTGCGTGCGGCGGCGGATGCGGCCCTCGCCCGGCAGGTTGGCCGGCGGGATGTAGAAGTTCGGCAGGTCAGGAGCGTTCGGGTAGACGAGGAGCGTCGTGATGTCGCCGAAGGTGCGCGTGATGTGGAAGAAGCCGAACGGATCGGACGCGGTGACGCGCACCGGGCCCAGCGTGTAGAGCCCGCGCACGCGCGTCCTCGTGCGGTAGTCCCACGAGATCACGCCGCGCGATCCCATGGTGACCACGCGCTTCGTGTTGTGACCCGGCACGGACGAGGGGTCTTCGACCTCCAGCCACATCTTCGGCAGGATCGAGCGCGACCGGACCGTGATGCTGCCCTCGATCGGCTGCCCCTGCGTCACCCGCTGCGTCGTGCGCTGCACCTCGACCTCGAGGCTCTTCGCCATCGCGCGCGTCCAGAAATAGAGCAGCGGCAGCGCGAACGCGGTGATGTAGGCGAGGCGGAAGAGCAGCCAGAAGCCGGTCGCGAAGGCGAGCACGAAGCATCCGAGCGTGAGCACCACGGCGAACGTGACGTTGAAGTGACGCCGCGCCGCGCCTCCGAGCGCGATCAGTCGTCGCATGGTTCCCCCCTTTCGGGGCTCATGCCGGGAATACCCGGCCCGACCGACCGACCTGCGGGCGTCGAGACCCGCTACGACCCGCCGCGGGCGCGAACGCCCGGAACGGGGACGCGCTCGACCGCCTCGGTGACGATCTGGGCGCTGTCGATATCGCGAACGCGGGCGCTCGGACTCACGATGACGCGATGTCCAAGGGTGGGGTACGCCAGCAGTTTCACATCATCCGGCTGCACGAAGTCGCGGCCGTCCAGCATCGCGTGCGCCTGCGTCGCTCGCATCAGCGCGAGCGAACCTCGAGGCGACGCGCCGAGGTAGACCGACTCGTGCTCACGCGTCGCCGTGACCAGCGCCACGATGTACTGCTTGATCAGCGGGTCGACGTAGATCCGGCCGACCGCCTCCTGCATCTCTACGACCTCGTCGGGCGTGACCACCGCAGGCAGCGACTCGATCGGGTGGCGGTTCTGCTGCGCGTCCATGATCAGCACCTCGTCGGTCGCCGACGGGTAGCCGAGGTGGATGCGGAGCAGGAAGCGGTCCAGCTGCGCCTCCGGCAGCGGGAACGTGCCCTCGTACTCGATGGGGTTCTGCGTCGCCATCACCATCGAGGGGCGCGGCAGGATGTGCGTCGTCCCATCGACCGTGACCTGGTGCTCTTCCATCGCCTCGAGGAGCGCGGACTGCGTCTTGGGTGTCGCGCGGTTCACCTCATCGGCGAGCACGATCTGCGCCATGATCGGGCCGGGGCGGAACTCGAAGCGGCCGGAGCCCTGCTGGTAGATCGTCACACCGGTGACGTCCGTCGGCAGCAGGTCGGGCGTGAACTGGATGCGCGAGAAGTTGCACCCCGTGGAACGGGCCAGCGCGCGCGCGAGCATGGTCTTACCGACGCCGGGCACGTCCTCGATCAACAGGTGGCCACGGCAGAGGAGCGTCACCAGCGCGAGGCGCGCCTCGTGCGTCTTGCCGATGATCACGCGCTCGACGTTCTCGAGCACGCGCTCCGCGATCAGCCTCGGATCCTCCATCACGCCCTCCGGCCGTCAGGGGCAAACTATCGAAACGGACGCCGGGTTTTCGGCGTCCGCGCGCTGCGGGTATGACTCGTTCTGGTGGAGATGTCCTCGGGCACCGCTCCCGAGTTTCCGGAGTATAGCAATTCTGCAAGGTCAACCCCGCCCTCCGACAGTACGATTGATCTGGTTACGTCGAGGTTTTCCGCAGATGCCCGGCACGCCTTTCTTCGAAGACCGCTCTGACCGCGCCCTGACGAACGGAGCCCCCGTGCCCACCTGGAAGCACCGATCGGCCGGCACGCCCGGCCCGCTGCTGCTCGTGCTCGTCGCCCTCGTGGCGGTCGCAGCCGCCGCGTGCGCGAACGGGTCGGCTGCGCGCGGGATGACGATCGAGACCCCGACCGCGGGCTCCCCCGCCGTGTCGGCGACGGCCGCGTCCACCTCGACCCGCCCCGCCGAGACCACCCCGAGCCCCAGCTCGACGCCGAGTGCATCGCCGACCCCGGCCACTCCGTCCGCCACCTCCCCCTCGGCGACCGTACCGGGGACGACCACCCCCGCCCGGACGCCG
>CANIRU010000053.1 GCA_947470025.1 Chloroflexota bacterium
CATGGGTTTCAGCGATGCAGTCCGTTCGGTCATCAATCAGTACGCGACGTTCACCGGCCGCGCCGGCCGATCGGAGTTCTGGTACTGGGTGCTCTTTACGGTGCTCGTGCAGGTCGTGATCGGGATCGCGGCGCAGATGGTGCCGTCGCTCACGTACGTCGGGAACCTGTTCTCGCTGGCGACGATCGTGCCGGGCCTCGCGGTCGGTGCTCGCCGGCTGCACGACACCGGCAAGTCGGGCTGGTGGCAGCTTGCCGCGTTGGTGCCGATCCTCGGCTGGATCTACCTGATCTACCTCTGCGCTCAGCCGAGCGAGGGTCCGAACGCCTTCGGGGAGGCTCCGGCGTCCGCGCCCGCGACGGCGTAGCGCCCCGACCGATCGAGGTTAGACAGCGGCGAGGGTGCCCGGTTCGAGCGCGAGCCGGACGCCCTCGTGCGCGAGCAGCCACTGCTTGCGGTGCAGGCCCCCGGCGTAGCCGGTGAGCGTCCCGTTCGACCCCACCACGCGGTGGCACGGGACGACGATGGCGATCGGGTTGCGGCCGTTCGCCGCGCCGACGGCCCGCGATGCGCTCGGGCGGCCGAGGCGAGTCGCGATCGTGCCGTAGGACACCGTCTCGCCGTTGGGGATGCGGCTCAGGGCGTGCCAGACCTTGCGCTGCCATTCCGTGCCGTTCGGCGCGAGGGTCACCTCGAAAGTCGTGCGCTTGCCCGCGAAGTAGTCGCGCAGCTGCCGCACCACGTCCGCGACCTCATGCCCACCGCGCTCCGGCGTGTCGCCCGTCTCCGCCTCGAGGCGATCGAGGTGGGTGGGCAGGTCGTCCGCGCGGTCCATGAACTCCACGTGCGACAGCCCCTCGTCCGACATGCCGATGAAGAGGAGGCCGACGGGCGATTCAAGGGTTTCGTATGTGGCAGTCATGGGTCTCTCCTCCGCGCGACGCCGATGTGGGTCGGTGGGCGCTATCCGCCCTGTGCCCAGTCGCGCTCCTCGCGGATCTCGTCCGCGAGCGTGCGGGCCGCCGTCGGCTCCGGCCACTGTTCGAGGTAGCGCGGCACGGAATGGTTGTGCCAGTAGTGCGGCATGTGGCAGCCGCCCGTGTACGGTGTGCATTCGTGGCCGGGCGCCACGTGTGCCTCGATGCGTCCTCGGAGCCGCTCGCTCATCGCGTGCCTCTCGTGCAGTCGGGGGGAGGCTCCATCGTACTCCGCGTGACCCCGCGGGGCATCGGAACGGCTCGACGGAGCGTCAAGCGAGGGCGTCCGGTCGGTGCCTCGGTGTATGCTCGCGCCGCATTCTCGCCCCCACACCGGCAGAGCACTGGAGGACTCCGACATGCGACCGAACACCGCACTGCGCGCGTGGCGCGCCGGCAAGCAGACCGTGGGCGCATGGCTCGCGATCCCGAGCAGCTTCAGCGCCGAGGCGATGGCCAACGCCGGGTACGACTGGCTCTGCATCGACATGCAGCACGGCCTGATCGACTACAAGGACGCGGTCGCGATGATGACCGCGATCTCGACCACGAACACGATCCCCTTCGTGCGTGTCGGCTGGAACGACCCCTCGATCATCATGAAGGTCCTCGACGCCGGCGCGTACGGCGTGGTCGTCCCGCTGGTGAACAACCGCGAGGAGGCCGAGCGCGCCGTCTGGGCCGCGAAGTATCCGCCGCTGGGCGGGCGATCTTCGGGCCCCGCGCGCGTGTCGTTCTACGCGGGCGACGGCTACCAGGAGCACTCCAACGAGGAGACCGCGGTCATTGTCATGATCGAGACGAAGGAGGGCATCGAGAACATCGACGAGATCCTCTCCGTCCCCGGCGTGGACTGCGCGTACATCGGCCCGAGTGACCTCGCGTACGCGCTCGATATGAAGCCGACTGGCGACAACCGCGACGAGCGCCACCAGCAGGTGTGCATGGAGTTGTACGAGGCGTGCAAGCGCCACGGTGTGGCGCCCGGCATGCACACGGGCGGCCTCGAGTTCACGACGAAGTGGCTGAAGGCCGGCTTCCAGATGGTGACCATGGGCTCCGACATGAACGCCATGCGCGCGAAGGTGCAGTCCGACCTCGCCACCGTCCGAGGCGACACGGGCGTCCAGCCCACGATCGTCGAGGCGTAGCGGGATGCCCCTGGTTCCCGCTGCCGCGCTCACGGACTACGTGGCCCGCATCTTCGAGGGCACGGGATCGCCGTCCGAGGAAGCCGCGCGCATCGCGGAGCACCTCGTCGGCGCGAACCTGCGGGGGCACGACTCGCACGGCGTGATCCGCACGCCGGGCTACGTCACGCTGGCCGCGGCAGGGACGCTGAAGCCCGGCGCCGCGCACAGCATCGTGCGCGAGTCTGCATCGACGGCGCTGTTGAACGGCGGGTGGAACTACGGGCAGATCGCGGCGTACCACGCCACCAACCTCGCGATCGCGAAGGCGCGCGAGACGGGCATCGGCTGGGTGTCGGCGTGCAACAGCGGCCACATTGGCCGCGTCGGCGCGTACGGCGAGCAGATCGTCGCGGCCGGCATGATCGCCTTCGGCGGCGTGAACTCGCCGGGCACGAGGCTCACCGCCGCGTTCGGTGGCGCGCATCGGCGGCTCGGCACCAGCCCGATCATGATCGCGATGCCCGGCCCGACGCCGGGCGAGCCGTTCGTCCTCGACATGGCGACGTCCGTGATCGCGGAGGGGAAGGTGCGCGTCGCCGTGAACCGCGGCACGCAGCTCAAGCCGCAGTTGATCATCGATGGCGACGGTCACCCGACGACCGAGCCGCGCGACTTCTACGGCACCGGCGCGAACCCGAAGCAGGGCGCGCTGCTCCCCGTCGGCGGCGACACGGGCGGCCACAAGGGCTTCGGCCTCAACGTCGCGATGGAGGCGTTGTCCGGCATCCTGTCCGGCGCCGGCACCTCCGTCGAGGGCCAGCGCGGTTCCAACGGCGTGTTCATGATGGCGCTCGACCCCACGCGATTCGTCGAGGCGGACGTGTTCGTGTCGATGATTGCCGCGCTCGTCGGCTTCGTGAAGGAGCCGCCGTACGCGCCTGGTACCTCGGAGATCCTCGTCGCCGGCGAGCCCGAGCGCCGCACGATGGCGGAACGCCTCGCGCGGGGCATCCCGCTCGACGATGAGACGTGGAAGCAGATCGCCGACGCAGCAGCCTCGGTCGGCGTTGCCCCGCTCGAAGCATGACGAGGCCTGCGTGACACCACCGCGGCGTCCGGTCACCAGCTCGCAGGGGCACTTCTTCGAGCCGACCTCGTGGCAGGGACTCACGCTCGCCTGCGTCGACATCGCGCGGTCGCTCGGCCTCGACGTGGAGACCGAGGTCTACGTGGGCCGTCGCATCTGGGGCGCGCGTCGCCGCATCGACGTCGTGATTACCGACCGCGTGCAACGCCGTTCGCTGGGCCTCGAGGCGAAGTACCAGAAGAGCGCGGGCAGCGCCGAGGAGAAGATCCCCAGCACGATCGAGGATATCCGCGCGTGGCCGATCCCCGGGATGGTCTGCTTCTACGGCCCGGGCTTCAGCGCCAACATGCGCGCGTTCCTGCTGTCGAGCGGCAAGGCTGTGGAGCTCGCCGACCTCGAGAACTGGCTGCGGCTCTACTTCGTCTTGCCGGTGCCGCGTGCGGCCTTCGTCCTCGAGGTACGCGTCGAGGACGACGAGCCGCCCGAGGAAGCAGAGGGCGACGAGGATGCCGCCGACTCCAGCCGGCCCCTCGACAGCTCGGACGTGTAGTTCGTCACGATCAGTTCGTCGATCGCGCCGCGCCGGTCGCCGCGCGAGTTGATCGCGCGGCGCGCGGGCGTCCGCTCCACGTGATAGCCCGGCCGTCGATCGGTCCCGCCGTCGATGAGGCCGGCACGCTCACCCTCGTACACCCCGACCAGCCACTCCGCCGGCGAATTGGAGAGCATCGCGGCGACCCCGCGCTCCGTCAGGTCGTCGAAGAGCCACTTGAGGCGCACCTGCTCGTGCCGGTCAAACGCGCCCTCCGTGTACCCCGTGAACGACGAGGTCTTCGACAGCGGCTCGAACGGCGGGTCGAAGTACACGAAGTCGCCCGGCTTCGCTGCGTCGGTCACCGTTCCGAAGTCGCCGTTCATGATCTCGACGCCGCGAAGCGCCTCGGACGCCGCGCGCAGCGCCGGCTCATCGAGGATGCGCGGTGCGAGATAGCGGCCGTGTGGGACGTTGAACTCGCCGCGGCGGTTCACCCGGTACAGGCCGTTGAAGCAGGTCTTGTTGAGGAAGATGAACCGCGCCGCCGTGTCGACGCGGTCTTCCGGCGTCCGGGCGCGCTGCTCGTAGTAGAACTCCGCGCGCTCCTCCGCCCCCGCGGCGAGGTAGGGCGTCGCGATCGTCTCCAGGCGCGCGATGAGCCGCTCCACCTCGTCGCGGACGACCTCGTACACCGTCACCAGGTCGAGGTTGGCGTCGTTCAAGACGGCGCGCTTCGGGGCTAGCTCGGGGTCACCGGCCAGCGCGAAGAACATCGCCCCGCCGCCGATGAATGGTTCGTAGTAGGTGTCGATGTACCTCGGCGCGCGGGCCACCAGCTCCGGGACCAGCTGGGTCTTGCCGCCGGCCCACTTCAGGAACGGTCGTGCACCGCCAGAGGCACCGCTCGAAGATGCACGGCCCTCCCGGGCACCTCGGGCGGCCGATTCGAGGCCGGGGGAACGTCGAGAGGCGATGGCGGAGGGCTCCGTCCGGGTCGGGAACGTGGGATCACCCTGGGGAGGTGGCGGAATTGTATCCGCTACCCCCTCGGCGGGGCGAATGCGGCTGGCACTCGCCCCGACGGGCCCGTCCGGGGAGACACGGCTGAAAGAAATATGACGGAAACAATCATGACACGCACGAGACACATCGAAACGACATTGTGACCACCAACACGAGACAGAGGCGGACGCGCGAGCGGACGCACACGCGGCGACGCGACGATGACGGGAGCGAACCTTGGAGGTCAACGGTGCCGACACGTCATGGATCTTGATCAGCTCTGCGCTGGTCCTGTTCATGACGCCCGGCCTGGCACTGTTCTACGGCGGCATGGTCCGCGCGAAGAACATGCTTGCCATGCTGATGATGAACTACGTGGCGATGGGTGTGGTGACGATCCTCTGGGTCGCCGTCGCCGCCTCCCTCGCGTTCTCCGGCAACGAGGTGTCCGGCCTGGTCGGCAACCTCGGACTGGTCGGACTCCGGGGTGTCGGTCTCGGGAACGAGATCTTTAAGTACTCGATCCCGGACTCGCTCTTCCTCGGCTTCCAGATGATGTTCGCGATCATCACCCCGGCCCTGATTGCCGGCGCGGTGGCGGAGCGCATGAAGTTCTCCGCCTGGGTGGCGTTTATCGCCATCTGGTCGGTCATCGTGTATGCGCCCATGGCCCACTGGGTCTGGGGTGGTGGCTTCATCGCCACGCAGGTCAAGGCAGTCGACTTCGCCGGTGGCCTCGTCGTGCACATCAACGCCGGTGCCGCTGCACTCGCGCTGGTGTTCGTGCTCGGCCCCCGCATCGGCTGGGGACACTCGGTGATCCGCCCGCACAACCTGCCGCTGACCATTCTGGGCGCGGGCATGCTGTGGTTCGGCTGGTTCGGTTTCAACGCTGGCTCTGCGCTCGGTGCGAACGGGCTGGCCGCGCAGGCCTTCATGACCACGCACATCGCCGCCGCAGTCGCGGCGACGGCATGGATCGTCGCGGAGTCGCTGGCCGGCGGTAAGCCGACCACCCTCGGCTTTGTCTCCGGTGCGGTGGCTGGCCTTGTTGCCATCACCCCCGCGGCCGGCTTCGTGAGCTTCATGGGCGCGATCATCATCGGCATCGCGGCCGGCGTGATCTGCTTCATGGCGCTGCGCCTGAAGACGACGTTCAAGTTCGATGACTCTCTGGATGTCATCGCGGTGCACCTCGTCGGCGGTATCCTTGGTGCATTGCTGCTGGGCGTGCTCGCTGACCCTGCGGTCAACGCGGCAGCGACCGGCGGCATGGCGCAGCTGACCAGCCAGGCGATCTCGGTCGTGATCGCCTTCGTGTACTCGTTCGTCCTCAGCTACGTCATCGCGAAGGTGCTGGACATGCTCATGGGCATCCGCGCCAGCGAGACCGACGAACGCGAGGGCCTCGACATCGCGCTCCACGAGGAGCAGGCGTACCAGATGGCCGAATAGGAGACTGCAAGAGATG
This sequence comes from Chloroflexota bacterium, assembly GCA_947470025.1. Taxonomy (GTDB): domain Bacteria; phylum Chloroflexota; class Dehalococcoidia; order UBA2979; family UBA2979; genus SHYQ01. Next base: position 6,206 of record CANIRU010000053.1, read on the forward strand.
AAGCTCATCATTGCTTACATCGCCCCGTTCAAGCTGGACGAGGTCCGCGACGCGCTGAAGGAGACCGGGGTCACCGGACTCTCCGCCGGCAACGTCCAGGGCTTCGGTCGACAGGCCGGGCACACCGAGACCTACCGCGGCGCCGAATACGACGTGGACATGGTGCCGAAGGTGCGCATCGAAGTGCTGGTGGACGACTCCCTGGCGCCCGCGGTGATCTCGACGATCGAGACCACCGCCCGCACGGGCTCCATCGGCGACGGCAAGATCGCCGTCCTCCCGGTGGAGGATGTCATCCGCATCCGCACCGGCGAGCGCGGCCGGGACGCCGTCTAGGGAATACCCGTGGGCATGTCCGGCTGTTGCAGCCGTGACATGCCCGCGAAATACGAGCCGAGGAGACTGCGGCCATGACGACGACCGCACATCCTGCACTCGCACGATTCATGGAGGCGCGCTCGGACTGCTCCGAGCGCGCCTCCGAGCAAGACGCCGGTCTGACCCTTTGCCATTCGCTCAGCGACCTGCTGGACGATGCGCTGCGTGAGCTGGTTGGCCCCACCCCCGCCTTCACCATCGTCGCGGTCGGCGGCTACGGCCGCCGGGCGCAGTCCCGCCACTCCGACGTGGACGTGATGGTGCTCATCGACCGCCCGGACGATGGTGCCCTCCGCTCCCTGTACCCGCTGTGGGACGCCAACCTGAAGGTTGGCCACTCCGTGCGCACCATCGCGCAGGCCATGACCGCCGGCGACGCCAACGTGGAGACGTTCACCGCGCTTCTGGACGCGCGCTACGTTGCGGGCAACACCGACCTCTACGAGAAGTTCATCCGTGACCGCCGAGGGATGGTGCGCAGCCATCGAGGCTGGATGCGCAAGGAGATCACCGCGCGCCGCCACGTGCTCGTCGAGAAGGAGCCGTGGCAGCTGCTGTCCGTCGACCTGAAGAACAGTCGAGGTGCCCTGCGCGACCTGCACGCGATGCACTGGCTGGACATCGCCGACGCGATCGCGGACGACGCGCCGATGCCGGAGTTCGCCCCACACCTCGCCGCCGCGCACGAGCAGCTGATCCGCACCCGGAACGCGGTGCATGCCCTGAACGAGCGGGCAACCGATGTCTACCGGCCCGACCAGGCCGTGGCGGTGGGCGCATGGCTCGGCGGCGTCGACCCGCTGGAATGGGGGCGCTCCCTGTTCAGCACGATGCGCATCGTGGACGCCGCAATCACGGAGCGCCTGGCGGTGCAGCCCGCGCACCGGTCCTGGCTCCCGTGGCGCCGGTCCGCGCCGTCTCCCGCGCCAGGCCTCGCCGACCTCGACGACCTCGAGTCGCTTCGTGCCTCGCTGCGGACGATCGTGCCCGGTGGCCCACTCGATCCGTTGCCGCTGACGCCCGCGCTGACGCGCCTCCTCCCCGAGTGGGAGGTGCTCCGCGCCCGTCCCCACATCGCGCCGTTCCACATCCACCCTGTCGATGTCCACGTGATGCGCGCGGTCGCCGAGGTGCGCAACGTCATGGAGGTCGACGAGTTCGACACGGGCACGGTGCAGGTCGCGAAGGAGTTCGGCGACGCCGACGAGGTGCTCCTCGCGACGTTCCTCCATGACATCGGCAAGGGGCACGGCGGTGACCATTCGGACGTCGGCGCGGTGATCACGGAGCGGTTCGTCACGCGCGCGGGACTCTCGCCGGAGGTCGGCCTGCGCCTGATCGCGGCGGTCCGCCTGCACCTGCTGCTGCCGAACGTCGCGACCCGGCGTGACATCGCGGACGCCGAGGTCATCGCGGACACCGCGCACCGTATCGGCGACGCGCGCACGCTGCGGCTGCTGTACCTGATCTCCGTCGCGGACGCGCGCGCCAGCGGGCCGAACGTGTGGAGCCAGTGGAAGGCGCAGCTCATGCGCGCGTTCTACGTGCGCCTCCTCGCGGTGCTCGCCTCCGAGGCCCCCGACGCGCACGTGCCCACCATCGACAGCGTCGTGGAGTCGCTCGGCGCGCGGTTCGCGCCGCAGGTGATCCACAATCACGTTTCCGGCATGGGCGTCGACTACCTCGTCAGCACCCCGGCGAGCGTGGTGGGCGACCACATCTCGCTGATCGCGGAAGCGGCTGCGCAGGGCGGCACGGCAGCACGTCGTGACCGCCTCGGGAAGCTCGACCGGCTCACCGTGGTCACGCCTGACCGACCCGGCCTGATCCAGACGATCGCCGGCACGCTCGCGGGCTACAACGCCAGTGTCCTCGGCGGCGTCGCCCATACGCGGGACGACGGCGTGGCGATCGAGGTCTGGCATGTCTCGGACGCCCTGGGCATCGGCATCGACGACCGGCGCTGGGAGCGCATCCTGCAGGCCGTGCCCGCGGCGCTCAGCGGCGACTTCAACATCGACGACCGCCTCGCCGAGGTGCGTGCGAGCTACCCCGCTCCGCCGCTGGCGGACGTCCCCACGATCGTCCACCTCGATAACAGCGCCTCCCGCGACTACTCGATCCTCGAGGTATCGACGGCCGACCGGCGCGGGCTGCTGTACGGCATCACGCGGCTGCTACACGAGCGCGACATCGACATCCACCTGGCGAAGGTGGACACGATCGGTCCGGAGGTCGTGGACGCCTTCTACATCCGCCGCGCGAACGGCCGTCGCATCGACGACCCGGACGAGATGGAGCGCCTCCGCAAGGCCGTCCTCGACCTGCTGGAGTCGCTGGAGCCGTAGTAGCCCGGCTCGGGTTTGCTAGAGGGGCCGGGAGAGAGCCGGTGCGGACGACGCGCTCGTCGTTCCGGGGAGTGTCATCACGACGAGCGCAGCAGGGCGAGTTGGGGGGGAGGCGAAGCCTCGGACCGTCCTCGCAACGCTCCGTCACACACCGGCCCCCGCTCGCCGAAGGTACGCTAAATACACACTTGCGTAAACCAGTGAACAATTCTTTATCCACAATCTAGGTAACGTGGATGAGTCGGCTGCCGCTCCGCCCCGATTTCACCCGCTCTTCACCGGTCGCCTCTGACCATCCGTCCGGGTCGTGTCGAACATTCACCATGACCTCCGAACCCGGTGCCCACCAGCCCCCCACGAGAATCAGCGTCCCCGCGGGCCTCTTCGCCCCCACCCGTCGTCCCGCGTTCGAGATCCTCGATGCCGTCGGCGCCCCGGTGGAGATCGACGCGACCTGGCTCGACCACTGCGAGGGCGAGGAGGTGCGGCTGGCAATGGCCGACGCCGGGGCGATGCGCGACTACCTGCGGCAGCACCTCCCCGACATCGTCGCGACCGAGGCCGTGCCGCTCACCGATCGCGCGTGGGCGGTGCATCGCGCGCTGCTCCATGAGATCGCGCTCCTCTTCGACCATCCGGGCTCCCGAGGCAACGCGCTCCAGGACGCTTGCCGGATTCTCGGTGCGTTCATGCACGCGCATTTCCACCCGGACGCGCTGTTCCGCGGGCTCCGTGTGGAAGGTCCGGAGCGGCCCGCGGTGCACGGCGTGGAGACGGCGATCGGCGCGGTCGCCATCGCGCTCGCGGACGGTCAGCACAACGTGCCGGCTCTCGCCTCGATCGCGTGCGCCGGCGCGATGGCCGACGCCGGGATCCTCGACCTGCCGGCCGAGCTGCGCGACCGCGACAACGCGCTGACGCCGATCGAGCGCCGTGCGACGTACCGCCCCCGGAGCTCTCGCTGCGCCGGATGCAGGGGCACGGGATCGTCGCGCCGGAGGCGGTGCGCGCAGTGCGTGACCACCATGAACGCTGGGACGGTCGAGGCTATCCGGCGCGCGTGGCCGGGGCCGCGATCCCGATCGAGGCGCGCTACGTCGCGATCGCCGACACGTACTCAGCGCTCACCGTCGCCCGCCGCGGTCTGCCTCGACTCAGCCGAGGTGACGCGCTCCGCGAGATGGCGGGATCGACCGGCCAGTTCGACCCGTCGTTGCTGCGGAACCTCGTGCTGCTGCTGTCGGGGATGGAAGACAAGCCCGCGGCGTAGACCGCTGGCTAGGCCTGCGGTGTGCCGACCTCGACGCCGGCGAGCATCTCCAGCGATCGGACGAGCGCCTGCGTGCCGAGGTCGCCGCCCTCGCGCTGTTCCACGACGGCGAGCAACTGGTGGACGAGCGAGACGCCGGCCAGAGGCACGCCGATCGTCTCGGCGGCCTCGAGGGCGATGCGCAGGTCTTTTTGCTGCAACGACACTTTGAACCCCGGCGCGAAGTCGCGTGCGATGATGCGCGAGCCGAGGTTCGAGAGTTGCCACGACCCCGCCGCTCCCGCCGTGATCGCCTCGAGCATCTTCGAGGGGGCGACGCCGCTCTTCTGGCAGAACACCAGCGCCTCGGCCATCGCCAGGTTGTTTACGCACACGGCGATCTGGTTGCACAGCTTCACGGTCTGCCCGGCGCCCGTCGGGCCGCAGTGCGTGATGCGCGTGCCCATCGCCTCGAGCACGGGCCGCGCGCGCTCCAGGACCGCCTCGTCGCCGCCGACCATGATCGACAGCGTGCCGTTGATCGCACCGCCCTCGCCGCCGGACACGGGCGCGTCGAGCATCTCCACGCCCTTCGCCTTAAGCTGAGCCGCGATCGCGCGCGTCACGTCCGGCGAGATCGACGACATGTCGATGAGCACCGTGCCGGAGCGCACGCCCTCGATCGCCCCGCCCGCGCCGAGCACGACCGCCTCGACGTCTGCCGAGGCGGTGACACACACGATCGTCACGTCTGCCTTCGACGCCACGTCCGACGGCGACGTCCCGCGCTGAGCACCGAGCGCGATCGCCTCGTCGACGCGCCCGGAGGAGCGGTTCCACACCACCACCGGGAAGCCCGCCTTCAGCAGGTTGGCCGTCATGGGCAGCCCCATGATGCCGAGGCCGATGAATCCGACGGTGGGGCGCGCGCTGGTCATGCTCTTTGTTCCTTCCGGGTCGCCCGATCCGGGGCGTCTGGTTCGCGGCGCCCATCATCCTCGATCCCTCCGCCCGCGCCTACCGCGTTTAGGGGCACGTGCCTGCAAGGGACGTCCATGTGGCGGTGTTGGGAGTTCGCCCAGGGTCTGCCGACCGATCCGCGAGGTTCGTGGCACGGGGATGCTTCGCCTCGCCAAGGTGCGAGGCACGCTCGGTCTCGGGGGAGCGCGAGGGCGAAGCCCTTGCCATTCATCCCCTTCCCGCGCGGGGAAGGGGGCAGGGGGATGGGCCGCCCCGCTTCAACACTTCGACGCCGCTCGCTCGCCAACGAGCGCGCTCTGAGCGTCCCCGCTGCGTGGGCCTATGATCGAAGGACGGACGAGGAGCGCTCGATGATGTCGCGGCGGATGGCACCGGCGAAGCCGACGGGGGGCAAGCTCCTCCTCGGGCGGCGCGTCGCCGGATTCTTCCGGCCGTACGCCAAATGGATGATCGCGCTCGTCGTGCTGCTGTCTGTCAGCGTCGTCCTCGACCTGCGCGCCGTGCTCGTCCTCGGGTCGATGGTCGACCGCATGTCCACGGGCGCCGCGGTGCGGTCGCTCGACGGGCTGATCCTCGTCTATGTGGGGATGGTGCTGGGCTCCGCGCTCCTCGGCGTCGCGGAGTCGTGGGTGAACCAGCTGATCGCGCAGGGCGTCATGCACCGCCTGCGGCAGGATCTGCACGACCACCTCCAGCGCCTGTCGCTGCGCTTTTACAGCTCCACGCGTACCGGCGAAATTCTGTCGAGGATCTCCACGGACGTGAACGGCGTGCAGGATGCCCTGAGCGGCACGTTCACGGACTTCCTGACCAACGCGCTCACGCTCATCGTCGCGTTCGTGTTCATGTTCCGCCTCGACTGGCGGCTCGCGCTCGCCACGCTCGTTGTGCTGCCGTTGTGGGTGGTTCCGACGCTGCGGGTGGGCATGCGCCTGCGCGAGCTGCGCCGCGAATGGCACGAGGAATCCGGACGCATGTCCGCGCACCTCGAAGAGACGCTGTCCGTGTCGGGCTCGATGCTCGTCAAGACGTTCGGGCGACAGGAGCACGAGGCGGGCCGCTTCGGCACCTCGAACGACACGCTGCGCGAGCTGTCGATCAAGCGGCTGATGACCGGCCGCTGGTTCAACATGGCGACCACGCTGTTCGGCGCGCTGCTCCCCGGCCTCGTCTACTGGTTCGGCGGACGCGCCGTGCTGGGCGGCGACCTCAGCGTCGGCACGGTGGTGTCGTTCGCGATGCTGTCGCAGCGCGTCTTCGGGCCGTTCGCGGGCATCGCGCGCATCAACACCACGCTGCTCTCGTCGCTCGCGGTGTTCGAGCGCATCTTCGAGTACCTCGACATGCCGGTGGAGGTGCAGGAGCAGCCGGACGCGGTGCGTCTCGCGCAGCCTCGAGGCGCCGTGGATTTCGACCACGTGTCGTTCTCGTACCAGTCGCACGCGACGCGCCCGACGCCTGCGATCGACGACGTGTCGTTCGCGGTACCCGCCGGCCAGATGGTCGCCCTCGTCGGGCCGTCCGGCGCGGGCAAGACGACGGTGACGTACCTGATGCAGCGCTACTACGACCCGCAGTCCGGCACGGTGCGCCTCGATGGGCACGATGTGCGCGATCTGACGCTCGACTCGATCAGCGCGGCGATCGGCACCGTGATGCAGGAGACGCACCTGTTCCACTCGTCGCTCGCCGACAACATTCGCTACGGCCGCCTCGACGGCACGGACGACGAGGTGCATGCGGCGGCGGTCGCTGCCGGGCTGGGCTCGCTGATCGAGCGGCTGCCCGACGGCCTCGACACCACGGTCGGCGAGCGCGGATACCGGCTCTCGGGCGGCGAGAAGCAGCGCGTCGCGATCGCGAGGGCGATCCTCAAGGACCCGCCGATCCTCATCCTCGACGAGGCGACGTCGTCGCTGGACTCGCGCCTCGAACGCGAGATCCGCGAGGCGACCGCGGTGCTCGCGCGTGGCCGTACCACGATCGTCATCGCGCACCGGCTGTCCACGGTGATGGCGGCGGATCAGATCCTCGTCTTCGACCGTGCGAGGATCGTGGAGCGCGGGCGCCACGCGGAGCTGCTCGCACAGGACGGTCTCTACGCGGCGTTGTATCGGGAACAGTTCAGCGACGAGGCGCGCGGGATGACAGGCGTCGCCGTCCGCTGACACAATCGAATGAGCAATGAACGCGCCTCTCGCGGGAGCGCGCGCACAATCCTGGGGGTGGATGGTGGGCAAAGCACTGCGTCGTCTGGCGTTCGTCGCGATTGCGGCGGGCATGGTGCTGGGGCTGTTGAAGCGCCTTGGACTGCTCGGCATCGGTGAATGCAGCGCGTCGTGCGCCTGCTCGACAGGCTCCACGGCCTGCCATTGCGACCACAAGACCTGCCTCGCGCCGGCGCCCGGAGCGTAACGCGCTCCCAGCGCCGCTAGCGGGCCAGGAACACCTGCACGAGCACCGCGCCGAGGAATATCGCGAGGATCCCGAGCGAGATCGCGGGCAGCGCCCCGCGCTTCCACCACGGCGCACGCGGCTCCACCCAGTCGTCGAGGCTCGAGCCGGCCTCTTCGGCGAGGTCGGGGTCGAGGTCACCCTCGGTCGATTCGCTCCAGCCACCGTCCGGCGCCGGTAGTCGGCTCATTGCTCACCTCGTTCCCTTTCTAGGCTACTCGTTGCGCGCGGCGTCGCGATCGGACGGGCGATATGCTGACCGCATGACCTCCGAGCCCGCTACGCCCCCGCCCGACCTCGACGCCGAGGAGCTCGCCGCGATCGAGACGCTCGCGATCGCACTGGCGCGCGAGGCCGGCGAGACGGCGCGCGCGGCGCTGCACGGCGCGGTGACGGTGGAGTACAAGCCCAACGCGGAGGGCAAGGACAGCACGAACGACCCGGTGTCCGAGGTCGACCGCGCCGTCGAGGCCCTCGTCCGTGAGCGCGTCGCGGACCGCTTCCCAGGCCATGCCGTGATCGGCGAGGAAGTCGACACGCAGCCCGAGGCGGGCGCGGACATCGTCTGGGTGATCGACCCGATCGACGGCACGGCGAACTTCATCAACGGCTTCCCGCTGTTCGCGGTGTCGGTCGGGGTGCTGCATCGCGGCTTGCCGGTCGCGGCCGCGATCTGGTGCGCGTCCACACATCTCCTCGGCCCCGGTGTCTACCACGCGCACGCCGGCTCGACGCTGCACCTCGATGGCGTCGAGGTGCCCGCTCGCCAGACCGTGGTGAAGCGCGCGCTGGCCGCGGCGCCCGGCGGGTCGTCCGGCGGGACGAAGGAGTGGGAGCACCGCGTCACCGGCTCGATCGCGATCGAGGCGGCGCTGGTCGCGGCGGGCGTGTTCACATCGGCGGTGTTCTGGGGGCCGCGCCTGTGGGACGTGGCCGCCGGCGCGCTCCTCGTGCGCG
>CANIRU010000054.1 GCA_947470025.1 Chloroflexota bacterium
CGCAGCGCGAGGTCGAGCGGCGGCGCGGGCCGTGCCGGCGCGCGGTCGGGGTAGGCGAGCGCGACCTGGATCGGGAGCCGCATGTCGGGCTCGCCGAGCTGCGCCTTCACCGACCCATCGCGGAACGTGACCATCGAATGCACCACGCTCTCGCGGTGCACGAGGATGTCGACGCGGTCCAGCGGGATGTCGAAGAGCCAGCGCGCCTCGATCGCCTCGAGGCCCTTGTTGAAGAGCGTCGCGCTGTCGATCGTGATCTTCGGGCCCATCTTCCACGTCGGATGCTCGAGCGCCTGTGCCGGGGTCACCGCGTCGAGGTCGCTCGCGGGGAAGTCGCGGAACGCGCCGCCCGAGGCGGTCAGCGTGAGCCGGTCGATGCTCTCCGGCGCCTCGCCCCAGAGGCACTGCCAGATCGCGGAGTGCTCGGAGTCCACGGGGCGCAGTTCCGCGCCGCGCGGTGCGCCCTCGGCGAGCGCGGCGCGCACGGCGTGTCCGCCGACGACCAGCGTCTCCTTGTTGGCGATGGCGACCTTCTTGCCCGCACGCAGCGCGGCGATCGTCGGCGCGAGCCCGGCGAGCCCGCTCGTCGCCACGAGCAGCACGTCCACGTCATCGCGCACCGCGATCTCGTCGAGGTTCGGCCAGTCCGTGTCCGGGAATGCCGTGCGCAGCGCGTCGGCCTCGAGGCCGACGCGCGCGTTGGCGGCGGCGGGACGGAATTCATCGAGCTGGGCGCGCAGACGGGCGGTGTTCAGGCCTGCAGCCAGCGCCGTCACGCGAAAGCGATCGGGCATAGAGCGCACGACATCGAGCGCCTGTTCGCCGACGGAGCCGGTCGAGCCGATCACCGCCACGCGCGTGGGAGAAGAGGGGGTCATGCCTGGAGCCATCGCACAATCCAGTATAGGCACGGCCCTGCGAGCAGCAGGCTGTCCAGGCGGTCGAGCAGCCCGCCGTGGCCCGGCAGCAGCCCGGACATGTCCTTCACGCCCAGCCGCCGCTTGAGCGCGGACTCCAGCAGGTCCCCCGCCATCGCCGCGACCGGCACGACCGAGGCGAGCAACAGCGGCCCCGGCATCCTCGTCGCGACGCCCAGCAGCATCGGCACGCCGATCGCCGCCGCCGCGCCAAGGGCGAGACCGCCGATGGCGCCCTCGACGGTCTTGTTCGGCGAGACGGCGGGCGCGAGCTTGTGGCGACCGAGCAGCCGCCCGACGGCGTACGCGCCCGTGTCCGTCGCGAACGTGATCGCGAGGAGCACGATCAGCCAGTCGCGTCCGTCGATGAAGTTCCGTGCGAGGAGGAAGTGCGCGCCCAGCACGCCGACGTACAGCAACGCACCGATCCACCATCCGCCGATCGTCGCGGCGAGCCTCGACGCCGGCCAGAGCAGCAGCCCCATCGTCGCGAGGGTGACGAGGAACAGCAGGCCGAGGGGCACCTCGGGGTTGGTGCGCGTGAGGGCAGCGAAGAGCGCGGTGGCGACGGCGGCGCTCAGGCCGTAGGCCAGGGGGGCGTTCGGCTCCGCGGCGTGCATCATCTCGAACGCGGCGTAGCCGAGGAGCGCGAGGACAACGATCGCGAAGACCGGCTCCGGAGCGAACAGCAGCAGCGCAAGAAGCGGTAGGCCGACGGCCGCGACGAGCAGTCGCTGGAGCAGCACGAGCCGGTTAGCCGGCCATGTTGCGGTCGGTTGGGCCGGTGATCGAGGTGTCGCTGTCCTCGGCGCCGTCGTCGACGCGGCCGAAGCGGCGGCGGCGCGAGACATACTCGAGGAGCGCGGCGTCCACGGCGGCGGCGTCGAAGTCCGGCCACTGGAGGTCGGTGAAGTAGTACTCGGAGTAACTGCTCTGCCAGACGAGGAAGTTCGAGACGCGCCGCTCGCCGCCGGTGCGGATCAGCAAGTCCGGCTCCGGCAGCCCGGCGGTCGCGAGACGCGCGGTGATCGCGTCCTCGGTGATCTGCGCTGCCGGTACGCCTTCCTCGACGAGCCGGCGCACGGCCTCGACGATGTCGGCGCGCCCGCCGTAATTGAATGCGAGGTTCACGATCATGCGGTCGTTGTGCGCGGTGCGCTCGACGGCCTGCGCGACCTTCTTCTGCAGCACACCCGGCAGCCGCTCCGGGTCGCCGAGGTGTCGCAGCTGTACCCCCTGCCGGTGCAGCTCGTCGAGGTAGCGGTCGATGAACTCGCCGCCGAGGCGGAGGATCGTCTGTACCTCGGCGCGGGGGCGACCCCAGTTCTCGGTCGAGAAGCCGAAGAGCGTCAGGACCTCGACGCCGTGCGCCGCGAGGCGCTCGATCACCGGGCGGATCGCCTCGGCGCCCGCGCGGTGCCCCTCGGAGCGTCCGAGGCCACGCGCCTTCGCCCAGCGCCCGTTGCCGTCCATGATGATCGCAACGTGCCGCGGGCGAGCGGTCAGTTCGGGGAAGGGCAGCCCCGCCGCGGACGGCTCCGCCTGAGACGACTCCGTCCGGGACGTGACGACCAAGCTAGACCTCCAGGAGCTCGCGCTCCTTCTCCCGTGCAGCCGCGTCGAGCTGGTCGATGTACTTCGAGGTGAGCGTGTCCACTTCGCCGTTCGCGCGGCGCTCGTCGTCCTCGGACGCTTCGCCGGCGCGGACGAGCTTCTTCAGCTCGTCGTTGGCGTGCCGGCGCGCGTTGCGGATGGAGACGCGGCCTTCCTCGGCCTTGCCCTGCACCTGCTTCACGAACTCCTTGCGCCGCTGCTCGGTCAGCGCGGGGATCGGCAGGCGGATGATGCGCCCGTCGCTCTGCGGCATGATGCCGAGGTCGCTCGCCTGGATAGCGCGCATGATCGCGTCGACGGAGCCCCGGTCGTACGGGGTGATCGTGAGCAGCTGCGCCTCGGGTGCGGCGAGGTTGGCGAGCTGGATCAACTGCATCCGTTGCCCGTACAGGTCGACGCCGAGGTGCTCGATGAGCGAGGTCGAGGCGCGTCCGGTGCGCACGGAGGCAAGGTCGCGGCGGAACGCCTGCAACGCGGCGTCCATCCGCTCTTCGCTCTCCAGGAGGATCTCTTCGGTCATCGTGTCCTCCATCGGGCCGCCCACGGACGACCCGCTTGGCCCTGAACTGACGATAACGCAGCGCCCGCCCAACGTGTGAGCGGGCGCCGTGTGATGAACGTTGCGTTCCCCGTAGAGTTCCGCGCCCTCAGGCGCGTGGGCTTACGCCCCGAGCTCGAACCGGGAGAAGCGAGCGATGCGGACGTTCTCGCCGGTGGTGGCGACCACGTCCTGCACCAGCTGCTGGATGGTGCGGCTGCCGTCCTTGATGAAGTTCTGCGTCAGCAGAGCGTTCTCCTCGGCGGTGCCATTGCGCTCCGCGGGGACTTCCTCCGGCGTGAGCGCCAGCGGGTTCATCGCCGCGATCTGCATCGCGACGTCCTTGGCGAGCTGGCGGAAGCCGTCGGTGCGCGCGACGAAGTCCGTCTCGCACTGCACTTCGACGATCACGCCGATGCGCCCGCCGCCGTGGATGTAGGCCTCCACGACGCCCTGGTTGGTGTCGCGCTCGGAGCGCTTCGCCGCCGCGGCCATCCCGCGCTCGCGCAGGACCGCCTTGGCCTTCTCGAAGTTGCCCTCGGCCTCGTCCAGCGCGCGCTTGGCGTCCATGACGCCGGCGCCGGTCTCCTCGCGGAGCTTCTTCACGTCCTCAGTGCTGACTGCCATGTCTCTGTCCTCGTACGTCCGGGGGCGCGCACAGGCGCCCCGTGTCTGGGTAAACGGAGCTCGCGGAGGCGAGCTACTCGGCGGCGGCTTCCGGGGCCCCCGCCTCAGGAGCCGCAGCCTCAGGAGCAGCGGGCGCCTCGGACGGTGCGGCGACCGCCTGGAACTGCTGCTCGACCTCGCCGACGGCGATGCCCTCGAGCGAGGCGTCCGCGATGCGGGCCGTCATCAGCTGGATGGCGCGGATCGCGTCGTCGTTCGAGGGGATCGGGAACTGGATCACGTCCGGGTCGGCGTTCGTGTCGCACATCGCGATGATCGGGATGCCGGCGCGGTTCGCCTCCTTCACGGCGTTCTCCTCCATCGTCGGGTCGACGATGAAGAGCAGGCCGGGCAGGCGGGTCATGTTGCGGAGGCCGGCGAACGATCGCGTCAGGCGTTCGAACTCCTTGGCCAGCACCATGCGCTCGCGCTTGGTGAAGCCCTGGGCCTCCAGCGCCTCTTCGCCACCCTCGACGCGCTGCTCGAGCGACTTGAAGTGGTCGATGCGCTTGGTGATCGTGCTGAAGTTGGTGAGCGTGCCACCCAGCCAGCGCGTGTTGATGAAGGGCATCCCGGCGCGCAGGGCCTCCTGGGCGATGATGCCCTGGGCCTGCTTCTTCGTGCCGACGAAGAGCACCTGGTCGCCAGCCGACACCACCTCGCGCACCTTCTCGAGGGCGTTGTCGAGGCGCTGCACGGTCTGTGCGAGGTCAAGGATGTGGATGCCGTTGCGCTCAGTGAAGATGAACCGCTTCATGTGCGGGTTCCATCGACGGGTCTGGTGTCCGAAGTGGACGCCCGCCTCGAGCATCTGGCGCATGGAAATACCAGCGGCCATAGAGGTCTCCTGTTCTCAAATCGGCCGGCGCATAGATTTACCCGTGTTGGTGGGCGCGGGCAGGCGTCAGCAGTTGTGGTTCGTCGCTCAAGATTGACCTGTGCGAACACTCAGTATGGGCGGGCGGGGCCACCTCGGGCAACCGGCCCCCTCAAGACCCCGGGCGGCGCGGTGCCTCTGGAACTCGAAGCCCGCAGGTCTGTGGCGGCGGCGCAGGTATCCCGCGCAGCAGCCGCACGAGGAATTGTCACCTGGCAGGCGGCTCCGTACACTTGCCGCCTGATCCGCCCTCGCTGCGTGACGTAACGTAGACATTCGGGCCCACGCTTGGAGCGACCATGCCGCGGTACGACTTCCGTTGCGAAGCTGGACATAAGTTCGAGCTCCAGTTGCCGTTCGGGTCGTCCTCGGAGCAGCCGTGCGAGCGCTGCGGGAAGTCGGCGCACCGCCAACTCGTCGCCCCGCCGCTCGTCTTCAAGTCCGGTGGCTTCTACAAGACCTCCGGCCGCAGCGACTCCAGCAGCTCCGGCGGCGATGGCACCAAGGGCGTCCGCTCCAAGACTCCGCCCTCGAAGTCCAGCGACTCCTCGTCCTCCGACTCGTCGAGTTCTTCGTCCTCCTCGACGACCGCCAGCACGTCGTCCGACGACTAGCCTCGAGATCCCGATGCCTTCGAGGATGGCGAGCCGCTGATGCGCGCTGTCGTCCAGCGCGTCCTCCGCGCCCGCGTCACGGTCGCGGGTGAGACGACCGGCGCGATCGAGGCGGGCCTGCTTGTCTACCTCGGCATCGCTCATGGCGACGGCCCGCACGAGGTCGAGTGGTGCGTCCGTAAGATCGGCGAGCTCCGCCTGTTCCCCGGCGCGCCCGGCACCGAAGCGGCTGATCGCATGGACTGCAGCGTCGAGGATCTCGGTTCGGACGGCGCCGTGCTCCTCGTCTCGCAGTTCACGCTCTATGCCGACACCCGTCGAGGCCGCCGACCAGCCTTCACGGACGCCGCCCCGCCGGACCTCGCCGCCCCGCTGGTGTGTGCCGTCCGCGACTCCCTCCGCGCCCGTGGCCTCCGCGTCGAAGAGGGCCGCTTCGGCGCGCACATGCTCGTGGAGTCCGAGAACGACGGCCCGGTCACGATCATCCTCGACAGCGCGGATCGGGAACGACCTCGGCGCGAGTAGGCGTCGAGGTCCTTGCGTGGGGCGACCCACCCCTACCCCCCGGCGCGGGAGAGGTTGAAGACGAAGGGGCTTCGCCCCTTCGAGCATCCCGGTCAAAAGATCAGGGGCCTGTTGGGGGTGAAGCCCCCAACAATTCATCCCCCTTCCCGCGCAGGGAAGGGGGCAGGGGGATCGCCGCCCCGCTCAAGCACGTCTAACGGGTCGCGCAGAAGGCGCTACCCCAGCAGCGACGCGCCCCGCGCGACGAGGTCTTGCACGCGGTCGGCGGTGAGCGCCGCGCTCGCGTCATCCGAGGTGTCGAGGATCGCGCCGGGCAGCGCGCCTCGATCGGCGGTCAGCTCGGCGTAGACCGCGCGCACGCGGTCGGGGATCGATTCTGCGCCGCGCGTCGCGTCGCGTTGCAGCGCGGCACCGAGGCTGGGGAGCAGTGTGACGAAGTGAGTCGGGCACTCCGGCGCCAGCGGCGCGAGCAGCTCGCGGTAGAGCTCGGCCTGCCACGGGAGGACGACGTCCACGATCACCACGGAGTAGCGCGCCGCGATCGACTCGCGGGCGATCGCGCAGGCGTTGCGGATCGCCAGCTCCAGTTGCTCGCGCGTCTGCTGGTCGCCCGCCCACGGCTGGCGGAAGCCCGCCTTCACCATGTGGCGCAGGTCTTCGACCTCGACGAGCAGCATCCGGTCGAAGCGCTCGATGAGCGCCTCCGCGACGGAGGTCTTGCCCGCGCCGGGCGGGCCGGAGATCACGATGACCTGATTCATGCGGCCTCGCGCGTCGTGTGATGGCGTGCGGAAGCAGAAGCGGAAGCCCTCACCCCAACCCTCTCCCATGAATGGGAGAGGGGGCAGGACAGATGGGCGAAGGGGCTTGGGAGCCTATCGGGGTTCATGCGGGCCGCACGTCGAGCGAGATATCGAGGGCGGGCGCGGAGTGGGTGAGCGCGCCGACCGAGATGAGGTCGACGCCCGTCGCGGCGATCGCAGCGATCGTCTCGATGCGGACGCCGCCGGAGGCCTCGAACAGGACGTGTGCCGTCCGAGGGTTCGCGTGGTGCTCTTCGACGATCGCGCGCATCATGTCGGGCGGCATGTTGTCGAGCAGCACGGCGTCCGCGCCGCCCGCCGCCGCCGCGCGCGCGAGGTGCGGCGTGTCCGCTTCGACCTCGATGCGAATCGTGTGCGGGACGCGTGCGCGCACCTCGGCGATCAGGTCGGCCGGGTTCACGCCGCGTCGCGTCGCCGCCTCGATGTGGTTGTCCTTGATCAGCACGCCGTCTTCCAGCGTGTTGCGGTGGTTGAACGCGCCGCCCGTGCGCACGGCGTACCGTTCGAGTGCGCGCAGCCCCGGCGTCGTCTTGCGCGTGTCGACGACGCGGCTCGTGCCGCCTCGTGCGGCCTCGCGAGCGTAGCGGTAGGCCATCGTCGCGGTGCCGGACATGCGCTGCATGAGGTTGAGGGCGACGCGCTCCCCGGACAGGATCGGCGCGAGCGGGCCACGCAGTTCCGCGACCACGGTGCCGCTCTCCACCCACGCACCTTCGTCGACGAAGATATCCATCTCGATCTCGTCCGAGGTCTGCCAGAACACCTCGCGCACGACCTCGAGGCCGCACACGACACCGTCCTCCTTGTACAGGAGCGTCGCCGCGCCCGGCTGGTCGGGCGGCACGGTGGCCTGCGTCGTCACGTCGAACCACGCGCGATCCTCGTCGAGGGCGCGCGAGACGATCTCCGCGATGATCGTGGCGGCCGGGTGGCCGGAGGGAAGGACGTGCTTCTCGCTACCCTGCATGCTCACGCCATCGCTCCTTCTCATCGCCCTTGTTCGCGCCTTCGAGCGCCGCGATGTTCGTCTGCCGGAACACGAGGTGGCGGCGCCATGCCTCGACGGTCTCGGGGAAGTCCTCGCGATAGTGCGCGCCGCGCGACTCCTCGCGCCGGAGCGCCGCCTCGGTCGCCAGCCGCGCGCACACGAGGATCGCATGCAGGTCGTGCGAGGTGCGGTCGTGGGCCTCGGGCAGCCACGCCATCCACTGCGCGAGCTGGATCGCCGCGGCGCGCAGGCCCTCGCCCGTCCGCACGATGCCGACCTTGTCCCACATCAGGTCGCGCACCTGCTGCGCGGCCGGCTCGGTGTGGTTGCCGGCGGCTGGCAGCAGTGAGAGCGCGCCCTCGGTGCGGGCGGGGGGCGGGTCGTACGTGCCGGGCTCGAACAGCCGCTCCACGGTGCGCTTCGCGAAGACGACGGTCTCGAGGAGCGAGTTGCTCGCGAGGCGGTTCGCGCCGTGCACGCCCGTGTTCGCGGTCTCGCCGACGGCGAACAGCCCGGCGATCGTCGTCTCGCCCCAGGTGTTCGTGCGCACGCCGCCCATCGTGTAGTGCGCGGCGGGCGAGACGGGGATGCGGTGCTTCGACATGTCGAGGCCCGCGTCCATACACTGCGCGTAGATCTGCGGGAAGCGCGCCGCCAGCCAGCCCGCGTCCTTCGCCGTGATGTCGAGGAGGACGTGGTCCGATCCGGTGCGCGCCATCTCCGCGTACGTCGCGCGCGCGACCACGTCCCGAGGCGCCAGTTCCGCCAGCGGGTGCGCGTTCTCCATGAAGCGCACGCCGTCCGTGCTGTAGAGCAGCGCGCCCTCGCCGCGGACGGCCTCGGAGATCAGGAAGACGGGGCGTCCGGGCAGCACCAGCGCGGTCGGATGGAACTGCGTGAACTCCATGTCCATGACCTCGGCGCCGCACTCATAGGCGAGCGCCACGCCATCGCCGGTCGAGACGACGGGGTTCGTCGTTGTGCGGTACATCTGCCCGGCCCCGCCGGTCGCGAGGATCACGTTCGTCGCGTCGTAGCGCGCGCGCGCTCCCGTGTTGCCATCAATCGTTTCGATGCCGATGGCGCGGCCATCCTCGACGATCACGCGGTCCGCGAAGGTGTGCTCGAGGATCGTCGCCTCGCGCTGCGCAAGCGCCGATAGCGACAGTTCGATCTCCAGCCCCGTCGCATCCCCACCGGCATGGATGATGCGCGCGGCGGAGTGTGCTGCCTCGCGCCCCAGCGACACCTCGCCGTTCGACGAGTCGAAGCGCACCCCGTATCGCACGAGGTCCGCGATGCGATCGGCCGCCTCGAACACGAGGATGCGCGCGGCCGCCTCGTCGACCAGTCCCGCGCCCGCCTCGATCGTGTCGCGCAGGTGATCCTCGGGCGAGTCCTCGGGCCCCACGGCGGCAGCGATGCCGCCCTGCGCGTATCGGGTGCTCGCCTCCTCGATCGACCCCTTCGTCACGACGAGGACGCTCGCCCCGTGCTCGCGCGCCTGCAGCGCGGCGTACAGGCCGGCAATGCCCGAACCGACGACCACGAGGTCGTAACTACCGCTCGATGTAGGGGAAGAGGTCATCGAGCAGTCTTTCCGGTGACGGTCCGCAGGCCGATCTGGGAGTGGCCGAGACTTCCCGCGACCGTTCCGGCGAGCGGAGCGGGTATCCCGCTCTTCGCTCGCGAAAGGCAGCGGGCGGGCGGGGTATCCCCGCCATGAGCCCGCACTACTTGAGCGCGAGCATGCGCTCGAGGGCGACGCGGGCGTCCTTGCGGACGTCGTCCGGGACCTTGATCTGGTTCACCACGACGCCATCGACGAGGCTCTCCATGACCCACGCGAGGTAGGCCGGGTGGACGCGGTACATCGTGCTGCACGGGCACACGACCGGGTCGAGGCAGAAGATCGTCTTGTCCGGGTTCTCCTTCGCGAGCCGCGCGACGAGGTTGATCTCCGTGCCGATGCCGATGATCGAGCCGGGGGCGGCCTCTGCGACGTACTTCGCGATGTACGCGGTGGAGCCGTTCGCGTCGGCCGCCTGCACGACCTCGTAGCGGCACTCCGGGTGGACGATGATCTCGACGCCGGGATACTTGGCGCGCGCGTCCTCGACCTGCGTCAGCGAGAAGCGCTGGTGCACGGAGCAGTGGCCCTGCCACAGGATGATGCGCGCGCGGAGCAGGTCCTCCTCGGACGCCCCGCCGCGGCTGCCGGCCGGGCGGCGCCAGTTCCACAGCACCATCTCGTCCAGCGGGATGTCCATGGAGGCGCCGGTGTTGCGGCCCAGGTGCTGGTCGGGGAAGAAGAACACGCGCTTGCCGCGCTCGAACGCCCACTCCAGCACCTTCGCCGCGTTGGACGAGGTGCAGACGACCCCGCCGTTGCGACCGCAGAACGCCTTCAGGCTCGCCGCGCTGTTCATGTACGTCACGGGGATGATGTCGTCCGTGCCGCCGTACAGCTCGCCCAGCTCGCGCCACGCCTGGTTCACATCCGCGTCGTTCGCCATGTCCGCCATCGAGCAGCCGGCCTCGATGTTCGGCAGGATCACCTGCTGGTGCGGCGCGGCGAGGATGTCCGCCGCCTCCGCCATGAAGTGCACGCCGCAGAACACGATGTACGGCGCCTCCGGGTGCGAGGCCGCGTACTGCGCCAGCGCGAACGAGTCACCTCGGTCGTCGGCGAACTGGATGATGTCCTCGCGCTGGTAGTGGTGGCCGAGGATCACGACCTGCTCGCCCAGCGTCGCGCGCGCGCCGCGGATGCGTCGCGAGAGCTCCTCGGCGTCCATCTTCGTGTAGCGCTCCGGGATGGAGGTCTGCCACGACGGGAACGACTGCTCGAGGGCGAGCGGGATGGTGTCGATGCCGGTGTCGGTCTCGCACTGGAGCTGGGCGATGGGGAAGTAGGGATTCGGCTTGAGCGCCGCGGGTGACGTCACAAGGAGCCTCGAGTCTTCGTCTCGCGTCTGCG
Source organism: Chloroflexota bacterium (assembly GCA_947470025.1). Taxonomy (GTDB): domain Bacteria; phylum Chloroflexota; class Dehalococcoidia; order UBA2979; family UBA2979; genus SHYQ01. The sequence continues at coordinate 10,544 of CANIRU010000054.1, forward strand.
CCCCGGTTGGCCTCGCACGCCGCGCGCGACCGGCCGCCCCGGTTCCCGCACTTTGTGTACTCAGTACGCTAACTGACTATGCGTCAACCTTACGCTTAGTCCTCGAGGGGGTCAATCCGCAAAGTCTTGCAGCATGTTCATGGCGGGGCATACTCCCGGAAACGGCTGATTGAGGTGAGGAAGACGCTGTGCGCAAGGCGATCGTGGTCTGCCTCGATGGAACTAGCAACGCGACCGAGATCGCCGATCTCGATGTTCATCCGACGAACGTTCTGAGGACGGCTCGAGCCATACTGCCGTCGGGGAACCTCGGATCACAGGTCATTGGATATTTTCGGGGGGTGGGAAGGGATCCGTATCTCGTTTCAGGAGAGCGCGAGGTCGCCTATGCGCTTGGTTTTGGCGTATCCGATCGCATCCAGCAGGCCTATGAGTTCGTCACGTATAACTACGCTCACGATGCTTCGTATTCGCACCGAGACTCGGATGGGATCTACTTCTTCGGCTTCAGTCGAGGAGCGTATGAGGTTTGTTCGCTCGCGAATTTCATAGAGATATTCGGGATCATTCCGAAGGCGGAGATGCATGACTTCCCTGCCGCCTGGAAGTACTACCGCGCTCCACTAAATGATCGTCCAGCGCGGTTGAAGGATCTTCCGAAAGCACTCCGGGACCGTGTGCTTCAGGGTGAAGCTCTGCGGTTCCGCAGGCGGCTCGAGGTAGATCACGACTCGGCAGGGTGGAGGTTCGGCGGTGCCGTTCCTCCGGTGCCTGAATTTCGTCATCCCGATTTCGTTGGCGTGTCGGGATATCGAGACCGCCCCGATCCGCACGTGGCTTCCGTGCTCGAGGCTGTCCAGTCAATTGCCTGGACCGAATGGATGGGGCAGCAGGAGATATCTGTCGGGAACCGATATCGGCCGTTGCCACTGTTTTTCGTTGGTGTCTGGGACACGGTCGGGACGGCGCCGCACGACGACTCGCATGACACAGAGTTGCCATGGAACGTGACTCACGCCTACCACGCTCTAGCCTTGCACGAGATCCGCGATCCATTCGCGCCGATATTGTGGACCAGTGCTTGCGGTGCGCAGGTGGTCGCTCAGACGTGGTTTCCAGGCGGCCATTCGGATGTTGGTGGAGGAAATGGGAGTGTGGCGCTGTCGTCGCACCCGCTGCGCTGGATGCTAGCGAAGGCCAATGCCTGCGAACTCGGTCTTGACCACGCCTATTTCAAGAGCGCGCCTCACTATCAGCCAAATTCGCGCGTCCCGCTCCAGATGCCAATCACTGATGGACGCGCTCTCTCCCGGGCCGCCAAGTTCATTCTGAAACATCCCGGAGCTCTAAACATTCGAGTTAAAGACGCGATGAAATTGGTGATGTCTGCTGGATCACACAGTGCTCGGTTAGTTGGGAACAGTTCAGCTGTAAATCAAGCACTGCACCTGTCGGCATACAGGAGAGGGCTTGGGAACTATCCTGTCGCCCATGCGGACGCGTACTTCACGGCCGAGAACGAAGCACTCAAACTCGGTATCGATATCGACTAGCCACTACAGCACCACCGGCAGCTTCGAGGTGAAGCGGAACAGCTGCGCGGGGCGGTGCGCGCCGCGGCGGCGGAGCTCCTCGGTGGCTTCGATGATCCCTGTGGAGATCATGCGCTTGCGGAAGTTCCGGCGGTCCAGCGGGCGGCGCAGGATCGCCTCGTACGTGGCTTGCAGCTCGCGGATCGTGAACAGGTCGGGGAGCAGGCCGTACGCGATGTTCGTGTAGTCGAGCTTCGCGCCGACGCGCGCGACCGCCTGCGCGATCACGCGGTTGTTGTTGAAGGCCAGTCGAGGCAGCTCGTCCACCGGGTGCCAGGCGGGGTGCCACGCCTCCTCTTCGCGCAGGCGCACCTTCGAAGCCTCGATGAGGGCGAAATACGCGACGGCGACCGAGGGCTGCGCGTTGTCGAGACCGGACATCGTGAACAGCTGCTCGAGGTACAGGTCGGACGCGCCGGTCTCCTGCACAAGCTTGCGTTGCGCGCTGGCCTCCAGCGATTCGCTGCCGTCCCACGTGCCGCCGGGGAGCGCCCACGCGTCCTGCTCGGGCGGGGCCGAGCGGTGGATGAGCAGCACCTGCAGGCGTGCCTCGACGATCGCGAAGATGACGACGATCGTGGCGACGACCGGGGCGGTGCCCATGTGGTCGCTCTCCTCGACGTTACAAGACCGACAGCGACAGGCTGCCGGCGAGACGCCCCTGCAGCGACCACGGCGTGACGGCCGAGATCTCGACGTCGACCAGCGTGCCGAGGCGGCTGCCGACGGGGCCCATCGCGTCGAAGTGGACGAGCTGGCCCTGCCGCGTGCGCCCGGTCGAGCGGCCGCTCTCGCTCTGCTCGATCAGCACCTCGACCTCGCGGCCGAGGGCGCGCTGGTTGATACGCTCGGACGAGGCGGCGTGGATCGCCTCGACGACCTGCAGGCGCGCCTTCTTCACCTCGGCGGGGACGTCGTCCGGCATGTTGCGTGCGGCGTAGGTGCCGGGGCGCGGCGAGTATGCGGCGACGTGGATGATGTCGAACTCCGTGCGCTCGAGGAGCGCGACGGTGTCCGCGAACTCCTCCTCGGTCTCGCCGGGGCAGCCCACGATCACGTCGGTCACGATCGCCGCGTCCGGCATCCGCGAGCGAATGCGCGCCACGCGCTCCTCGAACATCGCGACGGTGTAGCCGCGGCGCATTCGGGCGAGCATCGACTCGGAGCCGGACTGCACCGGGATATTGAAGTGCTCGCAGACTTTCGGCTGGTCGGCGACGGCGTCGATGATGCGGTCGGTCATGTCCTTGGGGTACGACGTGAGGAAGCGCACGCGGGAGATGCCGTCGATGCGGTCGATGCCCTCGAACAGCGTCGCGAGGTCCGGGCGCTCGCCGTTCGCGTCGGCGTCGAGGTCGTGCCCGTACGCCTCGACCGTCTGGCCGAGCAGCGTCACCTCGCGCACCCCGTGCTCGGCGAGGAAACGCACCTCGTCGAGAATGTCCGCGGCCGGGCGCGAGTCCTCGCGGCCACGTCGCAGCGGGACGATGCAGTAGGTGCAGAACTTGTCGCAGCCGTGGATCACCGGCACGTAGGCCGTCGGCCCCTTCGGCAGCCCGTACGTCCCCTGCGCCATCTGGAACGTGTGCGTGTCACCCTCGGCGCCGCCGAGCAGCGTGCCGAGTTCGCCCTCGGACACGTCGCGGTAGTCGCCGGCGACCTGGAGGATGCCGTCGAACTCCTGCGGGCGCGCCCAGACATCGACGTATGGGAAGCGCTTGCGGAGGTCGTCGGTCTTCGGGCCCACCATGCAGCCCATGACCGCGAGCTTGAACTCGCCGCCGAGCGAGCGGCGCTTCTTCAGCATGCCCATGCGCGAGTACGCGCGATCCTCCGCGTGCTGGCGCACGGAGCAGGTGTTGATGACGACGAGGTCCGCCTCGAGGTCGTCCTCGACGGCGTGGTAGCCGAGCTGCTCAAGGCCAGCGGCAAGCTTGAGCGAGTCAGCCTGGTTCATCTGGCAGCCCAGCGTCCAGATGTGGAAGGTCGACACGGGCAGCTCCTCGTTGCCGCCGGGTGGCGGCGGGGTGCTCGATGGCCTCGCGTGACTCCGCTTGCTGAAGGCGGCGCGAGGTTCTCACGAGCGGAGTCGGTGGCGGAGGGGGAGGGATTCGAACCCTCGGTCCCCAAAACGGAGACAGGCGCTTAGCAGGCGCCCGCACTAGACCACTATGCGACCCCTCCAGGCCGGACACCGATGATATTCGGCGCACCCCTCGCGCGTCGAGCGAAGTGCGTCGAGGCTGCGCGAGCGGTGTCCGAGGCGGACGTGCGGAGTCACTTCTGCCCCCTCCCCCCTTGTGGGGGAGGGTTGGGGTGGGGGGTCTCCGTTCTGCGCACGGTGCTCGCCGATCCGGGAAGCCCTCACCCCA
>CANIRU010000055.1 GCA_947470025.1 Chloroflexota bacterium
CGGGCCGCGCGTGTAGTCGCCGTACTCGGCGGTGTCGCTGATCGAGTAGCGCATGCCGGCCATGCCGCCCTCGTACATCAGGTCGACGATCAGCTTCACCTCGTGGAACGTCTCGAAGTATGCGGACTCCGGCTGGTAGCCGGCCTCCACGAGGGTCTCGAACGCGTTCTTGATCATCGCCGTCAGACCGCCGCAGAGGATCGCCTGCTCGCCGAACAAGTCGGTCTCGGTCTCCTCGCGGAACGTCGTCTCCAGGATGCCGGAGCGCGCGGCGCCGATGCCCTTGCCGTACGCCAGCGCCGTCGCCAGCGCGCCTTCGGTCGCGTCCTGCTCGATCGCGACGAGCGCCGGCACGCCGCCGCCCTCCGTGAACACGCGGCGCACGAGGTGCCCCGGGCCCTTCGGCGCGATCATCGACACGTCCACGCCCTCGGGCGGGGCGATGCGGTTGAAGTGGATGCTGAAGCCGTGCGCGAACATCAGCGTGTTGCCGGCTTCGAGGTACGGCGCGACGTGGTCGTCGTAGACGTCCTTCGTGATCTGGTCGGGAACCAGCATCATGATCACGTCCGAGTCGCGCGAGACCTCGTCCACGGTGCCGACCTTGATGCCGGCCGCCTGGACCTTCGCCCACGACGAGGAGCCGGGGTAGAGGCCCACGGCGACATCGACACCCGAGTCGTGCAGGTTCTGCGCGTGCGCGTGCCCCTGCGAGCCGAACCCGATGATCCCGACCTTCTTGCCCTTCAGGACATTCAGGTCCGCATCCGCGTCGTAGTAGATCTTCGCCAAGCCCAACCCCCTCGCTGATGGGGCGTCTCCGCCCGCACCTTCAACCGACCGGCGTCAGTCCGGCCTTGTGGTCTGTGTGTTACTCCGTCACGAACGGCAGCTCGCCCTCGGGGCGGCGGCCGGACTCGCTGTGGAACCGTCGTGCCTCGGCCGACTCGTGCGGGAGCGACGTCGTGCGTGCCCCTCGAGTCAGCGCGATGCGCCCCGTGCGCACCATCTCGCGGACGCCGTAGGGCCGCAAGTTCTCCAGCAGCGCGTCCAGCGTGGACGCCGTCGCGGTGATCTGCACGACCAGGGTCGTCGGCGCCACGTCCACGACCTGCGCGCGGAAGATCTCGACGATGTCGAGGATCTCGCGGCGCTGGTCGGGCCGCGCCGCCACCTTGATCAGCGCGAGTTCGCGCACCACGGTCTCGAGGTTCGTCAGGTTCTCGACGACGACGACGTCGATCAGCTTGTCGAGCTGGCGCTCGACCTGCGTCGCGATGCCCTCGGCACCGTCGACGACGATCGTCATGCGCGAGATGCCGGCCTCCTCGGTCGTCCCGACCGCGAGACTGTCGATGTTGAACCCGCGCCGCCGGAACAGGGACGCGACGCGATTGAGGACGCCGGGACGGTCTTCGACCAGCGCGGCAACGGTGTGCTTCATAACTTCGATCCTCCGCGCTGCACTCGAACCGTTCGAGGCGCGCTGGTTCTGTTCTGACCCCTCCCCCTCGACGGGGGAGGGGGTGGGTAGGGGTGCGCTCCCCTACCTAACCTTCTGTGGCTCCTCGATCGTCTCGGAGAGCGAGGCGCCCGCCGGGACCATCGGGAACACGTTGCCCTCCGCTTCGACACGGAAGTCGAGGATCACCGGGCCGGGGTAGGCGGCGGCGTCCTTGAGCGCCTGGTCCACCTGCGAGCGGTCCGTGACGCGGATCCCGTGGATGCCGTAGGCGTCCGCGAGCTTCAGGAAGTCCGGCTGAGACATGGCCACGGAGACATAGTTGTTCCCGTAGAACAACTCCTGCCACTGGCGAACCATGCCCAGGAAGCCGTTGTTCATGATCGCCATCTTCACCGGCAGGTGCTCGTCCACCATGGTGGCGATCTCCTGGAAGGTCATCTGGAAGCCGCCGTCGCCGCAGATCGTCCAGACCGCGCGGTCGGGGCAGGCCACCGCGGCGCCCATCGCCGCCGGCACCTCGAACCCCATCGTGCCAAGGCCACCCGAGGTGACGAGCTGGTACGGGCGTCCGATGTTGCCGAACTGCGCCGCCCACATCTGGTGCTGACCAACGCCGGTCGTCAGCACGGCCTCCGGGCCGATGAACTGCGCGATCTTCGAGATCACGTGCTGCTGCGTCATCTCCTCGCCGGGAGGGACGCTCATCGACAGGCGGTGGTTGTTGCGGAGGTCGTCGATCCAGCGCACCCACTCGGCGTGACTGTTCGTGACGACGTGCTCCATCAACTGGCCCAGGACCACCTTCACGTCGCCCACGATCGGGACGAGCGTGAACAGGTTCTTGCCGTGCTCCGCGGGGTCGATGTCGACGTGGACGATCTTCGCGGTCGGGTTCATGTCCGCGAAGCGGCCCAGCGCGCGGTCGTCCATGCGCATGCCCAGCGCGATGATCACGTCAGCGTTGCTCGCGGCGTGGTTCGCCCAGTACGAGCCGTGCATCCCCATCATGCCGTACGCCAGCGCGTGGTCCGGCGAGATGCTGCCCAGGCCGAGCAGCGTGTTGAGGATCGGCGTCCCGGTCTTCTCCGCGAACAGCCGCAACTCCTCGGCCGCCTCGCTCAGGATCACGCCGTGGCCCGCGAAGATCACCGGCCGCTCCGCGGCGTTGATGATCTCCGCCGCTTGCTCGACGAGCGCGGTCGCGCCCACGGTCTGCGGGCGGTAGCCGCGGATCTCGATCTTGTCCGGCCAGATGAACTCCGCCTGCTCCAGGAACACGTCCTTCGGGATGTCGATGTGGACCGATCCCTTGCGGCCCGTGGTCGCGATGTACGCCGCCTCGGCGAACGTGTACGCGAGGTCCTCGGCGCGCATGACCAGATAGTTGTGCTTCACGGTCGGCATCGTGATGCCGGTGATGTCGGCCTCCTGGAAGCCGTCCCGCCCGAGGAGCTCGCGACCGACGTTGCCGGTGATGAAGAGCGTGGGCACCGAGTCCATGTGCGCGGTCGTGATCGCCGTGACCAGGTTCGTCGCGCCCGGGCCGGAGGTCGCCAGCGCCACGCCCAGCTTGCCGGAGGCGCGGGCGTAGCCGTCTGCCGCGTGCCCCGCGCCCTGCTCGTGCCGCACGAGGATGTGACGCACCTCGGGGTGGGCGGGGAAGCGGTCGTACAGGGGCAGGACCACGCCGCCGGGGTAGCCGAAGACGACGTCGACGCCGAGGTGCTTCAGGCTCTCGAGGACGATGTCCGCGCCGCTCATCATGGTCATGGGGGCTGTGTCTTTCTCGGGGGCGTCAGGCGAGGACGCCGGGTTGGGATGCTCCGGACACGAAAACCGCCCGACACGCGGGCGGGGGCGACGCTGACAGCGCAAGGTGCGCTGGGCGCCGCCTAGGTAAGTACGAGTACGAGAAGGCCGCGGAGAGCCGCGGTCGTAGTGGGGGCGCCGGTGAGGATGGTCAGGTGCGCCATAGTGGGTACAGTCTGACGCTTCGACGTTATGACTGTCAACAGCCTCTCAACCCCAGCGCCAGGTCGATCTCGACCAAGTGCTCCGCCCGGTGGTTGTGGCGTCGGAGCAGCCACGAGGCGTCCCGATCCGTCAGCAGGCTGACGGCGGCCTCCGCCGGCAGGGCGTGCAGGCGGGCGTCGATCGCCTCGGCCGCCCCCACCGCCAGTCGTGCCGCCTCGCGGGGCAGCAGGGCGAGGTGCTCCGCCAGCTGGGCGTCGTTCAAGGTGTCGTCGTAGAAGTCCGGCAGGGCGTCAGTCGTGTAGTCCTCGCCGGAGGCCCACCGATCCCAGTACGCGAGGTGCGCCAGCTTTGCGGCGACGGTCCAGCGCCCGTGGACGCCCTCAGCCAGCGCGGCCTCGTCGAGGCTCGCGACCAGCAGCACGAGCCTGCGACGTTCGCGATCGTTGGCCTCCAGCGCCACCTGTAGCGCGACCGCGCCGTCTGAGGTCATCGCCGCGGGTGCCGGTGCAGGTTGACCTGCCGGGCGACGGCCGAGACCGGTGCGAGGAGCGCGTGGCCGAGTGGGCCGGCGGTGTAGGTCAGGCCCTCGTAGCTGGCCTCGCCACGGATGAGGCGGCACGCGCCGTTCCAGAAGGCGCCAGAGTGCTGCATGAGCCAGATGAACGGGTCCGGCGAGGCCTGGAAGATCTCCAGCAGCGCGCTGGATGCCCGGTTCTCCGGCAGCACCTCACGCTCCATCGTTGCCTGGTAGCCCTCGAGGCCCTTCGTCGCGCCGCCGAGGTAGTCCGCGACGGCCGGGGCGACCGCTGTGCCCGAGGCGAGCGCAGCGTAGATGCCCTCGCCGGACAGCGGGTCGACGAGGCCGGCCGCGTCCCCGATGACCGCCGAGCCGAGCGCGGCGATCGTCATGCCGGGTGCCGCCATCGGTAGGGTGTGGCCTCGGAGGCCCTCGACGGACTCGGGGTCGAGGTCGTACAGGCGGCACAGGTGCTTGAGGGCGGCGCGCAGGCGGGGGCCGGCGGCGTGCTTCCAGCCGCCGACGCCGACGTTCACATGGTCGCCCTTCGGGAATACCCAGCCATAGCCGCCGGGGACGTACCCGAAGTTGAGGACGACCTTCCCGCGGAACTTCGCGGGCACGCCGTCCGGGAACGCGATGTTCCCTTCGAGGGCCGCCGCGCCGTCCGGGATCGCGGCGTACCCGAGGCGGTTACCCACGACGCCGTTCGCCCCGTCAGCGCCGATCACCACGCGGGCCGTGTGCCACTCGTCCTTCGTGCGCACCTCGTACGTGCCATCGCCGGGGCGCACCACGTCGGTCACCGTCTGCCCGTCGCGGAACTCGACGCCACGCGCCTGCGCCTGCTCGACGAGGAAGGCATCGAGGCGGCGGCGCTGGGTCATGTACGTGATCGCGCCGCCCGCGCTGCGCTCGATGTCGCGACCGTCGCGCACTCGCAGGCGTGCGTGGGTGATCACGTCCTCGACGACCGGGTCGATCGAGAACGGCAGCAACTCCGCGCAGCGTACGGTCACCCCGCCTCCGCACGGCTTGTCGCGAGGGAAGCGCGCCCGGTCGAGGAGCAGCACGGACGCACCCCTCGACGCGATCTCGCGCGCGGCGGTGCTGCCGGCCGGGCCGGCCCCGACGACGATCGCATCGACGTTCATATCGCACGCAGGCATGAGCGCGTAGCGCTCATGCTCCGGCTCGCAAGACCGCCGCCTGCAGGGCGACGAGGAACGCGACCTGCATCAGGATCCCCGCGCTCAGCGCGAGTCTCGCGACGGTGCGGTCCCAGGCGTACATCAGGATGCCGGCTATCAGGTCGAGGCCCAGCACGATCGTCGCGGCGCGCGGAATGCCGATCAGGATGTCCTTGCCGTTGGTCTCGGACAGCGGGGCGACCTGCGTCGGTGGGAAGAAGATGCGGACGCTCTCCGGCAGCGCGCCGTACTGGTACGCCAGCGCGAGCCACGCCGCCGCGCACACGACGAGGCCGCCGAGGGCGAGCAGCCAGCCGGTGCGATCGCCCCAGAAGCCCTGCACTGAGGACAGCGCACGCTCGACGTGGTGGGTGACCTCGGCGGTGGGGCCGAGGTCCTGTCGCACCTGGATTTGGCGCGCGAAGGCGGCGGGGTCAGGCACGGAGATCGCGTAGTTGCGCTCGGTGGTCATGACATAGAGCACCTGCTCCGGCGTCTGGTGCGTCGAGTAGAAGATCACGTCGCCGATGCGCTGAATCTCCGCGCGGCCGACGTGGTATCCCATCCAGGACACGCCCTGCACCTGCGGCACGCCGACCGAGGTGCCCGGCACCAGCCGTTCGATCGCGCCGAGCGGGATGATCTGCTTCGTGATCCCCCAGCGGATGACGAGCCCGTTGCGGTCGAGCGAGTAGGACAGCGTCGCCAGCGAGTACGTCCAGTACGCGAACACCCCGGCCACGCCGAGGCACGTCGCGATCACGATCGACGTGCCGAGCGTGAGCAGCCCGAACGGCTGATCGAGCGTGCCCAGCACGAGCAGCGCCGCGATGCCGAGCGACCATGCGATGAGCACCGCGCCCACCATCAGGCCAAGCGCGCGCGGAGGCTGATAGAACACTCGATGCCACCTGAGATGCGGGGAACAAGCAAACGGGGCGAGGTTGCGCTCGCCCCGTCTGTCCAGTGTACCGATGCCCCGTCGTACGGGGCCGGGGCTGTCGTTATGCCTTCGCGCCGACCGCGGCGTCCTTGAAGACGGGCGTCAGCCAGTCGAGGTACTGCGGCATGCGGCCGGTGATCATCTGGAAGTACAGGTCCTGGATCTGCTTCGAGACGGGGCCCACCGTGCCGTCGCCGACCGGCACGCGGTCGACCTCGGTGATCGGGGTCACGTGCGCCGCCGTGCCCGTCATGAACAGCTCGTCCGCGATGTACAGCTCCGTGCGGTCAATCGAACGGCGCTCCACGTCCAGACCGAGGTGCGTCTTCGCCAGCGCCAGCGCCGTGTCGAGTGTGATGCCCTCGAGGATGTTGTCGCTCGGGGCGGGGCTGATGAGCTTCCCGTGGCGCAGCATGATGATGTTCTCGCCCGAACCCTCCGACACATGGCCGTCCTGGTTCAGCATGATTGCCTCGTCGAACCCGTTGAGGTTCGCCTCGGTCTTCGCCATCGCGTTGTTCACGTAGATGCCCGTGACCTTCGCGCGCGCCGGAATCGACGTGTCGTCGACGCGCCGCCACGACGAGGTCATGCAGCGCGCGCCCGCGTCCGGGTCCAGGTACGCGCCGAACGGCGTCACGAACAGCAGGAACTCGTCGTCCAGGTTGTGCATGCGCACGCCAACGGCCTTCGTGGCCTTGTACACCATCGGGCGGATGTAGACGTCCTCGCGGTAGCCGCTGCGCAGCGCGACCTGCTCCACGAACTCGACGAGCTCGTCGTCGGAGTAGCGGATGGACATGCGCATGATCTTGGCGCTCTGGCGGATGCGCTCGATGTGCTCGCGCACCTTGAAGAGGTAGAGCTCGCCCTGCTCCTCATTCCAGTTGCCGCGGATGCCCTCGAATACCGCGGTCCCGTAGTTGAAGGCGTGGGTCATGATGTTGATGTTCGCCTGCTCAAGCGGGACGAACTGGCCTTCAAAAAACGCGGTCGGGGTCGGCATCGGATGATCCTTTGTGCGCCGTGCGCGGGGTTCGAGGCGCCGAGCGGCGTCTCCAGAGTGGCCCGAATCATAGGATTGCCTGAAACAGCCCGGCAAGCGCAGCCTTCGGGAGCGACGAGCGCACCCGCGCCACCGCGTATGCTGGCCGCCGATTCACCGCATCACACCGCATCCGAGGGAGAGCGCCATGTCCCGGCTCTTTGAGAAGTTCACGGTCGGCAACCAGGAGATCATCGCGCTGTCGGACGGGGCGCCGGAACGCGCCCTCGGCGGGTTCTTCAACGGCGTCGACCCCACGCTGTGGACCGCCGCCCTGGGCATCGCGAGCCCCGAGGAAGGCGTGCCGTTCAACTTCGGCACGTTCCTGATTCGCTCGGGCGGGCGAAGCGTCCTGATCGACTCCGGCTACGGCGCGCCTGCGAAGGCGATGGGCATCCTCGGCGGCGGCGAGCTCGACCTCCGCCTCGCCGAGGCGGGCGTGAAGCCCGAGGAGATCACGGACGTGATCCACACCCACCTCCACGGCGACCACATCGGCTGGAACGTGGTGACCGACGCCAACGGCAACGAGGTCGTCACGTTCCCGAACGCGACCTTCCACATCGCCGCCAAGGAGCTGGACTACTGGCAGAACGGCGCGCCGAAGGGCGAGGAGCGCACCGAGATCGCCGCAAAGCACACCGTCCCGATCGCCGCCGCCGGCCACATCAAGACCTTCGACGGTGACGTCGAGGTGCTCCCCGGCATCTCCGCCGTCGCGACGCCGGGCCACACCCCCGGTCACACCTCGTACATCGTCTCCTCCGGCGGCGCCGAGGTGCTCATCGTCGGCGACGCGGCGCACCACCCCGTCCACTTCGAGCACCACGACTGGATCCCTGGCGTCGACCTCGACCCCGCGGAGTCGACGCGCTCGCGCGGCAAGTTGTCCGCTCTCGCCGCCGACCGCGGTTCGATGGTCACGGGAGGCCACTTCCCGATCCTGACGCTCGGCTACGTCCGCCGGGTACCGGAGGGCTACCGCTGGGAAGGCATCGGCAAGTAGGTCTGATCGAGGGGCGGGCCGGAACGGCCCTCACCCCAACCCTCTCCCCAACCGGGGAGAGGGGGCCAGATCCGGCGCAGAGCCCTCTCTCCGTTTGGGGAGAGGGCAGGGTGAGGGTCCATCCGCCTGACCCATGCCGCCGAACATGGCATCCTCACCGCTGAAGGCGGGCACCATGACCATCCCCTCCGGCGCGAAGTTCAAGGTCGGCGCGGTCGACCTCACCGTCGTCAACGACGGCATGTTCTGGCAGGACGCCGGGGCCGTGTTCGGCCTCGTGCCACGCCTCATGTGGGAGCGCGTCGCCCCGCCGATGGACGAGCGCTACCGCATCCCCCTCGGCCTGAACTGCCTGGTCCTGCGCTCTCGAGGCAAGACCGTACTCATTGAGACGGGTATCGGCGGCAAGCCCGGTGACCGCGATGTCGCCACCTCTGCGGACGACGGCACGTTGCTCACCTCGCTCGCCGCGATCGGCGTGGCCCCCGCGGACATCGATGTCGTCGTGAACACGCACTTGCACTTCGACCACTGTGGTTGGAACACGAGCGTCGAGGTGGACGGCGCCTCCGCCGGGGAGGGTGCGGAGCGCTTCGTTCCGACGTTCCCCAACGCGACCTACGTGATCAACCGCACCGAATGGGACGAGGCGAACCACCCGAACGAGCGCACCCGCGCGACGTACCTGTCGAGGAACCTCGACCCGATTGCGGATCGCCTGGAGCTGATCGACGGCGAGCATGCGATTACCGACGAGCTGATCTTCGTGCCCGCGCCGGGCCACACCGCGGGGCACAGCACGGTCGTCATCCGCTCCGGGCAGGAGTGGGGCGTGTACCTGGGCGACATGGCGCAGCACCAGGTGCAGCTCGAGCGCCCGCCGTGGATCAGCAGCTTCGACACGCTGCCACTGGTGTCGCTGGAGACGAAGCGCAAGCTCATCGACGAGTGCATCGAGGCGGGCGCGCTCGTCGCGTACACACACGGCGCATACCCCGGCGTCGGCCGCATGACCCGTACGCCCGAGGGCTTCCGCAAGTGGGTGGATGAGCAGCCCCTCGACGGGTCGAGGTAGCGCGTGACGTTCGACTTCCTCCCGGTCATCCAGCCCGACGACGGGCACGGTCACACTCCTTCCGGCTCGCGCGGGCATGACCACGACCACGGCGAGGATGCGCATCAGCACGCGCACGGCTCCGGACACGAGCTGGGGCAGGGGCCGATCCAGACCAATGTCCTCGCGCTGGCGTCGATGCACCTGAAGAACGGCTGGCACCCCGCGCCCGTCCACGCCTTCACCGTCCCGCTCTGGTTCGCCGGCGTGTACGACGAGCAGGAGGCCGCGCGTGAGCGCGCCGTGATCCTCGACCGGTCGCACCTCGGGCGGTTCTACGTCACCGGCGATCGCGCCGCCGAGGTGCTCGCGCGCGTGCTGGCGACGGACGCGCGCCGCCTCGCGCCCGGCACGATCACGCGCGCCGTTGCCTGTCGCGAGGATGGCTCGATTCTCGACATCCCGACGCTCGTCCACATCGACGAGGCGCGCTGGCTCGTGATCACCGGCCCGCGCGCGCAGGTGCGCCTCCGCGAGGCCATCGAGGCGGCCGTTCGTCCCGAGGACGATGTCGAGGTGCGCGACCGCCTGGCCGAGTCCGTGCTGCTGTCCGTGCAGGGCCCGCAGGCCCCGAGGCTCCTCGAAGGTGTCGTTGGGCCGACGATCCCCGGCGCGGTGCCCCTTGGCGAGGCGCACGAGATGCTGCTCGGCGGCTTCCGCGCGCTCGTCGCGCACCACGGCGAGATGGGCGAGGACGGCTATCTGTTCCTCGTCTCGCCCGAGGTCGGTGAGCACATCTGGGAGCAGGCCGCCGCCGCGCAGATCGCGCCCGCGGGCCTCGCCGCCTACGACGTGATGCGCCTCGAGTCCGGCCTGATCGAGGCTCCGACCGAGACGCCTGTCCCCGCCACCCCGTTCCACGCCGGCCTGGAGGCCCTCGTGGACTTCGACGACCCCGAGGGGGCGCGGTCGTTCCCCGGCGCCGAGGCGCTCCGCGCGCTCCGTGACGGCGCTCCGATCGAGCGCGTTCTCCGCGGATTGCGCCTCGAAGGCCCGCGTCTCGCCAAGCGTGGCTCCCGCGTCACCGCGAGCGGTCTCGATGTCGGCGCGTGCGTGAACGCCGCCTTCTCCCCCGTGCTCGGCACCGGCATCGCCGTCGCCTACCTCCCGCCCCACCTCGACCGCGTGGAGGTGGACACGGACGGCGTCTCCCAGCCAGCGACCGTCGTCGACCTGCCCTTCATCACCGGGCCGCGGGGAGCGATCACGAAGTAGCCCAGCTCGGTTTGCCTCGATCAGCTGTTGGTGTCGATGGGTGTGGTGCGCCGGAAGGGCCCTTCCGCTGATCGGGATGCTTGAAGGGCGTAGCCCTTCAAGTCTCATCCCCCTTCCCGCGCCGGGAAGGGGGCAGGGGGATGGGCCGCCGTACTAGCGGGAACCACCGTCCGAGGCGCGCCCTACCCGAGCGGCTTCTCGCCGGAGATCGCCAGCAGGTTGCCCTCGCTGTCGCGGAAGAATGCCATCCACAACTCGTGCCGGTCGTCGCGGTGGACGACGTGCGGGTCGGCATCGAACACCACGCCGCGCGCGCGCATCACCTCGTGCGCCGCGGGGACGTTTGGCACGCGGAAGTACAGCACCGAGCCGCCCGCACCGCCCTCGCCCTCCGGCACGGCGAGCATCAGCCGTACGCCGTCGAGGTCGAAGAACCCCAGCGTCCCCGCCTGGAACAGGAACGGCACGCCCAGCACGTCGCGGTAGAATGCGACCGCGCGATCGATGTCCTGCACGGGCATCGACAGTTGCAGCAACGAGGAGAGCGAAAGGTCGTTCGAATTCGTCATGCCGGATCCCTTCGGTTCCCGCGTCCGGCCCCCCTCCTCCCTTCGCGGGGGAGGGTTCGGTGGGAGGCTCCCCCCGCCTAGTAGTGCGTCTCCACCGGGTTCCCCCATTGGAACGGCCGCGTGAACACGTGGCCGATGTGCTGGTCGCTGCAGTAGTGCCGCAGCGCCGCCTGCACCGGCTCCGTCAGGTCGAGGTCGTAGCCCACGCTGTTCGGATACTCGCGGCCATACCACATGTCGAGGTAGAGCAGCCGACCGGCCACCCTCGGCAGCACGTCCGCGGCGAGCTGCGCCTCGTCTGCGATGTCGTCGAAGATCGGGCGCATCGCGTTCGCGACGCGCAGGCGCGCGGGCAGCACGTACGTCTCGTGATCCGGCACGGCGAGGCGGATGCGGTCGCTCTCAATCGATGTGCCAGTCACTGCCGCCTCGATCGTCGGGACGCCGAGGTGGGTGTGCGTCCACGCGAACGCGCAAGCCTCGGACAGCACGCGCTGCGCTGCGTCGTCGCGCTCGCCACGGTGGCAGACCTCGTCGCCGTGCGCCGCGATCAGCCGTGCGCGCATCACGTCCGAGGCCCCGTCCGCCTCGACGAGGTCGAGCGCGCGGCCCAGCCAGTAGAACGGCGGGTTGTGCTCCGCGCGGCGCGTCTTCATGCGCTCAATCCAGCACGTCGACCCCTCGCCCCACATCGGTGGGATCGAAGGCAGGTAGTGCTGCAGCCACTCGGCCATCTCCAGCTCACGCATAGGCGCCATCGTAGCCGCACGTCCGCTCGATGTGCCTCGTCGCTCCGTGCTGCTATAACTGGCGCTCCGCATCCATCGCCCCGAATCGAGGTTGTCGTGCTGGATCAATTCAGGTTGGACGGCAAGGCCGTCCTCGTCACCGGCGGTGGTCGCGGCCTCGGTCGAGGCATGGCGCACGCGCTTGCTGCCGCGGGGGCGAACGTGATGATCGCCGCGCGCACCCAGGAGCAACTGGACCGCACCGTGCAGGAGATCCGCGACGCCGGCGGCACGGCCACCGCGTTCAGCGCGGACATGACCGACTCCGCGCAGGTGAACGCGATGGTCGAGGCGTGCGTGCGCGAGTACGGCGGCCTCGATGTCTGCATCGCGAACGCCGGCATGGGCGGCGGCGTGGACGCCGAGTTCTGGGAGTGGCCCGACTCGGCATTCGAGGAGGTCCTCGCCAACAACCTCAAGTCCGCGTTCTACACCTGCCGTGCTGCCTCGAAGGTGATGGTGGAGAGCGGCAAGGGTGGCGCGCTGATCACCCTGTCCTCCGCGGGCGGTTACCGCGCCAGCAAGCGCTGGGCGTACGGCACGGCGAAGGGCGGCGTGCTCTCGCTGACGAAGGTGCTCTCGGGCGCCCTTGCGCCGCACAACATCCGCGTGAACTGCATCTCGCCGGGCATCGTCGCCCAGCGTGACCCTGCCGATGACCAGGAGCGTGCGAGGCGCGCGCAGCAGGGTGGCTTCATCCCCGCGAACCGCGTGGGGGAGTGGTGGGAGATGGGGCCGCTCGCGGTCTACCTCGCCTCCGACGCATCCTCGTACGTCACCGGACAGGACTTCGCGATTGACGGCGGCATGCTCAACGCTGGCCTCGCCCCCGCGAAGTACCGCCCGCACGCCGAGATCTAAGAGGAACCCGCACATGCCCCCACAGACGGACTACTTCGATCTCACCGGCAAGAAGGCCATGGTCATCGGCGCGGAGACACCCGCAGGCGGCGCGCTCGCGCGTGCCTACGCACAGGCTGGTGCGGACGTGGCGCTGTGCGCGCTGACGGCTGACGAGGCAGTCATGCGCGCGCGCGCCGTGAAGCGCGACATCGAAGCGATGGGCCGCAAGGCGACCGAGTACGTGATGGACGTGATGCTCGGTAAGAACGTGCAGGTCACGACGCGGCAGGTCGCGAAGGAGATGGGCGGTCTCGACATCGTCGCGTCCGCGCCGGACCTCTTCGTCGCGAAGCCGATCGAGAAGACGACTGACATGGAGCTCGCCCGTGTGATGCAGGTGAACTTCTCGTCCCAGTTCTTCATCGTGCGCACCGCCGCGGAGGAGTTCCGCCGCGACCACCGCCCCGGCCGCATTACGCTGGTCACCAGCGTCCTCGGCGAGCGGTCGATGATCGACACCGCCGCGTACGCCTCGGCGCACGGCGCCGTGTACAACCTCGTGCGCGCCGCCGGGCACGAGCTGGCGAGCGAGAACATTACGCTCAACGCGATCTCGCTCGGATGGATGGACTACATGGACGACCGTATCGACCGGTCGGACGAGGACGGTCAGCGCGCGATGCGCTTCCCGATGCTGCGCCGAGCGGGCCGCGCCGAGGAGATCGGGCCGACGGCGGTCTGGCTCGCGAGCGAGTTCGGGTCGGCGTTCATCACTGGTCAGATCATCCCTCTCGATGGTGGTCTGCTCCAGCACCAGTAGCACGGCTCCCGAGACGAAGGGTCGAGGATGACGAGTAACGGTCGCGACCTCCGGGGGAAGCACGCGCTGGTGACGGGCGCGACGACACCCCTCGCGCGCGCGCTCGCGGTCGGGCTGGCCGAGGTCGGCGCGAACGTCTCCGTCACCACGACCACGTCTGTCCTCGCCGAAGAGGTGCAGGCGAACTCGATCCTCAACGAGTGCTGGGCCGCGGCCGGGGTGAGCGGTCAGGCGCGCACGCTGGACCTCACCGACCCCGCCGCCGTCGAGTCTGCCCTCGCCGCGCTGGAGCGTGAGGTCGCTCCCGTCGACATCCTCGTGAACGCGACGCAGGCGGTGCGCCTCGTTGCGACGCTGGACGCGACTGTCGAGGACTTCCGCGCGCAGCTCGACCGCCACACGACGACGACCTTCGTCGCGTGCCAGGCGGCGGGCCGTCGCATGACCGAGCGAGGTGCGGGGCGCATCGTGAACCTCGTGTCCCTTGCCAGCGACCGGGTCGCCTCGGGCGCATCACTGTTCAGCGCCTCGCAGGCCGCGATCCTCGGCCTCACGCGCGCCTTGAGCGCGGAGTGGCCGACCGTCTCCGTGAACGCGCTTGGGATCGAGTTCTACGATGGTGGTGCGCTCTCGGCCGCCTCGGCCGCGGCGCTGCAGGAGGTCGTCGTGACGCTTGCCTCGGACGACGCGCAGGAGATGCACGGCGAGCTGCTCACGGTGGACGGCCCGCTGGCGGATCGCGCCGAGTGACCATCGACCCCGCTTCCGGCACGCACGAGGACGACGACGCGCCGATCGAGCCCGGCCCCGGCCTCCGCTGGGGTGGCGACGGCGCCCTCGCCCGCGCTCGCGCGCCGCGCTGGGGCAGCGACGAGGCCGCCCTCGCGGACGTCGAGGTGACTCCGGCCGGCGTGCGCATTC
>CANIRU010000056.1 GCA_947470025.1 Chloroflexota bacterium
GGTGGCCGCCCCGGCTTCGGCGGCGGTGATCGCGGTGGCGACCGAGGCGGCCCGCCTCGTGGTGGTGGCGGCGGTGACCGCGGTGGGGATCGAGGTCCTCGCCCCGGCGGCGCCTTCGACCGCAACGACGGCCCCCCGGCGCGCAACGACGCCCCTCGCGAAGACCGTCCTCCTCGTGAGGATCGTCCCGCGGGTGGTGGTGGTGACCGGCCGGCCGGTGGCGGCGGTGGCCGTCGCTGGTAGTCTGGCGCGCGTAAGCGAACCTCGAGGAGCCCGGCAGCAATGCCGGGCTTCTTGTTGCCCTCGCGCCGGGCTGCGGGGAAGAGAACGGGCGGGAGCCTCGATGTGGCGAGTGGCATCAAGGTGCAGCGCGGGGCGGCCCACCCCTTCCCCTCCCGGCGCGGGAGGGGTCAGAAGAAGAGAACCAAGCGTGAGGAGCTGCGCCCCTCACACTCCCGGCGGAATCTGTCTGGCCCCGCCACGTCGGGTGCGACGGATTCGAACCGCCGCCGGAACAGCCACGGGATCCATCCGAAGATCGGGTTCCTCAAAGGGCGAAGCCCTTTGAACTTCATCCCCCTTCCCGCGCAGGGAAGGGGGCAGGGGGATGGGCCGCCCCGCGCCGCCACCTCGACGTCACGCGCCAACATCGAGGCTCCGCTCGGGTTCCCACCCCTCGTGCGCCGCGACCGCATCGAGGCGCGCGGAGTCACGCGCGACTAGACTGCGGTGCGACACCAGTGCAGCGATGGGGGACGCCGATGATCCGCGTGGCGATCTGCGGGACCGGGACGATGGGCAGGCTCGTCCTCGACACGATCGAGGCACAGCCGGACCTGCAGGCCGTCGGCTTCGTCGAGCCGCTCGCGCAGGGCGACGACAAAGTGCAGTCGGGCGAGAAGATCTACCCCGTCTACCAGGACCCCGGCACGCTCTTCGACAAGACCCACCCCGACGTCGTCGTCGACTTCACGAACGCGCAGTTCACCCCCACGCTCGTCGAGGCCGCGCTCGCGCACGGCGTGCGTCCCGTCATCGGCACCTCGGGCGTCGCCGTCGAGACGATCGACCGGCTGCGCGCGGGGTGCGTCGAGGCGTCCCTCGGCGCGGTGTACGCCGCGAACTTCGCGATCGGCGCCGTGCTCCAGATGTACATGGCCGCGCTCGCCTCGAGGTTCTTCGACAGCGCGGAGATCATCGAGCTGCACCACGACCGCAAGGTCGACTCGCCCAGCGGCACCGCGCTCACCACCGCGCGCCTGATGCGCGCCGCGCGCGACGAGGACTTCACGATGAACGTCCCGGCGCTCGAGCACCTCCCGCACGCGCGGGGCGGCGACCTCGGCGGCGTGCCCATTCACTCCGTGCGGCTGCCCGGCTTCGTCGCGTCGCAGGAGGTGATCTTCGGCGGCTTCGGTCAGACGCTGACGCTGCGCCACGACACCACCGGCCGCGAGGCGTTCATGCCCGGCGTCGTGATCGCGGTGCATGAGGTGATGAACCGCACCGCCCTCGTCGAGGGCCTCGACCAGCTCGTCGGCCTCGGCAAGTAGTCTCCTTCCGCCCCCTCTCCCGGTTTCGGGAGAGGGCTGGGGGGAGGGCCGTTCCCCTTCCGTTCCCGCGCTCGATCCGATAGGAGAAGCCATGTCGATGCAGTCGTTCGGTCTGATCGACATGCAGCTCCGGCTCGACCCGGACGCACACATCCTCTACGTCGTCGTCGGCCACAGCGGCAACATGGCGCTGGAGACGCGCGACCTCGACGAGCGCCGCGCGGTGGACTACGACCTCGCGGGCGACATCGTCGGCATCGAGTTCCGCGACATCGACGAGGGCATCGACCTCGACGGCGTCCCGCACGCCTCGAGGCTGGCGCGCGCGCTGCAGATCATGGGCGCGGTGCAGTACGAGTGGAGTGAGGGGAAGTAGAGAGGTCACTTCTACGAGCGGTAGATCGACCAGACTTTTCTCATTCGCAGGGATTTGTCGGTGCCGCTGAAGATCTGGAAGCATTCGTCAAGATCCGCAAGTTCGGCCATCCCGGCGGCGTGCGCGGCGTCTGACAGTTGGCCGAAGGTTGCTCGCAGAAAGCGCGCAATTTGGAGCACGTACATTCGCTCCCAAGGTTTCGTGATTGCGTTTAGGCCAGAGCCTAATGAGCCGTCGAATACCGTTCGAATCTGATTCCCTTGCTCGTCCCGATGTAGCACTGAGGAGTTCGCTCCTATCAGCGCGTCCATCACCATCGCCCGATGCCGGACCCGCTCGATCTGGCGCGTTGTAAGGTGTAGTTCACGAATCGGTATGACTACTTCATCGAACCACGCACGTACTGGGTCGGTGAGGCCCTCACTGTCCTTTCGGAGCGCCTGTTCGAGGTCGTAATAGCGCCCTCCGTCTTGAGCGAACCCCGTTAGCACCTTCACGATCGAATCGTGTATCGGTTTGTTCGGAACCACCGGGGCGTCAACGCCGGTCGCCCTCCTTACCGCGATCTCTGCAGTCGCACGGAGGAGTCGATCCAGCCGATGTCCATACTTTTCTTTGATCGCGTTTGGTTGGGGAAAGTCGCCGCCGTTCTGGAGGGCGTGATCGACTGCGATAGCCAATTTGGTCGCACGCTCCACTCCAGTGGAGAGAGCGAAGAAGGCCTGGAGGTAGTGAGCTTGGGCAGCGTAGTTAGCGCGGCCAAGTTCGCTCGCGCCGATTCCGAGGCTCTCTGCAGCGAGTTCGGCCTCTCGGGTTAGGGCTTGCCAACGTGTGCCGAATACCATGGGCGCATCTTAGCCCGCCTCGCCCCTTCCTCCCCCCTCCGGTATCCTGCACACACGTCGCTCGCGGTGGGCGACGACCCCTGGCGCTGCCCCGCCCCATCGAGGGCCTCGAACCGTTCGAGGGCGCGCGCACCAGTCCGTTGTAGGGAGCCGATCGTGGAGCCAGTTGTTGCTGTCATCGGGGCGACCGGTGCCGTGGGGGATGTCTTCCTTCGCGTCGCCGAGCAGCGCGAGTTCCCGATGAAGCAGCTGAAGCTCCTCGCGAGCCCCCGCTCCGTCGGCAAGCAGCTCACGTTCCGCGGCCAGCAGATCACCGTCGAGGACACCACCGAGCGCACGCTCGAGGGCGCCGACATCATCTTCTGCTCCGCCTCGAGCGCCGTCTCGAAGCAGTGGGGCCCGTGGGCGCGCGCGAACAGCGCCGTGATGATCGACGACGGCTCCGCGTACCGCATGGACGCGGACGTGCCGCTGGTCGTGCCGGAGGTCAACGGCGACGACCTCGAATGGCACAAGGGCATCGTCTCGATCCCCAACTGCACCACCACGCCGCTCGCGATGGCGCTCAACGCGATGCGCCAGGTTGCGCCGCTGAAGCGCGTCACGGCGGCCTCGTACCAGGCGGTCACCGGCACCGGTGCCGCGGCCGCCGCGGAGCTGCAGGCGCAGCTCGAGGCGATCGGGCGGCACGAGCCGATCCCCGCGCCGACCGTGTACCCCGTGCAGATCGCGGGCAACGTCCTGCCGCAGGTCGATGACTTCGACGAGGACGACTACACGAAGGAGGAGCTCAAGATGCGCAACGAGACGCGCAAGATCCTCCACCTCGACGACCTGCCCTTCGCCGCGACCTGCGTGCGCGTGCCTGTCATGCTCTGCCACTCCGAGGCGGTGCACGTCGAGTTCACCGCCGAGGCGCCCATCCCGCGCATCATCGACGCCCTGCGCTCGCAGGCCGGCGTCGAGGTGTCCGCGGACCCGAAGGTCTACATGACGCCGCTCCAGGCAGCGGGCGACGACACCGTGTACGTCTCGCGCATCCGTCGCGACCCGACGGTGGAGTTCGGCATCGTCTTCTGGGTCGTCACCGACAACCTGCGCAAGGGCGCCGCCACGAACGCGATCCAGATCGCTGAGGAGATGCTGCGCCGGGGCCTCGTCCCCGGCGTCTCGAAGCCCTAGCCCCGTCGAGGTGAGCTTCGCCGCGCCGCGCGGAAGCGTTGTGCTGGCGAGGGTGGTCGAGGTGCTTACGGGGGGCGGCCCACCCCGGCCCCTCCCGGCGCGGGAGGGGTTCAGAAGAAGAGAACCAAGTGTGAGGAGCTGCGCCCCTCACACTCCCGGCGGACTCGACTTGGCCGCGTCAGGTCGGTGCGAGTGATTCGTGCCGCAGCCCGGAAGTCCCGCGTGCCGACGGCCCCGTCCCGGAACCCTCAAACGCTCGAGGGCTTCCGCCCGAGGTGCGAAGCACCCTCGGTCCCGGGGGAGCGCGAGGGCGAAGCCCTCGCATCTCATCCCCCTTCCCGCGCAGGGAAGGGGGCAGGGGGATGGGCCGCCACCCGGACGCACCTCGCACGCTTGTCGAGCCGAAGAGGGATCGCCCGCCTCTCTCGCCAACCGCTACACTTCGTGTCCTGAGTGGCGGCTCTCAGCCGCCTGACGCCCTTCGAGGATGCCCGCCATGACTGCACCGCTCGGCCGCCTGCTCACCGCGATGATCACGCCGATGACCCCCGGCGGGGACATCGACCTCGACGCCACGAAGGTGCTCGCGCGGGCGCTCATCGCCTCCGGCACGGACGGCATCGTCTCCACCGGCAGCACCGGCGAGGCCGCGACGCTCTCCGAGGAGGAGACCGTCGCCGTCTGGCAGGCGACGAAGGAAGCGGTCGGCGCGGACGTCGCCGTGATCGCCGGCGCGACGAACAACGACACCCGCAAGTCGATCCGCCTCGCCCGCGAGGCCGAGCGCCTCGGCCTCGACGGCGTGCTGCTCACGGTGCCCGCGTACAGCAAGCCCCCGCAGGCCGGCCTCATCCGCCACTTCACCGCGATCAGCGAGGCCACCTCGCTGCCCGGCATCCTGTACAACATCCCCGGCCGCGCCGCGCTCAACATGACCACGCAGACCGTCGTCACGCTCGCGCAGCAGGTGCCGAACATCGTCGGCATCAAGGAGGCGAGCGGCGACCTCAACCAGATCAGCGCGATCATCAACGCCACGCAGGGCGTCATGCACCCCGGCACGCCGGAGGGCTTCCGCGTCTGGTCCGGCAACGACAGCGACACGCTGTCGGTGCTGGCGCTCGGCGGCTACGGCGTCATCAGCGTCGCCAGCCACCTCGTCGGCCGTCAGATCCGCGCGATGATCGACGCCAGCCTCGCCGGCCGCACCGCCGAGGCCGCCGCGATCCACCACAGCCTGATGCCGCTGATCGACGTGCTGTTCATCGAGAGCAACCCGATCCCCGTGAAGTACGCGGTCGGCCTCGCGGGCATCGCCGCCGGCGAGTGCCGCCTCCCGCTGATCGCACCCTCGGACGCCGCGGCGACGCTCATCCGCGCCGAGCTCGCCCGCCACGCGATCGACCTCAAGGCCGCCGTGGGGGTGTAGGTGCCATACCCCGTTTGGAACTACTACCCGAATCGCGATCGTCCACCGGAGTGGGTGCATCACTTTGTGAATGTCGTGGCCGCGAGTCAGGTAGCGATCGATTCAGCGTCGGCGTTACACCTCACGAGCGATACGGTTCTCGGTCATCTTCGTCCGGGACTTGAGGCACTGGGCTATGAAGTCGAGTCCAGCAAGAACGCGACAGGCAAGGTCCGTCGTCCCGTTCTGTTCGGCGAGAACGGCCAGGAGCGACTGGCTTACGAAGTCGATGCTGCACACGACGAACTAGGCATCGTGGTCGAGATCGAAGCTGGCCGGGGCGCTCGTGGAAACGCCGTGTACCGCGACATCATCCGTGCGTCGCTGGTCGTCGATGTGAAGTATCTCGCCATTGGCGTCATGGCTGAGTACCGACACCAGAGCAGCGGCAAAGAGATGGTCGTGAAGAGCTATGGCGATGCGAAGGCGCAGTTCGATGCGATCTACGCGAGCGGCCGGATGCAGTTGCCGTTCTTCGGAGTACTCCTCTTCGGATACTGATCGATGACCGTTCTGCTGCTCCCCTCCTGCACCGTTCGCCCATGGCGCGCGAGCGACCTCGGGTCGTTGTTGCTGCATGCGGACAACCCGAGGATAGCGGCGAACCTGCGCGACGTGTTCCCGTCGCCCTATACGCGCGCGGACGGCGAGGCGTGGCTCGTGATGGCGACTGCCGATCCCGATCGCACGGGCTTCGCGATCGAGGTGGACAGGGCGGCGGTCGGAGGCATCGGGCTGCGGCTCGGTGACGATGTGCATCGGCGGACGGCGGAGATCGGGTACTGGATCGGCGAGGCCTACTGGGGCCGCGGGATCATGACCGAGGCGGTCGGTGCGCTCACGCGCTGGGGCATCGAGCAGTTCGACCTCGTGCGGGTCGATGCGCACGTGTTCGCGCCGAACGCAGGCAGCGCGCGCGTGCTGGAGCAGAACGGCTACGTGCTCGAAGGACGGCTGCGCAAGCGCGTGGAGAAGCGCGGCGAGATCCTCGACGCGCTCGTCTACGCCTTCGTCGTCGAGGACTGATCCTTCGAGGCGCGCGGCTGGTCGCGCTCCGCGACCCACTCCGCCCATGCGGCGCGTGTCTCGGCGCGGGCCTTCTCGAAGCCGATGCGGTCGCCGTAGTAGCCACCGAGGATCGCGGGGAGCACGCGGCTGCCGACCAGCAGGTACACGCCGTAGAACAACGTCGCCCAGATCAGCGAGTCGCGGAAGAACGGCACCCACAGCACGATCGCGATGCCGGTGACGGCCGCGATCACGATGCCGAGGTACGCGAAGCTATTCACCCACTTCGACTCGATCGCGCGCTGGCGGCGCAGCACCTCGAGCAGTTCGCCCGGCACAGCGTCGACGGGGGCACGGCCGGAGCGTGTGTCTTCGCGGCAGTGCGGGCACATCTCCGTGTCGCGGCCGATCGGCGTGTAGCAGTTGCCGCAGAAGCGGCCGGCGTTCGGCTGGCTGCCGCGACTGACCGCGACGATGTGGTCCTCCAGCGACTGGCTGAAGATCGGGCAGTCGTCCTCCGGGCGGAAACGCACGTCGTTCGGATCGTCGAAGCTCACGCGTTCGCTCGCTTTCGGTGGGTCGTCGGGCGGGGAGCCCGTTCTCCGGGGGCCGTTGGGGGTTCCACCCCCAACATCTCCACCCCCTTCCCTCGCAGGGAAGGGGGCAGGGGGATGGGTCGCTCCGGTGCGGCGCTGCGCAGCGAGGCAGCGAGGTCGGCGAGCACTTGCGCCGTCTCGCCGTGGTACGCGGCCGCGCGACCCGATGGCGAGGGCATCACCCACACCTCGGCGCCCTCGAGTGCAGGCACGTCCTGGCGGCCCCAGGCGCGCGATCGCCAGGCGCGCGGGTAGATCGCGGTGAAGCCGCGCGTCGTCGTGAAGCACACCGCTCGAGGCCGCGCGGCGGCGATGCGCGCGCGGAACGCTGGGACGGACGCGCGCAGCTCGGCGTCGGTGATCCCCGTCGAGTCCGTGAGCACGCGCTTCACCACGTCGGTCAGTCCGATGCGGAACGGGCCAATGCCGCGCTCGGGGGCCTCGTGCAGGACGGCGTCGTCCTCGGGCGTGACGTCGAGGTCCACGAGCGGGGAGGCGGAGAGCACGCGCCAGAAGGCGTTGCCGGGGTGCGCATAGTAGTGGCCGCGCTGCGCGGACCGCTCCCCCGGGTTGATGCCGACGAACACGAGGTCGAGTCCAGAGACCAGCAGATCGGGCAGCGAGTGGAGCGCCACGATCGAGGTCATCACTGCGCGATCGAGGCCCACGCGAACGACTCGTGCCCCAGCGCGACGCCGAGCCACAGCGTGAACAGCGACGCGAGCAGGATGAAGACCGAGAAGCCGAACGACTTCTGGCGCGCGCGCTCGAGCTCGTCGCGGGTCGTCGCGATCTCGTCGGCGCTCGCGGAGAACGGGTCGTCCTGCGCGGCGATTACCTTGTCGGACAGTGCGGCGACGCGCTTGCCGTACACGTAGATGTGGATGCCCATCAGGATCATCGTGATCGTGAACAGCAGCATCTTCAGCGAGAAGATCGTGCCGAAGCGGTACTGCTCGGGCGCCTGGCGAATGTTCTCCGGCACGATCGTGTAGTACTGGTACAGCCCGGTCACGAGCAGCAGCACGAGGGAGATCGTCGCGAGCATGCCGAAGCGCGCCGCGACCACGCGCAGGATCGCGCGCTTGAGCTTCTCGTCATCCTCGATCAGCCACGTCGAGGGCACGACCGCGAGGAACATGAGGATCTGCGGACCCACGAGGATCGCCGCGGCCGTGACGTGGATCATCAGCGAGATCGTGCCCATGCTGCCTCTTCTTTCCCCGATAGGCCCGTAGGTCGGGATCGGGCGCGCGCGGGTATCCCGCGCATGAGCCCGTTAAATAGACGCGCCGAAGATGTCGCGCGTGACGATCGCCTGGTCGCGCTCCGGGCCGACCGAGATCATGTCGATCGGCGCGCCGAGGATCTGCTCCACGCGACGAACGTACTGACGGGCCTCCGTCGGCAGGTCGCCCAGCGTGCGGACGTTCGTGACGTCGCGCTTCCAGCCCGGCAGCTCCTCGTAGATCGGCTTGGCGCGCTGCGCCTCGTTCAGCGTCGCGGGGAGCGTCGTGACGCGGCGGTCGTCGATCTCGTAGGCCACGCACACCTTGATGCTGTCGAACGCCGACAGGGAGTCGAGGCGCGTGAGTGCGACGGAGGTCACGCCGTTGAGGCGTGCCGTGTACCGCGCGAGCACGCCGTCGAACCAGCCGACGCGCCGCGCGCGGCCCGTCGTGGTGCCGTACTCGGCGGTGCCGGCCGCGCCGCCCACGCCTTCGCGCAGCATCTCCATCTCGGGGCCGGACTCGATCTCGGTGGGCATCGGGCCGTTGCCGACGCGCGTCTGGTAGGACTTGTACACGCCGACGACCCGCTCGATGGCTGTCGGGCCGAGGCCGATGCCGATCGCGCCGCCCGCGGCGACGGACGCCGGCACGGACGACGTGACGTAGGGGTACGTCCCGCTGTCGAGGTCGAGGAGCGAGCCCTGCGCGCCCTCGAGCAGGATCATCTCGCCGCGCTCATCGGCGTCCTGCACGAAGGAGATCGTGTCGGCGACGAACGGCCGGAGCCGCTCCGCGTGGCCGAGGTACTCCTCGAGCACGGTGTCGTAGTCGAGCGGCTCCTTGCCGTACACGGTGGTGAGCAGCCGGTTCTTGTAGATCAGGGTGTGCTTGAGCTTCTCGGCGAAGTAGTCACGGTCCATCAGGTCCGCGATGCGGATGCCGAGGCGGCCCACCTTGTCGTGGAACGCCGGCCCGGTGCCCGTGCCCGTGGTGCCGATCGCGAGCTCGCCACGGAGCGCCTCGTCCGCGCGGTCGATGATCGGGTGCCACGGCATGATCACGTGTGCGTGCTGGCTGATGAGCAGGCGCGCGGTGCTCACACCGCGCTCGGAGAGCATCGCGATCTCGGCGAGGAGCTTCGCGGGGTCGATCACGACGCCGTTGCCGATGATGCAGGTCTTGTCGCCGCGGAAGATGCCCGCGGGCACCAGGTGCAACGCGAACTTCCCCTGCTCGTTGATGATGGTGTGGCCGGCGTTGTTGCCGGCCGAGTAGCGGGCAATGACGGAGCAGTAGCGGGAGTGGAAGTCCACCACGCGGCCCTTGCCCTCGTCGCCCCACTGGCCACCGATCACGACAACTGCGGGCATGACGATCTCCGGCGAGGACGCGATTGAAAGCGCCGATGAGCACGTGATGTTGGGGGTCGAGCGCGCGCCGACCCGAGGGATCATACCCTGACGGCCACCGGAGGGGGAGCGGATGCGTCACAGCCCGGTCGGAGTCCCGTCTGCCGCCGCCCCGCGCCCGTCGAGGCCTGCCCGGCTCGGCCTGTTGGCCGTCGCGCTCGTGCTGGCGGCGGTCGTCGTTTCCTGCACCTCGGAGCCCGCGCCCCCGCGCAGCCCGTTCGATGACCGAGGGGCCGCGCCTACCGTGCCGCCCGGCGTCACCTCGTTCCCCCCGCCCTTCGCCCCCCCGTCGATGACCCCGACGGCTCCTGCGACCGGAGCGCTGAGCGCGACCGTGCCCACCTCGCCCGCTGCGGGCGACCGGGAGGCTGCGGCCGGGGCGGCGATCGAGGCGCTGGCGAACCGCATGGCCGTCAGCGCGACGCGCCTGACCGTGGCGCGGGTCGAGCCGGTCGACTGGCCGAACTCCTGCCTCGGGGTCTCCCTGCCGGGCATCGCCTGTGCCGAGGTGATTACGCCCGGCTACCGCGTCACGCTCCGCTACAACACCACCTCGCTGCACGAGATGCGCACCGGGCGGGGCGGGGCCTCGGCCTGGGTCGCCCAGACGACGGTGCATGCCGCCGTCCGCGAGGCCGAGCGCGCGAGCACGGCGCTCGCGATCACCGACGCGTCAGGCAAGGCGCTGTCGGTGCTCCTCGCGCCGGGCACGCAGCGCATCGGCGTCCCGGTGGGCTCGCTGAAGGCGGGCGATGGGATCGTTCTCGGCGTGGACGACGTCCGTGACGGCGGCCCCCTCCGCGCCGTCTGGCTGGCCCGCGAGTAGCGCCGCCCGACTGCTGTCGAGGGCCGCGCTCCTGTCGCGCTGTTTCGCGAGTCCCTAGTACCCCGCGGGCCTCGAGGTGCGTGCTTCGGGCGTCTCGAGGAGGAAGGTCATGCGGACGCGCGCCTCGGCATCCGGGGAGGCAGCGTGGGTGGCGGCCCAGTCGCACATCGCGGCTAGCTCGAGGAGGCGCGGGGCGAGGTGGGCGTAGCCCTGGATGAGCGGGGCGAGGGTGTCGTCGGGCGTCGTCCATGCCTCGGCGACGGCGCGGGCGCACGAGGCGAGGTCGGTGGCGGGCTGCCACGAGCGGTCCATCTCGCGCTGGTCGTTCGGGGTCTCGATGTCGCGGTCGGCGTACTTGAATAACGGACGCAGGTCGATCTTCCGCTTCGTCTTGAGGTACTGAGCGGCCTGCGCCAGCTCGTGCGTCCCGCCGAACTCCAGGCTGTAGGCCCACGACTGGAAGAACAGGATGATGACCGGGTCGTCGGCGAAGACGACGGGGCACGGCTCGTCCGGGGCGGGGTCGAACTCCACGAAGAAGCGCTGCGGCGTCGAGTCGCCACTCTGAGATGTGGTCATGCCGTCGAGGATACCGCCGCCGCGCGGTTGAGGCCCGCGCTGCCGAGGCCGGTATAGTCCGTCAGATGGACGCAGCGCTCGGCATCTTGATCCTCGGCGCGGTGGTCGCCGGCTTCGTGCAGGGGCTGTCGGGCTTTGCGTTTAGCCTGGTCGCGCTGTCCTTCTGGGCGTGGGGCGTCGAGCCGGCGCTGGCCGCGACGCTGGCGATCCTCGGCGGGCTCGCCGGCCAGATCACCGCCGCCATCCGCGTGCGTCGAGGCTTCGACTGGCGGCTGCTCGCGCCGTTCCTCGTGGGTGGCGTGATCGGCGTGCCGCTCGGCGTGGCGGTGCTGCCGATGCTGGACGTGCCGCTGTTCAAGGCGCTGCTGGGCGGGCTGCTGGTGACGTGGTGCCCCGCGATCCTGTTCGCGACGCGGCTGCCGCGCGTGCCTGACGTGGGGCGGGTCGCGGACGGCGGCATCGGGCTGGCCGGGGGGATCCTCGGCGGCATCGTCGGGTCGGCGGGCGCCGTGCCCACACTGTGGACGACGCTCCGCCAGCTTGACCGTGACCACGCGCGCGCCGTGGTGCAGAACTTCAACCTCGTCATCCTCGCGCTGAGCGGAGGCGCGTTGGTCGCGACGGGCCGCGTCACGCGCGAGATGCTCCCGACGCTCGGCATCGTGATCGTGTCGATGCTCATCCCGGCGCTCATCGGCATGCGCGTGTACATCGGCCTGAGCGAGGTCGCCTTCCGCCGTGTCGTGCTGACGTGCCTCACCGCCTCCGGCCTCGCGCTGCTCGCCTCGTCGCTCCCCACGCTCCTCGCGCGGGCGTAGCACCGAGGATGCGCGCACTGCTGCTGGCGGCTGCCGCGCTCGTGCTGCTCGCGGGATGCGGCGACCCGCCCGTGCGCCAGGTCAGAGCGACGTTCGCCCCGCCGCCCGAGGATGCGCGTGTTGCTACGCCGCCCGCGAGTCGAGCGACCTCGACGCCCGTCGAGGGTGGCGGCCCGCGCGTGCAGTGCGATCAGCAGAACTCCGTGCTGCAGGACTCCGGGTCGCCGCTGCTGCAGATGGACCCGATCTCACCTCGACGCGGCGAGATCGTAACCGTGACGAGTGATCGCCTCCCGCCGGGACCGCGCACTCTCACGCTCATGACGCCGCTGCAGGGCGACATCCAGTTCCGTGTGACGGTGGGCCTCGACGGCCGTCTCCGCGCGACGTTCGCGATGCCGCCAGTCGTGGCCGGGACGTGCGCGCTGCTGCTGCTCGATGGGTCGGGCGTGCAGTCGCTCGGCTTTCCCGTGCGGGACTGACGCTGCGACGGATCGCGGAAGCAATCGCGTGTGGCGATGATCCTCCGCGAGGGGTGTCAAGGCGGCAGCGTGGGGCGGCCCGCCCCCGGCCCCTCCCGGCGCGGGAGGGGTGAGAGAGGGGAGGAACCAACTGTGAGGAGCTGCGCCCCTCACACTCCTGGGCGGAGCTTGATGTGGCCACGTCAGGCCAGTGCGAGTGATTCGCACTCCAGCACGGATACCGAGTCCCCGGATCGAAGCCCTAGACGCTGGCGATCCCTTCAGAACCCTCGCCCCCTTTGAGGGGGGAGGGTAGGGTGAGGCCTCCGTCCGAGGTGAGAAGCATCCTCGGTCTCGGGGCGAGCGCGAAGCCCTCGCATTTCATCCCCTTTCCCGAGCAGGGAAGGGGGCAGGGGGATGGGGGCCCGACGCTGCCACCTCGACACCACTCGTCAGCACAAACATAACGCCCTTCCGTTTCCGAAGGGGCATCGCGTTGTCCTCGAACCGTTCGAGGGGCTAGACGTCCAGCGTCGCCTCGAGGGCGTGGGTGGTGATGAACTTCTTGCGCGGGGGGACTTCGTCGCCCATGAGCATGGTGAACATCGCGTCCGCGTCCTCGGCGTCGTGGACCTCGGCGCGCAGGAGCACGCGGTTCGCGGGGTTCATCGTCGTCTCCCACAGCTGCTCGGCGTTCATCTCGCCGAGGCCCTTGTAGCGCTGCAGGTGGTAGCCGGACGAGCCGTGATCCGCCTGGTAGTCGGCGAGCGCCTTCTCGTTGAACAGCCACGTTACGTTGCGGCCTCGAGTGACCGAGAACAGCGGGGGCTGCGCGATGTACAGGTAGCCGCCCTCAATCAGGTCGGGCATGAAGCGGTAGAAGAACGTGAGCAGCAGCGTGCGAATGTGCGCGCCGTCCACGTCCGCGTCCGTCATGATCACGACCTTGTGGTAGCGGAGCTTGTCACCGTTCCAGTCCGCGCCGAAGCCGGTGCCGAGCGCGGTGATGATGTTCCGCACCTGCTCGTTCTCGAGCATCTTGTCGAGGCGCGCCTTCTCCACGTTGAGGATCTTGCCGCGCAGCGCCAGGATCGCCTGTGTGCGGCGATCGCGGCCGCCCTTGGCGGAGCCGCCGGCCGACTCGCCCTCGACGATGTACAGCTCGCACTGGCCGGGATCGTTCTCCTGGCAGTCCGCGAGCTTGCCCGGGAGGTTCGAGCCCTCGAGGACGCCCTTGCGCTGCACGAGGTCGCGCGCCTTGCGGGCGGCCTCGCGGGCGCGGGCGGCGGTGAGCGCCTTGTCCATGATCTTGCGACCGACGGACGGGTTCTCTTCGAGGTACTGGCCGAGCGACGTGCGCACGGCGGACTCGACCATGCCCTTGATCTCGGGGTTGCCGAGGCGGGTCTTGGTCTGGCCCTCGAACTGCGGCTCGGCGAGCTTCACGGAGATGACGGCGGCGAGTCCCTCGCGCACGTCGTCGCCGGTGAGGTTCTGGTCGCCGTCCTTGAGGATCTTCGCCTTGCGCGCGTAGTCGTTCAGGACGCTCGTGAGCGCGGTGCGGAAACCGGTGACGTGCGAGCCGCCGTCGATCGTCTTGATCGCGTTGGCGAAGGAGTGCACCAC
>CANIRU010000057.1 GCA_947470025.1 Chloroflexota bacterium
AGTCGCGTCGACAGGCGTGCTTGCAGTTTCATCGCGGCGGCGGCGCAACCGGTGAGCGGAGCCCCTGCATCGTTATAGTTGGGCAATGCAAGACGCGCCCCCCGAGTTCTTCGCGGCACTCATGTCACGCGCCGGCGGAGAGGTCGCCTTCTTCGACCGTGACGGACGGTACATCTTCGTCAGTCCGGCCCTCGCGAGTGTGAATGGCCTCTCCGCTGATGAGCACCTCGGCCGGACGTTGCGCGAGGTGCTGCCCACGCTCGCCGAGCAGCTCGAGCCGCCGCTCACCGCCGCGCTTACCGGGGAGGCGATGTCCTACGAGATCCGTGGACGCACCGAGAACCTGCAACAGGGTGAGCGCATCTGGCGCGAGCACTGGTTCCCCGTCCATGACGGGAGCGGCGCTGAGGTCATCGGTGCGGGCGTTTCCATTGTCGACATCACCAGTCTTCGTCGTGCGGAGGAGCGCGCCGCGGCGCGCGCCGTGCAGCAGGAGGCGCTTGCCGAGTTCGGGCAACGTTGCCTCGACAGTCGCATCTCGCTTGCGGAGCTCCATGAGAGCGCAGTCGAGACCCTCGTGCGCTCACTGGGCGTGCCCCTGGCGCGCGTTGTGCGCGTCGTTCCCGGCTCGGACGTGCTCGAGTTTTCCGCGAGCTTCGGCTGGCGGGCGGATGAGACGCCAGTCCCCGGCCAGCGCTCGAACTCCTACGTGGACTTCATCATGCGGTCGAGCGTGCCCGTACGGATCGACGATGTGCCGACCGAGACTCGCTTCCGCATCCCCGATCAGCTGCACCGCCACGGCGTGAAGAGTTCGATCGCCGCCGGGATCCAGGGCCCCCGAGGGCGCTGGGGCATCATCTCGGGGCACACCACCGAGTCGCGCCGTTTCACGGACGACGAAGCAGCGTTCGTGCAGGAGCTGGCGAACTCGCTGTCGCTCGCGCTCTCTGTGCGGGAGGCGCGGGAGCTGCAGCGCGACACGATCTCCTTCGCGTCGCACGAGCTGCGCACCCCGCTGACCAGCATCATCGGCCTCGGCCAGCACCTCGCACGTCGCATGAAGCGCACGAACCTCGACGAGACGTTGCAGGAGATGGTGGAGTCGCTGACCACCGAGGCATTTCGCCTGAACGCGATCATCGAGCGGTGGATGGGCTTCGCCGAGCTGCAGACGGGGATGCACCACGCCGCGCTCAGCCCGCTCGACCTGCGCGAGGTCGTCGAGCGCCAGGTCATGGTGGCGGGGGAGCGGCATCCCGCGATGACGCTGATCGAACAGGTGCCCGAGGCCCCGGTGAACATCGAGACCGACCCCGACAAGGTCGCGGGCATCCTCGACAACCTGCTGGAGAACGCGGCGCGGTACGCCGGCACGGAAGCGCGCGTCGTCGTGCGCCTCGAGGTCGAGGGCGACCACGCGTTGATCAGCGTGTGTGACAACGGCCCCGGGGTCGCGGCCCAGCACCTGAGCAACCTGTTCGACCGCTTCTACCGCGGCGAGGGCCGCATCAAGGGTGGCCTCGGCATCGGTCTGTACATCTCGCGCTTGCTGGCCGAGGAGCTCGGCGGGCGGCTCAGTGTGGAAAGCGCGCCGGGCGAGGGCTCCACCTTCACCCTCGAGCTCCCCATCAGCACACCGGCCCCCGACGAGGCTGCTCGCCCGTAGCCTCGTCGCGGATGGGCCCTAGCGGAAATCGCGACGCAAGCGCAGGATGAATGCATGGCTCACCCGTGGCACGACATCGAAGTTGACCCGGATCAGATCGGCGAGGCCCTGCCCGTCGTGATCGAGATCTCCGAGGGCAGCAAGAACAAGTACGAGCTGGACAAGGCGAGCGGGCTGTTGAAGCTCGACCGCGTGCTGTTCAGCTCCGTCCGCTACCCCGCCGACTACGGCCTGGTGCCCCGATCCTTCTGCGACGATGGCGATCCGCTCGACGTGGTTGTCCTGGGACAGGAGGCGGTGGTGCCGCTCACGCTGATGTACGTGCGTCCGGTGGGCGTCATGCACATGCGCGACCAGGGCAAGGCCGACGACAAGATCCTCGCGGTCAGCACCTACGACCCGGTGTTCGCGCACATCCACGAGCTTGAGGATGTCCCCCCGCACCTGCTCGCCGAGATCCGCCGCTTCTTCCTCGACTACAAGGTGCTCGAGGAGAAGGAAGTCGTGGTCGAGCCGTTCGAGGGCCGCGAGAAGGCGCTGCAGGTCATCCGGCAGGCCCTCGAGGACTACGACAGGCTCCGCGCGCCCCTGAGCGGCAGCCACTAGGCCGGTCGCTCTCCTTTACTCCCGCAGCAGCGCCGCCAGCGCCGCGTGGATCTCCGGCGTGTGGCCGAGATCGAGGCGCAACAGCTCCCGTCCCAGCGCGCGATACGTCGCCGACAGGTCCGCATCGCCGAGAAGCGCCTCGAGGTGCCGCTGCACCGTCGCGGTATCCCCGCGCGCGATCGGCCCGGTGAGCGCGCGCTCCAGCGGCAGCCGCGCGACGTTGGAGGCCGCAGCGAGCAGCAGCGGCGCGAGCGCCTTGCGCGCCTCGGTCACCGGCAGGTCGGCCTGTTCCCACGCGCGCGTCGCAGCCGCCATCAGCGCCACGACATCGTTACTCACGAGCACGGCTGCGGCGTGGTAGAGCGCCCGATCCACGCCCTCCAGCCGCAACACCCGCCCGCCGAGGTCATCGACGACTGCGGTCAGCAGATCGCCAAGCGACGCGTCGCCCTCGACGCCGCAGGCGATGCCACGGAAGCGCGCGGCGCTGCCCTCGGGCGAGGTCGCGCCGGGGAACGTCTGGAGGGGGTGCAAGCAGCCTCGAAGTGTGCCGTGGGCCGCTGCGGCATCGAGCACGTCGAGGCCGAGCGCCCCGCTGGCGTGGACAACGCCCTGCCCCGCACGCCACGGAAGCGCGCTCACCGCCTCGCGGATGGCGCGGTCGGGCACAGTGACGAAGACGAGGGCGCACGCCTCGACGGTGGCGCGCGCGTCGGCGCGGGTGGCGAGGTGGATGTCGGTGTACCCGGCGGCGGCGAGCGCATCCGCCAGCGTGGTGCCGAGGCGGCCCGCGCCGATGATGCCGATCGGGAGCGCGTGGCGCGCGTCGGGGGAAAGGTCGGAGAACGGCGGAACGGTCATGCGGCCGGTGCCCGGAGCCGCCGCGGGGCGCGGCTAGGCCTTCGGTTCGTCGTCGTCGGAGCGGCCTCCGGGGACGAGCGCGTCGAGGATCGCGTCAATGTCCTCGGGCGTGTCGGCCGCAGGCTCTTCGTCGCCACGCGCGGCGCGCTCTTCCTTCTTGGCTTCGCGCTTGGCGGCCTTCGAGGAGTCACGCTGGAACTTGAGGTAGGAGTAGTTCTGCTTCCGGGCCATCGTCCGCCTCGCGTGGTCGTCGGCGCGCTGGGGAGCGGCGCTCGGTGGAGATTCGCGCGAGGCCATCCCGGCGCCTCCACAGCGTACCGTATCGCCGCCCTGCGGGTGCGTCCCGGATGTCACGGGAGTCGCGACGGGTATGATGTCCGTCTGAGGAATGGAGCGCGTCATGGTCCTGGAACTGCAGCAGATCGACGGACTTGCCCAGGAATTGGCGGGGCTCCACCCGGCCGACATTATCAAGCGCGCCCAGCAGGAGTACGGCGAGGATCTCGCCATCTCATTCAGCGGCGCCGAGGATGTCGTGCTCATCGACATGGCATCGCGCACGGGCCTGCCGTTCCGTGTCTTCACTCTCGACACCGGCCGGCTGCACTCGCAGACGTACAAGTTCATGGAGCAGGTGCGCGACCGCTACCACGTGAACATCGAGGCCTACACGCCGCAGCCGGAGCCGCTGCAGTACCTCGTCACCACGAAGGGCTACTTCTCGTTCTACGAGGACGGCCACGAGGAGTGCTGCTCGATCCGCAAGGTGGAACCGCTGCGACGCGCGCTCGCGGGCGTGCGGGCGTACGTCACCGGACAGCGCAAGGACCAGAGCCCCGGCACACGCGCGGACATTCCGGTCGTCCAGCACGACACGGGCTTCTCCACGCCGGGGCACGACCTCGTGAAGTTCAA
Organism: Chloroflexota bacterium; assembly: GCA_947470025.1. Taxonomy (GTDB): domain Bacteria; phylum Chloroflexota; class Dehalococcoidia; order UBA2979; family UBA2979; genus SHYQ01. The sequence goes on from CANIRU010000057.1 coordinate 4,052, forward strand.
CCCGCTGGCGAACTGGTCCTCGGCGAAGGTGTGGCAGTACATCCGCGAGCACGAGACGCCCTACAACCCGCTGCACGACGTCGGCTTCCGCTCGATCGGCTGCGAGCCCTGCACGAAGGCCACGAACCCCGGGGAGCACGAGCGCGAGGGCCGCTGGTGGTGGGAAGAGGCGACGAAGCGAGAGTGCGGCCTCCACATCATCAACCTCGGCAACGAGCCGAGCAGCGTCATCTAGCCGCCGCCTCGAACCGCCCGGGTGTTTCCCCTTCGTGACCTCAACCCGTCACGCGGCACCGCGATCGTCACGATCGCGCTCGTGGCGCTGAACCTCGCCGCGTTCTTCATCTGGCAGCCGCACACCAGTCAGCAGGCCGAGACGGAATTCCTCTACCGGCGTGCGGCGGTCGCGTGCGAGGTGACTCGACTCGTGCCGGTGTCGAGCGTGGACGTGCAGTCCGGGCAATGCGTCGATGAGCACGTCACGCCACTGTTCCCCTCGAAGAACATCGCGCTCTCCATCCTCGTATCGATGTTTCTCCACGGTGGGCTGCTGCACCTGCTGGGGAACATGTGGTTCCTGTGGATCTTCGGCGACAACATCGAGGAGGCCTTCGGGCACCTCGGCTACCTGTTGCTGTACCTGCTCGCGGGAGTGGGGGCCACGCTCGCGTTCTCGCTGCTGCACGCGGACAGCGTCGACCCGCTGATCGGCGCATCCGGCGCGATCGCCGGTGTGCTGGGCGCCTACCTCGTGCTGTTCCCGAAGGGCTGGGTGTTGGCGCTGTGGTTCCTGGGAATCATCCCCGTGCCCGCCGTCGTGTTCCTCGGGCTCTGGTTCGTCGGCCAGTTCAGCGTCGCGACCGAGGCGGTCGCCTGGGAGGCTCACGTCGCGGGGTTCGTGATCGGCGCGCTGGTCGCGCTGGCGCTGCGGGGGCGCCTGCTCGCCGGGATGCGTGGGCCCACCCGGCTCACGCCGCGGGCGTGGCGCCAGGGCTAGCCGTCACCACCCGAGGGCGGCCGCAGGGCGAACCTGCGACCGCCTCGAGCGTCCCTCCGGCTGGCCGTGCCGCTCCGAGGAGCGCGGACTAGACGTTCTTGGTGAACCAGGCGAGCGAGTCTTTCCACGCCGCCGTTGCCTGCGCCTCGTTGTAGTTCGCGCCGGTGTCGTTGTGGAACGCGTGCCCGACGCCCGGGTACACCTTCATCTGGTGGTTCACCTTGGCGTCAGTGAGCGCCTTGTCGAGGGCGTCATTGCCGCCGGTGATGCGGGCGTCCGTCTCGGCGTACACGCCGAACACGGCAGCCTTGATGTTCGGCACGGCGGCGGCGTCTGGCGCCGGGCCGTAGAACGCGACCGCCGCCTTCAGCTCTGGGAGCTTGGTCGAGGTGGCCCACGTGAGGCCGCCGCCGAAGCAGAAGCCGATCATGCCCACGCGCGCCCCATCGACGCCCTCGACCGTGCCGAGGTATTTGTGCGCGGCAACGAAGTCCGCCACGTGGCGGTCCGTGCCGGCGCTGGTCAACGCGCCCGAGATCTTGTCACGCTCGACCTTGTCCGTGCCGCCCTCGCGCGTCAGCAGGTCGAGGGCGAGCGCTGCGTAGCCCTCCTTGGCGAAGCGACGCGCGACGTCGCGGATGTGCGGTGTGAGGCCGCCGTTCTCGTGGCAGATCAGGATCGCGGCGCGCTTGGCGGTAGACGCCGCGGCGGGCATGGCGAGGTAGCCGCCGCCCTGCGCCGTGCCGACCGGGAAGGTGACGTCGCGGCCTCGGACGGCCGGGTCGTTCTCCGGCGAGGAGATCGGGCTCTTGGCGCCGGCTACGGGGACCGGGGCGGCGGTCGGCGTGGCCGTCGGGGTGGGCGGCGGCGGCGAGGCGGTCGGCGTGGCCGGCGGGACCGAGGCTTTCGCGTTGGGCAGGTCACTGCCGGTGCAGCCCATCGCCGCCAGTGTCGCGGCGGCAGTGGCCATCCCGCCCGTGATGTAGGCGACGCGGCGGAAGAAGGTGCGGCGGGGCATCTCCCCGGCGCGGTAGTCGTCGTAGAACTCCTCGATCAGGTAGCGCTCGAACTTGCCCAGGTCAGCGGGGGCCTGCGCGAGTTCCGGGAGGTGCAGTTTCGGGGTGTTGCTGTCGAGCTCGTTTGCGGTCGTCGGGGTGTCGGTCATGGGTGCCGTTCGCTCCGTGGGATTGCGGCCGCCGTGGTGGCGGCATCGTACGTGGTACGTCCGCCGAACCGCGCTGGATCCCTGCTCCCGGCGGTCGCTGGCAGGCTTTCATCACCAGGATTATGCTTCCACCGCTTCGGCGCTCCGCAGTCTCGCGGGCCAGCGCCGTGGCTGGAGGGTGGAGGGGTGAACATGACTGAATCAGCGACTGCAGCAGGTCCGCTGGCGGGCATCCGCGTCTTCGACATGACGCTCGCGATGGTCGGTCCGTGGTGCGCGATGAACCTGGGCGCGATGGGTGCCGACGTCATCCACATCGAGCCGCCGACGCCTCGACAGATGCCGGGATCTGAGCGGCCGGGAGGCGGCGTCCCGCCGTCGATCAACGGCACGTCGATCGGCTACATCTCCTGGAACATGAACAAGCGTGGCCTCACGCTCGACATGAAGGCGCAGGAGGATCGCGCCAACGCCTACGAGCTGCTGAAGACGTGTGACGTCTTCCTGATGAACATGCGCCCGGACGTGGCGGGGCGCCTCGGCGTCGACTACGAGACGCTGTCGAAGATCAACCCGGGCATCGTCTACTGCACCGTCACCGGCTGGGGCCAGGAAGGCCCGATGCGCGAGCTCCCCGGCGCGGACGGCCAGATCAACCACTTCACCGGCATGTCCACGACCAACGGCGTCGAGGGCGCGAGCGAGGGTGAGCTGTACCGCCACTCCACGCAGATGGACGCGAGCACCGGCAACTACGCCACGCAGGCGATCCTCCTCGCGTTGGTCGCCCGCAAGCGCACTGGCAGGGGCCAGCGCATCGACATGTCGATGCTGCGCGCGACGACGCACCTGCAGCCGGGCCGCATCGGCGAGTACCTGGCTCGACAGACGATCGGCCCGCGCCTCGGCAGCGCGGCGCAGGTCGTCGCCCCGGACCGCGCGTTCGAGACCGGCGACACCCGCCAGGTCGCCGTCGCCGCGACGAGCGAGGCCGAGTGGGCCACGTTCTGCGATGTCATCCGGAAGCCCGAGTTGAAGGACGACCCGCGCTTCGCGACCAACGCGGACCGCGTCGACCACCGCTCCGAGCTGCACGCGATCCTCGAGCCGGTGTTCAAGGAGTACCCGCTCGACTACTGGGTGCTGCAGTTCCGTCGCAACCGCCTGCCGTACGGCTGGCCCATGCGCTGGGACGAGCTGCGCTACCACCAGCAGGTGCAGGACAACGGCTACATGCAGCTGGTGCCTTCCACGGCGCCGTGGGGCGATGTCTGGACGGGTGGGCCGCCATACCGCTTCTCCAAGACGCCGGAGCGCTGGTTCACCACGCCCCAGATCGGCGAGCACAACGACGAGATCCTCCGCGAGCTCGCGGAAGGTCGAGGATCCTCGACGCCTGCCCCTGCTCCGACCAATGCGCGGGAGGCGTAGATGACCGGGCCACTGTTCGGATACCGCGTCGTCGAGCTCGCCGAGGGCGTCGGGGGGCCGTACTCCGCGATGCTCATGGGCGACGCCGGGGCTGACGTCGTGAAGGTCGAGCGTGCCGAAGGCGACCGCGCCCGCGGCTGGGGCTCGAAGACCGCCGGCGACTTCGGCGCCACGTTCCTCGTCACCAACCGGAACAAGCGAAGCGTCGCGGTGAACCTCGGCACGCCCGAGGGCCTCGCGGCGGTCAAGAAGCTCACCGACAGCGCCGACATCGTGATCGTCGACGCGGGGTGGAGCGACCACCCCGACCTGCAGCCGGACGCGATCATCGCGCGCAACGGCCAGGCGGTCGTCCTCAACATTTCCGAGTTCGGCCACGAGGGCCCGCTCGGCGACTACCCACCCTACGGCGAGCTGGGCGCGCAGATGGCGTCCGAGGCGACCATGTCGCTCGGCGTGCCCGGGCAGCCGCCCGTCCGCGTCGGCGTGGACATCGGCTCGATGTACGCGGGCATCTACGGCCTGTCGGCTACGTGTGCCGCGCTGATCGCGCGCGACCGCGTCGGCGGCCAGCGCATCGACGTGTCGCCGTTCGGGTGCCTCGTCGCCATGCGCTCCACGCTGTGGGCGGCGCTGTCGAACCCCGACGAGTGGTGGGGCTTCCACCTCGACTCGTACCTCAAGCCGCCCGACAACGGCTACCACACGAAGGACGGCGCGGTGTCGTTCACGCTCGGCCGCATGACGCGTGAGCAGCGTGACGAACTGTACAAGGATTACGACATGGAGTGGGTCAAGGACGACCCCATGTTCGACCTCGTGGACACCGACCCCGGGGGGTCTGGCAGCCGCTACGGCTGGAAGGTGCGCCCCGTGTGGGAGAAGGCGTTCGCGAAGTTCACCACCGCCGAGGTGATCGAGATCGGCCGTCGCCACGGAGCGACGACGTTCGAGAAGAACGACTACGCGCAGATGATCAACTCGCCGCAGGTCCAGCACATCGGCATGGTCACCAGCGTCGAGCACCCGGGCATCGGCCCGGTGCAGCAGCTGGTCCCGCCCTGGGACTTCTCCGACACGCCCGCCGAGATCCGCCTCCCGGCCCCTCGCCTCGGCGAGCACACCGCCGAGGTGCTGACCGAGGCCGGCTACGCCGCCAGCGAGGTCGCCTCGCTCAAGTCGTCGGGTGTCCTCGTCGGCGCATAGCCTTCGAGCGGTTCGCGATCACACGAAGAAGGGGGCCGGCGAGTGCCGGCCCCCTTCTTCGTGCTGCGAGACGTTGACTACGCCGCCGGCCGTATCACCGCGCGCAGCACCAGCGTCAGCGCGGCCAGCGCGGCGGCGGCGGCGGCGAGCACGAGGAGTCCCGTGCCGAAGCCGCCGGTCGCGTCCGCGAGCGTGCCGGTCAGCGTGGGGCCGAGGACGCCGCCGACCTCGCCGGCGGTGAAGAAGAGGCCGCCCGCCGCGCCCATCAGCGTCGAGCCGACGGACTTCGAGCGCACCAGCGTCAGCATCAGCAGCGGCGTCGCCGCGCCTCGACCGATGCCGAGGGCGATCATGACGAGCCAGTAGGCCGGGCCACTGGACGCCGCGCTCAGCGTGAGCGCCGCCGCGACCCAGAGGGCGAACACGAGGAGCAGCACGGGCGTCAGCCAGCGCGCGGTCGTGAACCTCGGCACCACGATCGCGACGGGGATTGCGACGAGCGTCGGCAGCGAGGCCCAGAAGCCCGCCTCACTCGGCGTCATGCCGTGGCTGCGCAGCATCTCAGGCAGCCAGTTCGTGAAGGAGTGGTTGAACACGAACACCCCGACCGCCATCACCAGCACGATCTGCACGAGCGGCACGCGCAGCAACTGCCGGAACGAATCGAGCATGGCGCGCGGGCTCATCGCGCGCTTCGCATCGGCGCCTCGAGGCTCCCGGGCCAGCGTGACCCACGCGATCGCGCCGGCCGCGGCGATCGCGGCGAACACCAGGAGCGTGGCGCGCCACGACTGGCCGGTCGCGGGCATGACGATCGCGTTCGCCGAGGACGTGGCGATCAGGCTGCCGATCGACTGCGACACGGTGTAGATGCCGAGCGCGAGCCCGACCTCCTTGTCGGAGAACCACGTCGCGGTGAGCTTCGGTGCACCGATCGAGATGAACGGCCCGCCGAGGCCGAAGACCATCACCCCGCCGAGCATCGTCACCTGATTCACGGCGGAGGCGCGCAGCACCTGCGAGAGCGCGACGAACGCGATGCCGAAGAAGATCGCGCGCCGCAGCCCCCAGCGGTCGATGATCGCGCCCGCCGGGATCGCGACGAAGAGGTAGACGAACTGCCACGATCCGAGCGCGATGCCCATCTGCCCACGTGTCATGCCCGTGTCGTGCAGGATCGGCGTGATCAGCGGGGCGATCGAGGTCTGCACCATCCCGAACGAGGCGTACGCGACGCAGATCATCGCGAGCATCACCCAGCGGTACGGCGACGTCTGCGCGTCCTGGAGCGACGGTGCGTTCACGCGGACCTCGATCGGTACGGGATCGGGTGTTGGCCGCACGAACGCGACCGGCGCACAGCGTAGACGCGCGGCGCGCTACGGGCGCGGTCGAGCCCCGGCGCGCTAGGAGCCGGAGGTCGGCGTGCCCGCGCTGGTCATCGGCTCCGCGAGCAGGCCGCTCATCGCGGGGTCGTCCTCCGCATCGCCTGTGATCAGGGGGGCCGTGCGCTCCAGTCCGTGGCCGCTCGGCGGCTCCGGCTTCGCGCGCCCGAGGTTCCCGATCCACACCGACAGGTCGTCGAACAGTGTGTACAGCGCCGGCACGACGATCAGCGTCAGGAACGTCGAGGACACCAGCGCGCCGATGACGACGACCGCGATCGGCGCGCGCGACTCGGCGCCCGCCTCCAGTTTCAGGGCCAGCGGGAACATCCCGAAGACCATCGTTGCGGAGGTCATCAGGATCGGGCGCAGTCGGGTGCGGGCCGCCTCGGCGAGGGCCTCCACGCGGCCCATGCCCTCTTCGCGGAGCGTGTTGGTGTAGTCGATGAGCAGGATGCTCGTCTTGGCGACGAGACCCTCCGCCATCACGAGGCCGATGATCGAGAAGATGTTCAGCGTGTTGCCCGTGAGGATCAGGCCAACCAGCGCCCCGACGAGGCCGAGGGGCACCGCCATCATGCGTACGAGCGGGTAGAACCACGACTGGTACAGCGCGACCAGCAGCATGTACTCGAGCACGACGGCGAGGATCAGGGCCTGCGACAGCGACTTGAGCGCCTCGTCCAGCTGCTGGACCTGGCCGCCGAGGGTGACCGTGTAGCCGGGCGGCAGCTCCATCTTCGCGATCTCGGCTCGCAGGTCGGCCGCGACGGGGCCGAGCGGGCGGCCACTGGCGACGCCACGAAGCGACAGCGTGCGGTTGCGGTCGGTGCGCTGGATCTGCACCGGGCCGCTGCCCGGCACGATCGTCGCGATCTGACCGAGGGTGACCGGGGCGGTCGCGGTCGCGGCGTTGTTGCCGGCGGCGCCGGCGATTGGCACGGCCATCAGGTCGTTCAGGCTCGCGCGGTTGTTCGCCGCGCCGACGATCGTGATGTCAACCTGCGGCTGGCCCGGGCGCCGCAGCGTGCTCACCGTGGTGCCGGTGAGGCTCGTGCGCAGGATCGTTGCGACGCTCTGCGAGGTGACACCGAGCTGCGCCATCCGCGCGCGGTCGAGCTGGATGTGCAACTCGGGCGACGCCTGCAGGCCGCTGCTCTGCAGCGCGCTCAGCGACGGCACGGTCGTGCCGATCGCCTGCACCTGCGACGCGATCTGCGTGAGCGTGTCGAGTTCGGGGCCGCTGATCTGCACGGTAACGGCGTTCGTGCCGCCGCCGCCGCCGAGTGGGCTGTTGATCGAGGCGGACACCGATGCGCCGGGGATCGAGCGACCGAGGTTGCGGATATCGTCGGCGATCACGGAGGCGGACCGGGTGCGGTCATGCTTCGACCCGATCTCGACGGCGAGGTTCGCGCCACCGCCGTTCACCGACGTGAAGATGTTCTTCACCTCCGGGATCGTGCGCAGCGCCTCCTCCATCTGCACCGCCGCATCGTCGACGGCGGCGAGGGAGGTGCCCGACGGCATGTTCACGCCGACGCGCAGGTTGCCGTCATCCTCGACGGGCGCGTACTCGGTGCCCAGGGCGCCGAAGTACAGGAGGCCGCCGCACACGCCGAGCATGGCGACTGACCCAATGGTGACGAGCCATCGCGCGCGCACGAAGAACGGGACGGATCGCGCGGTCAGGTCGCCGAGGCGCGCGAATGCGCGGTCCCACGCCGCGCCGAAGCGCGGCCAGAGGCCGGTCCCGGTGCTCACCTCGTGTCGCATCCACCTCGACGCCACCATCGGCGTCAACGTGAACGAGACGAGGAGCGAGAGCAGCGTCGCGATCACGATCGTCAGGCCGTACTGACGGAACAACTGACCCACCGTGCCCGAGACGAACGCGATCGGCGCGTAGACGATGACGTCAGCGAGCGTGATCGCGATCGCCGCGAGGCCGATCTCGCTGCGTCCATTGAGCGCGGCGGAGATCGGGCTCTCGCCCATCTCGAGGTGGCGGTGGATGTTCTCCAGCACGACGATCGAGTCGTCGACGAGGATGCCGATCATCAGGGCCAGCGCCATCAGCGTCATGATGTTGAGCGTGAAGCCCAGCGCGTACATGAAGAGGAACGTGCTGATCAGCACCGTCGGGATCGCGAGCAGCACGATCACGGTGTTCCGCCACTGGTGCAGGAACAGCAGCATGACGATACCCACGAGGAGGATCGCCAGCACCAGATCGCGCTGGATCGAGTCGAGCGAGGCCTGCGTGAAGATCGAGTTGTCGTTCGTGATCTGGAGCTGCGTGCCATCCGGCAGCAGCTTGCGGAGCTCCTCGAGCTTCGCCTTCACATCGCTCGAGACCTGGAGCTCGTTCGCGTCCGACTGCTTCACGACCGTGAGACCCACGGCCTCCGCGCCGTTCATGCGCTGGAACTGCGTCTGGTTCTTGTAGCCCTCGGTCACGGTCGCGACGTCGCGCAGGAGGATCGGCCCTCCCGTCGTCGTCTGCTGGACCACGAGCTGCTCGAGGGCGCTGAACTGTTCGACGGCCCCGACGGCGCGCATGTTGAGCGTCTTCGTCCCCTGGTCGAGGCTTCCGACCGGCGAGGTGACGTTGGCGGCGGTCAGTGCAGTGGAGATCTGCTGGATGGTGACCCCGTACGCGGCGAGCTTCGTGTAGTTGACCTGGACCTGGATCTCGCGCTGGAGACCGCCCGAGATCGAGACGCTCGCGACGCCGGGCACCGACTGGAGCGCGGGCTGCAGACTGGTGTTCGCCAGGTCGAAGAGTTGCGCGACCGGCGCGCCCGAGAGCGCGATGTTGAGGATCGGGCTCGCGTTCGGATCCGCCTTGAAAATCGTCGGGTCAGTCGCGTCCGCGGGGAGCTGGCGGCGCACTGCAGCGACGCGCCGACCCACGTCGAGCGCCGCGGCGTCGATGTTCGTACCGTTGGCGAAGCGGATCGTGACGGACGCGCGTCCCTCGTTCGAGTTCGACGAGACCGAGGTGACTCCCGACAGTCCGGAGACCGCGTTCTCGATCGGCTGCGTGACCAGTAGTTCCACGTCTTGCGCGGACGCCTGCGGGTACGAGACGTTGATGCCGAGGAAGGGAATGTCGATCGGCGGGAGGCGGTCGACGCGGAGGTGCGTGTACGAGATCGCGCCCATCAGCACGATCCCGAGGATGACCATCAGGATCGTCAGCGGTCGTTGGATCGCCAGGCGCGTTAGACCCACAGGTCGTGCCTCCTCGAGCGGAACTTACGGTGTCGCGGTCCCCGACGGGCGGGCTCCCGGCGTCCCCGTGGCGGCGCCACTCGCGCCACTCG
>CANIRU010000058.1 GCA_947470025.1 Chloroflexota bacterium
GCGATGATGTCCAACTCCGGTGCGAAGGGAAACATCGCGCAGATCCGCCAGATGGGCGCGATGCGCGGTCTGATGTCCGACCCGAGCGGCAAGATCATCGAGCTGCCGATCCGCTCCTCGTTCCGCGAGGGTCTGTCGGTGCTCGAGTACTTCATCTCGACGCACGGCGCCCGCAAGGGTCTGGCCGACACGGCGCTCCGCACGGCGGACTCCGGTTACCTGACGCGCCGCATGATCGACGTCGCTCAGGACGTGGTCGTGCAGCTCGGCTCATGCGTGGCTGATGGCGACCCGATCCCCGGCATCTGGGTCCGCGACCGCGCGGGCGAGACGCTCCTTGCCTCCATGACGGAGCGTCTGACCGGCCGCTGGTCCGCCGCCCCGATCGCTGACCCCAGCACCGGCGAGGTGCTGGTCGAGGCGAACGAGAAGATCACGGAGCCCACGGCGCAGCGCATCGTCGCGGCGGGCGTGACGGAGGCCTTCGTGCGCTCCGCGCTCACCTGCCAGACGCAGCGCGGCATCTGCCAGACGTGCTACGGCACGTCGCTGGCGACCGGACGACTGGTCGAGGATGGTGTCGCGATCGGCATCATCGCGGCGCAGTCGATCGGTGAGCCGGGCACGCAGCTCACGATGCGCACGTTCCACACGGGTGGTGTCGCGAGCACGCTGGACATCACGTCCGGCCTGCCTCGTGTCGAGGAGATCTTCGAGGCGCGCGTGCCGAAGGGCCTCGCGATCATCTCGGAGATCGACGGCGTCGTGACGCTGTCGCGCACTGGCGACCAGCGCATCCTGAACGTCACGTCCACGCGGACGACGACGGAGGAGTTCGAGCTGCCCGAGGGCTACGACGTCCAGGTCGAAGACGGCGACGATGTCGCCATCGACCAGGTGTTGGCGCTCCCGGCTGGCGACGTTGAGTCCGACGTGCCGATGGTGCCGATCAAGTCGACCGCCAACGGCAAGGTGGAGTTCGTGCGCAGCGGCAAACGCCGTCGCCCGACCTCCATCCGCGTCTCGGGCGAGTTCGTCGACCGGCGCGAGTACCCGGTCCCGGCGAGCAGCCGCCTCCGCGTGGAGGGTGGCGAGTTCGTGAAGGCCGGCGAGCAGATGACCGAGGGTTCGCTGAACCCGCAGGACGTCCTCGCCATCCTGGGCCCGGAGGCCGTGCAGCTCTACCTCACGGACGAGGTGCAGAAGGTCTACCGCTCGCAGGGCGTCAACATCAACGACCGGCACATCGAGGTCATCGTTCGGCAGATGATGCGCAAGCTGCGCGTCGAAGAGCCGGGCGACACCGAGCTGCTGCCGGACGAGCTGCTCGAACGCTACGAGTACGAGGCGATCCGCGCCGCGCTCACGGCGGAGGGCAAGGTGGTGCCGACGGTGTCCCCGGTGCTGCTGGGTGTCACCAAGGCGTCGCTGTCGACTGACTCCTTCCTCGCCGCCGCCTCCTTCCAGGAGACGACGCGCGTGCTGACCGAGGCGGCCATGTCGGGTAAGACCGACCGGCTGCACGGCCTGAAGGAGAACGTGATCATCGGCAAGTTGATCCCGGCGCGTGCGCGCGTCGTGGTCGAACGGCCGACGCCGATCGCGGAGATCGCGATGCCGGAGTCGATGCTCCTGCCGTTCATCTTCGACTTCGAGCGCCAGGAGCTGGTGTACGGGGAGACCTCGTCGGTCTTCGCGGCCAGTGCGGACATGAAGGCGGAGCTGGCAGGCGTCTCGTACGTCGCCGAGCCGGACTAGCCTGCGGCACTTCATCTATAGACGGCAACGCGGCGCCCCACGCTGCGTCTCCGACGACGAGGGCCCCGGCAACGGGGCCCTCGGCACGTCGGGGGGGCAAGCGGCCCGAGGCGCGCCTCGCAGTGCGAGGTGCCTCGAGGAGACTGCGTGGTGCGGCCCATCCCCCTCCCCCGTACAGGGGGAGGGGGGTTCTCCGTCCCAGCCTGATCGTCGGCGCGGCTCGCGTACCATCCCTCCCATGACCTCGACGCCACATCCCGACGGCAACGCCCGGTACACGCACTGTCCCAAGTGCGGCATGGCGTTGGGCCTCGAGGTGCGCGGGGAGCGCGAGCGGCTGGTGTGCCGGGCGTGCCGGTTCGTGTTTCTCTACAACCCTAACGTCGGCGTCGCGGCGATCCTCGTCGAGGATGGCGCGGTGCTGCTGACTCGGCGCGGCGGGAGTTTCCGTCCCGGGCTGTGGGATTTGCCGGGCGGCTTCGTTGAGTACGACGAGGACCTGCGTGACGCGCTCGTGCGTGAAATGCGCGAGGAGACGGGCCTCGACGTCGAACTGGGCCGCGTCTTCGAGGTGCGCTCCAACTTCTTCCCGGAACGCCACAGTGTGGGCGTGTGGTTCCTCGCGCGTCGGGTGGGCGGCACGCTCGCCGCCGGCGACGACGCGATCGAGGCTCGCTTCTTCCCGCTCGATGCACTGCCGCCAGACGACGAGATGGCGTTCGAGACGGATCGGGCTGTGCTCGCCATGTTCCGCACCGAAGGCCTCGACGCGTCATAGCGCGCAGGCACCAGTCCTACACGTGCACGTAACAGATCGGGCGTGCGCCGGCGGTACCATCGATGCAGGGCGATACGCCCTCTACGGAAAGGCGCCTGCCGATGACCACGACCACTCCGACCCTCGCCCACCCTGCAGCAGGCGAGGGGATCCTCGCGAGCACGCTGGCGCAGTTCCACGCGGCGGCTGACACGATCAACCTGAGCGACCGCTACCGCGCGTACCTGACGTCGTGGAAGACCGTGTTCCAGACGCAGTTCCCCGTGCAGATGGACGATGGCTCGGTCAGGATCTTCGAGGGCTATCGCGTCCTGCACGACACCGCACGAGGTCCCACAAAGGGCGGCATCCGCTATTCGCCGCACGTCACCCTGGACGACGTGCGCGCGCTTGCGATGCTCATGACGTGGAAGTGCGCGGTGGTGAACATCCCGTTCGGCGGCGCGAAGGGCGGCGTGATCGTCGACCCGACGAAGCTGAGTGAGCAGGAACTCCAGAACCTCACGCGGCGTTTCACGACCGAGCTCGAGCCGATCATCGGGCCGGACAAGGACATCCCTGCGCCGGACATGGGCACGAACGCGCAGACCATGGCGTGGATGATGGACACGTACTCCATGTCCCACGGATACACGATCCCGGGCGTGGTGACCGGCAAGCCGGTGTCGCTTGGCGGCTCGGCGGGACGGAACGAGGCAACCGGGCGCGGCATCTATTTCTTGCTGCAGGAGCACCTGCAGGCGCAGGGGGGCGTGGCCGGGAAGACCGTGTCCGTGCAGGGCTTCGGGAATGTCGGCAGCGTTGCCGCGCGGCTGATCCACGAGGCCGGCGCGAAGGTGCTGTACCTCTCCGATGTGCACTCCGCCCTCTACAACCCGAACGGGATCGATGTCACCGCGGCCTACTCGCATGTCGGCCAGGGTGGCGACCTGCGCGAGTGGGCCGAGGCGAGCGGCGCAGCGCAGATCGTTGAACCTGAGGACGTGCTCACGGCGGATGTCGATATCCTCGTGCCGGCCGCCGTCGAGTCAGTGCTGACCGCGCACAACGCTGGCCGCGTGCGCGCGAGGCTGATCATCGAGGGCGCGAACGGGCCGACGACGGCCGACGCCGATCGGATCTTCCAGGACCGCGGCATCCCGGTGATCCCGGACATCCTGGCGAACGCGGGTGGCGTGACGGTCTCGTACTTCGAGTGGGTGCAGGCGCGCCAGTACCTCCAGTGGACCGAGGCACGCGTGAACGAGGAGCTCCAGCGCGTGCTCACCACCGCTTACCGCGACATTGCGACCCGCTCGGCCAAGGAGGGCCCTGAGTGCTCGATGCGCGAGGCGGCGAACATCATCGGCATCGAGCGCGTCGTCGAGGCCCTCGAGCTGCGCGGGTACTACCCGTAGGGGAAGCAGAGACCCTCACCCCGCCCCTCTCCCCAAACGGGGAGAGGGGGCCGGATCCGGACTCAGAACCCTCTCCCCGTTTGGGGAGAGGGCAGGGTGAGGGCCCTTCCGGTGATCAGCACACAGACCTTCGGAGCCTCGCCGCCTAGAATGACGGCGCGATGAACGAGTCACCTCCACCCAACGGCAGCACCGAGGACGTTGCGGCGATCGTGCTCGCGGCGGGGACGTCTTCGCGGATGGGCGGCGTCGACAAGATCTGGGCTGACCTCCACGGCGTGCCGTTGATCGCGCACGCGTTGCGCGTGATCGCTGCGACGCCCGGCGTGGGCATCCTCGTGTGCGTCGCGCCGTTGGAGCGACATGCGGCGCTCGCGGCGCTGCTCGACGGGTGCGGGGTCGAGGTGCGGTGCGTCGAGGGCGGTGCGCGACGACAGGACTCCGTCGCCGCGGGGATCGCGGCGGTGCCGGACGCGGTGTGGTACCTCGTGCATGACGGGGCGCGTGCGCTCGTCACCAGCGAGCTCGCAGCGCGGGTGCTCGATGCGGCGCGCGCGCACGGCGCGGCGATCCCCGGCCTGCCGATCACGGACACGGTGAAGCGCGTGGTGCCGATCGATGGCACAGCCACTGTCGAGGCGGTCCGTGGCACCATCGACCGCGGGCCGCTGCGTGCGATCCAGACGCCGCAGGCGTTTCGCGGCAACCTACTGCGCCTCGCGCATGCCGAGGTCACGGCGGACGTGACAGACGACGCGGCGATGGTGGAGCATCTGGGCCTGCCGGTCGCGGTGGTGCCGGGCGACGCGACGAATATCAAGGTGACGACGCCCGCCGACCTCGCCGTCGCGCGCGCGCTGATCGAGCAACGAGAGGGCTAGACGAACATGCGCGTCGGGACCGGCTACGACCTGCACCGTTTCCGTGAGCCGGCGGAGGGCACGCTGCGCCTCGGCGGAGTCGAGGTGCCCGGCGCGCCGTCCCTCGAGGGGCACTCGGATGGCGACGCGCTGATCCACGCGATCATCGACGCGTTGCTGGGCGCGGCGGGCGAGGGCGACATCGGACGCCACTTCCCCCCGGGCCAGGAGGCAACGCGCGGCATCGACAGCCGGGAGTTGCTCAAGCGCGTCCAGCGCCTGGTGGTTGCGCGCGGGTTCAGCATCGAGAACGTGGACGCCACCGTGATCGCGGAGCGCCCTCGACTGGGCAGCCACATCGAGGCGATGCGGGAATCGATCGCGGTGGTCCTCGGTCTCCCGCCGGGGCGGGTGAACGTGAAGGCGACCACGAACGAGCGGGTCGGGGACATCGGCGCGGGGCTGGCGATCGCGGCGATGGCGGTGGCGCTCCTCGAAGAGGATGTACCATAAGCAGTCTGACGGGCCTCCCCGGACCGTCGCCCCAGAGGACTCCCGCGTGACCTGGCTCTCCCGCATCCACGAGGACATCGGCGCCGCGATGCGTCGCGACCCGGCGGCCCGCTCGGCCACCGAGGTGCTGCTGACCTACCCCGGCGTCCACGCGCTCCTGATCCACCGCATTGCGCACCGCATCGACGCGGCGGGCCACCCGCTGGCCGCGCGGCTGCTGTCGCACCTCGGACGGATGCTGACGGGCATCGAGATCCACCCGCGGGCGCAGATCGGGCACGACTTCTTCATCGACCACGGCATGGGCGTCGTCATCGGCGAGACGACCATCATCCACGACCACTGCCACCTGCTGCAGGGCGTCACCCTCGGCGGCACTTCCACGCGGCGCGAGAAGCGCCACCCCACGCTGGAGGAGTACGTGACCGTAGGCGCGGGCGCACAGATCATCGGTGCGGTCACCATCGGCGCGGGCGCGAAGATCGGCGCCGGATCGGTGGTGGTGTCCAGCGTGCCCCCCGGGGCGACCGTCGTAGGAGTGCCGGGCCACGTGATCGCATACACCAACCGCAGCAACGACACCGTCGAGCGGCTCCCCGACCCGGAGTGGGATCGCATCGACGCGCTCGAGCGACGCATCGGTGACCTCGAGCGGCAGCTCGCCGACGCGCGCGCGACCTCGGCGATACCGACGCCGCAGCAGGGTGCGGTGACCGCCGAGTGAGATTGCAGAACACCATGACCGGCGCGCTCGAAGAGCTCGTCCCGGTCACCCCCGGCAAGGTCGGCATCTACGTCTGCGGCGTCACGCCGTATGACTCCGCGCACGTCGGCCACGCGATGTCGCTGATCGTCTACGACGTCCTCGTCCGCTACCTGCGCTGGCGCGGCCTCGAGGTCACGTTCGTGTCGAACTACACCGACGTGGACGACAAGCTGATCGACCGCGGCGCGGCGATGGGCATCGACCCCCTCGACCTGGCGAACACGAACATCGCGCAGTGGGAAGATGAGCAGGAGCGCCTCGGGCTGTTGAAGCCCGACGTGCGCCCGCGTGTGAGCCTCGAGATCGAGAACATCGTCGGCATGACCGAGGAGATCGTTGCGAACGGCTTCGGCTACGTGACGGCATCCGGCGACGTGTACTTCCGCGTGCGCGCGAAGAGCGACTACGGCAAGCTCAGTCACCGCAACATCGAGGACCTCCGCACCGGCACGCGCTTCGAGCCCGGTGACGAGAAGGAGTTCCCGCTGGACTTCGCGCTGTGGAAGTCGGCGAAGCCCGGCGAGCCCGCGTGGGACTCCCCGTGGGGCAAGGGTCGCCCGGGCTGGCACATCGAGTGCTCCGCGATGTCGCGCCGTTACCTCGGTGAGCGCTTCGACATCCACGGTGGTGGCCTCGACCTGATCTTCCCGCACCACGAGAACGAGATCGCGCAAGCCGAGGCGGCCGCACACACGTCGCCCGTGTTCGCCAATCTGTGGATGCACAACGGCATGGTGCAGCGCGACGGCGAGAAGATGTCGAAGTCGATCGGCAACGTCGTCAGCGTCGGCGACGCCCTCGAACGGTGGTCGCCCGACGGGATCCGGCTGTACGTGCTCTCGAGCCACTACCGCTCGCAGACCAACCTCACCGACGAGGCGATGGCCGCGGCTGGCGCGGGCGTGGAGCGCCTCGCGCGTGCCGCGACACGCGACGTCCCCGACGACGCGACCGGTGCGCGCATCGAACCGCCCGAGGGCGCGCGCGAGTCAGACTTCATCGACGCGCTTGAGGACGACCTCGACACCTCGCACGCGCTGGCCGTGCTGTTCCGCCTCGCGACGGAGATCAACCGCGCGATCGACGCGCACCGCAACGGTGACGACATCCGCGCGATGCAGGCCACGCTCGGCGAGTTCGCGGGCGTCCTCGGCTTGACGCTGGAGCAGGGCGGCAGCGATGCGCCACGCGAGGACGCCGCCGAGATCGACGCGCTGCTCCTCGAGCGCACGGCAGCGCGCGCGGCGCGCGACTTCAAGCGTGCGGACGAGATCCGCGCGGAGCTCGATGCACGCGGCATCGTGATCGAGGACACCACGCAGGGAGCGCGCTGGAGCGTGAAGCGGTAGCTCGAGGCCCGCAGGTCTGCTCGGGCGGCGCAGGTATCCTGCGGTTCAGCCCGAGGAAGTCATGCGATAGCGCGCTGGCGGCTCGGGCGGCTTCGACAGGTAGAAGAAGATCGAGCCGAGGCCCGCGAGCGCTGCGAGGATGTCGAATCCGAGCCGGTAGCTGCCCGTGATGTCGAAGGCGTAGCCCGCGATCAGCGGGCCGAACATCGTCCCGATGATGATGATGATGTTCGAGACGCCCATGATCTTGCCGAACGACGCGCGACCGAAGTAGTCCGCGCGCAGCGCCGCCATCTGCGGGCCGCGCCAGCCCCACGCGTAGCCGTGCAGCAGCGCGAACGCCATGATCATCGCGTCGTTCACGGCGTGCGCGAGCAGCAGCATCCCCGCCATGTGCATGAACATGCAGAGCATCGTCACCGACTGGCGGTTGCCGCGCCCGCCGATGAACCCGCCCGTGACGGTGCCGATCCCGTACATCGCTGTTACCAGAACCATCACGGCCGAGGCCTGTGAGAGGGAGTAGTGGTGCTCCTTCGTGAGGTTCGAGACGAGGTGGACGTTGATCGCCGACACGACAAACAGCGCTGAGCCGTGCCCGAACGAGATCCACCAGAACACCGGGTGCCGCATCGCCTCGCGCAGCGTGAAGTCGACGGACGCCGCGGGGGCCTCGGCAGGTGCGCCCTCGCGTGACGGCGGGACGCCGCCGTCCATCTCCTCGCCGACGTCCTGCGGGTGGTGGTGCATCAGCATCGTGATTGGCACGGCCGCGAGGATGAAGATCACGCCGGTGATGTCCGCCGTCGTGCGCCAGCCGTAGCGCTCGATCAGCAACGCCACGAGGTAGACCGCCATGCCGCCGAACGACGTGCCGGAGGCGGCAAGACTGAGCGCCCTCGACCGGCTCCGCTCGAACCAGTGGATCACGACGAAGGTCGTGGCGATGTAGCCGATCATGTTCGCGCCGACCGACATGAGCAGGAGCGCGAGGAAGAACGTTGTCAGAGAGTCGACGCGGGCGAAGAGGAAGAAGCTCGTGCCCGTGATCACCATGCCGACACGGATCACCGTGCGGGGCCCGAAGCGGTCGAGGAGCCAGCCGACGCCCGGCCCCGTCGCCCCGTAGACCGCCTGCTGCTCCGTGGCGCCCCACGACAGCAGTGCCTTCGACCAGCCGAACTCCTTGCCCAGCTCCACGATGTAGTTCCCGTACGCCTGCTGGATCAGTCCCGTCTGGAGCGCCTGCACCAGAGAGGCCGCTGCGACGATCCACCAGCCGAGGAAGATGCGCGGGGCGCGCTTCGGCGAGGGCACAAGGGTGTCGGGGGGCGCGTCGACGGTCATGCCGACCAGTCTGGCACTGGATCGCGGCTGCGGCGAACGCGGGCGGCTACGGCGCGGGAGCCTCGACGGGTTCTGCTCGCACGGGGGGCTTCGGCGGCTTCGCCAGCACAAAGAAGATCGAGCCGGCGCCGGACATCAGGGCGAGCATGTCGAACCCGAAGCCGTACGAGCCGGTGGTGTCGTACATGTACCCGGCGATCAATGGGCCGGAGATCGTGCCGATGATGATCACGCCGTTCGACACGCCCATGATCTTGCCGAAGGCGGCGCGCCCGAAGTACTCCGCGCGGATCGCCGCCATCTGCGGGCCTCGGCCGCCCCACGCCAGTCCGTGGACGATCGATCCGGCGATCAGCATCGCGGTGCCGACGGAGTGCGAGATCAGCAGCATGCCGATCATGTGCATGAGCATGCAGCACATCGCCAGCACGCGCTTGTTCGCGTAGTCGCCGATGATTCCCCCGCCGATGTTGCCGATGAGGAACATCGTCGTGATCAGGGAGGTCACCAGCGAGGCCTCGTGCAGCGAGTAGCCGCGCGTCTCCGTCAGGAACAGCTGCAGGTGCACGTTGATCGCGGCGACGACGAACAGCGCGGACCCGTGCCCGCATGACACCCACCAGAACGCCCCGGTGTGCATCGCCTCGCGGAGCGTGAAGTTCGGCTCGTTCGCGAGGGCGGCAACGCGCTCCGGCGTCGAGGCTTCCTCGACGCTCACGCCGTCGGGGAGCAGGCCCTTCTCGGCGGGCGTGTCTACGAAGAGCTGGCACAACGGCAGCCCAACGAGGATGACGAGCACCGCGCTCCCCATTACCGTCTCACGCCAGCCGAAGGCCTCGATCGATGAGACGACGGTCAGCGGGAGGAGCATGCCGGCCAGCGCGCCGCCCACGCTGTTCAGGCTGAGCGCCGTCGAGCGTCTTCGGTCGAACCACTGCACCATCAGCGAGGTGAGCGTGAGGTAGCCCATCAGGCTCGACCCCACCGCCATGACGATGAACGCGCCGTAGAATTGCCACAGGTTGTGCACCTGGCTGAACAGCAGCAGCCCGGTCGCGAGCACCACCACACCGACACGCGCCACTCGACGAGACCCGACGCGGTCGACGAGCCAGCCCTGCCAGGGGCCGTTGATGCCCGTCTCCATCTCGCGCAGCGCGGAGGCCCCGGAGAGCGAGGCGGTGCTCCAGCCGAAGTCGTTGCGGAGGGCGACCGCGTAGGAGCCGAACGCCTGCCCGAGGACGCTGCCGTTCAGGAGCTGGAGGCCGGCCCCGGCCAGCGCGATGTACCAGCCGTAGAAGATCGGCCGCCGGCCCCGACGGAACGTCGAGTGGGGGGCGGGGGGTGGGCTTGGGGCCATGACGCGATAGTCTATCCACCGTGTCCCGTTACCTCGAATGGCTCCGGGAGCCCTCGAGGATGGGTGCTAGGGGTGCGTTGACCCTGCCGCGCCACGATTCCTATACTGTTTGATGCGCGCCTCTCTGTGGCGGAGGGCGGCATTTCTTCCGGCGGACCGTTCTGCGGAATGGCCAGGCGTGCCCGAGTGGCGCAACGGCAGCGCAGCCGATTTGTAATCGGAAGGCTAGGGGTTCAAATCCCCTCTCGGGCTCCATCCTGTGGGATGGCCCGGAGGAGATGGGGCTCATGGCCTTCTGACAATGAGGGGCGCGGCGCGGGAAGAGAATCCGTGCATGGGTGGGAGAGTGGCTAATTCCAGCGGACTGTAAATCCGCCGCCTCACGGCTACACAGGTTCGAATCCTGTCCCATGCACCAGCAGTCCACCGGTCACGGTCGCAGGAGAAGCGTCCGAGGTCGCGAATAGTCCGGCCCCTGTAGCTCAGTGGTAGAGCGCGTTCTTGGTAAGAACGAGGTCATGAGTTCAACTCTCATCGGGGGCTCCATCTTTCTCCACCTCGCCACCATC
Source organism: Chloroflexota bacterium (assembly GCA_947470025.1). Classification (GTDB taxonomy): domain Bacteria; phylum Chloroflexota; class Dehalococcoidia; order UBA2979; family UBA2979; genus SHYQ01. Next base: position 10,698 of record CANIRU010000058.1, read on the forward strand.
GCCGGCTGCACGCCGGCCTGATGTAAGCGAACGACGCAGCGAAGCGAACGGTCCGGCCGGCCGCACAGGTGGTCGGCGAAGGAGTGGCGAGTCATGGCCAAGGGCGTATTTCAGCGGAACAAGCCGCACGCGAACATCGGCACGATCGGTCACGTTGACCACGGCAAGACCACGCTGACGGCGGCGATCACGAAGGTGCTGTCGCTGAAGGGATTCGCGGACTTCTCGCGATTCGACCAGATCGACAACGCCCCCGAGGAGCGCGCTCGCGGCATCACGATCGCCATCTCGCACATCGAGTACCAGACGGAGCAGCGTCACTACGCCCACGTCGACTGCCCGGGCCACGCCGACTACATCAAGAACATGATCACCGGCGCGGCGCAGATGGACGGCGCGATCCTCGTCGTCGCCGCGCCTGACGGCCCCATGCCGCAGACGCGTGAGCACCTGCTGCTCGCCCGCCAGGTCGAGGTCCCCTCGATCGTCGTCTTCCTGAACAAGTGCGACATGATGGAAGACGAAGAGCTCCTGGAGCTCGTCGAGCTTGAGCTGCGTGAGCTCATCTCCGCCAACGGCTTCCCGGGCGACGACACCCCGATCATCCGCGGCTCCGCGCTCAAGGCGCTCGAGTCCACGAGCACCGACCCCGAGGCACCTGAGTACAAGTGCATCTGGGACCTGATGGACGCCGTCGACAGCTTCATCCCGCAGCCGGCGCGCCCCGTGGACCAGCCGTTCCTGATGGCGATTGAAGACGTCTTCGGCATCAAGGGCCGTGGCACCGTGCTCACGGGCCGCATCGAGCGTGGCGTCGTCAAGGTCGGCGAGACGGTCGAGATCATCGGCGTCAAGCCGACGAAGTCGACGACCATCACCGGCGTCGAGATGTTCAACAAGACGCTGAACCAGGGCGAAGCGGGCGACAACGTCGGCTGCCTGGTGCGCGGCATCGAGCGTGCCGAGGTCGAGCGTGGCCAGGTCCTCGCTGCCCCCGGCTCGATCACCCCGCACAAGCGGTTCAAGGGTGAGGTCTACGTCCTGAGCAAGGAAGAGGGCGGCCGTCACACCCCGTTCTTCAACGGGTACCGCCCGCAGTTCTACGTGCGCACGACGGACGTCACCGGCACGGCCAACCTGCCCGAGGGCACGGAGATGGTCATGCCTGGTGACAACATCCAGATGGAGATCGAGCTCATCTACCCGATCGCCATCGAAGAGGGTCTTCGGTTCGCCATCCGCGAGGGTGGTCGCACCGTCGGCGCCGGCGTCGTCACGCAGATCATCGAGTAAGAGTCTGACAATCGATCGGGCGTCCGCGGTGGACGTCCGATCATCGAGAGGAGCGGACGATGGCCAAGGCTGGCGACCGCGATCACATTACGCTGGCGTGCACCGAGTGCCGCGAGCGCAACTACACGACGAAGAAGAACAAGCGGAACGATCCCGAGCGGATCGAACTGAAGAAGTACTGCCCGCGCTGCCGCGTGGCGCAGCCGCACCGCGAGACGCGCTAACCTAGGCGCTCTCGAGAACACAAGTTCCAGACGCGATCACCGCCGCAGGCGGGAGTCAGGACAGGCACCATGGGACGAGAAGCTCGGCGCCAGCAAGAGCGCGCCGAACGCCGTCAGAAGCAGCGCGAAGCCGCATCTCCGCGCCGTGCTGCAGGCCCCACGTTCAGCGCGCCGGCCGCTCCGGGTGAGGACACCCGCGGCGGATCGCTGCTGAAGCCACGCTGGGCGATGGACATCTTCAGCGAGCTCAAGAAGGTCACCTGGCCCACGCGCCAGGAGACGGCGAACCTCACGGGCGTCGTCATCATCGTGTCGCTCGCGCTCGGTGTGCTGCTCGGCGGCGCCGACCTGCTGTTCGGCTGGATCGTCGAGCAGACGATTCTGCGTTAGGGGTTGGCATGAACGAGACGAACGCCACCGCCGAAGAGACGACCGAGACGCCCGATGACGGCCGCGCCTGGTACATCGTCCAGACCTACTCGGGCTACGAGAACAAGGTCAAGACGTCGCTGGACCAGCGCGTCAAGACGATGGACATGGGCAACAAGATCTTCCAGGTGATCATCCCCACCGAGGAAGAGATCGAGATCAAGGACGGCCAGCGCAAGACGGTGTCGAGGAAGCTCTTCCCCGGCTACATCTTCGTGCAGATGGTGATGTCCGATGACTCCTGGTACGTCGTGCGGAACACGCCGGCCGTCACCGGCTTCGCCGGCGCGACCGCGGACGACCGCGCGAAGCCGACGCCGCTGGCCGACGCGGAGGTCGACCAGATCCTCAAGCAGATGACCTCCGACAAGCCGCGTGTGAACGTCGGCTTCCAGATCGGGGAGTCCGTGCTGGTCACGGATGGCCCGTTCAGCGACATGATCGGCGTCGTGGACGCGATCGATGTCGACAAGGGACGCGTCCGCGTCCTGGTTTCCATGTTCGGGCGTGAGACGCCCGTCGAGCTGGACTTCCTCCAGGTCGAGAAGCAATAGCGCACAACCTCCAGATGGAGGGAGCGGCGGGGCGACCGAGGA
>CANIRU010000059.1 GCA_947470025.1 Chloroflexota bacterium
GGCGGGACGCAGCGGGCGCAGGCGCATCGCGAAGACCTCGCGCACCTCGGACATCCAGCGCTTGTCGAACAGCTCACGTCGGATCAGCGTCGCACCTGGCCACCCGCTCGAGTAGTACATCAGGTGCTTCTTCGCCTGGAAGGCGGCCTCATTTGGCGCGAAGGTCGATTCCATCAGGTCGAGGTGGCGCGAGATGACGTCGATCTCGTAGGCGTACTTCGCCTCGTCATCCAGCGCGTCGTACGCGGGATCGAACACCCACGGCCGCCCGAGGGCGCCTCGACCGATCATCACGGACACGCAGCCCGTCTCGTCCATCATCCGGCGGGCATCGGCGAGCGTCCGCACGTCGCCGTTGCCAGTGACGGGGATGTCCACCGCACGAACGACGTCGCCGATCACGTCCCACGGCGCGCGCCCGGCGTAGAGCTGCGCGCGCGTCCTCGGATGCACCGTGATCGCGTCGACGCCGACGTCCTGCGCCATCCGCGCAACCTCGACGGCGTTCTGGTGCTGGTCGCTCCAGCCGCCGCGGATCTTGATCGTGAGCGGGGTGTCGGGGATCGCGCGACGGATCGCCGTCAGCAGTCGTGCCGTTGAGGACACGTCCCGCATCAGCGCCGCGCCCTTGCCGCGCTTCACGATCTTCGGCACCGGGCAGCCCATGTTCACATCGACGATGTGCGCGCCCGCCTCGACGAGGCGGAGGGCGGACGGGACCATCGTCTCCTCAGTGCAGCCGAGGAGCTGCATCGCGACGACGCCGAGGTCGATGCCCGACTCGGGCGACGGCGTCCGCGCGGAGAGCAGCGCGCGCTCGTTGTCGCGCGAGAGCGCGTCCGCGTCGATCTCCTCGTTGGTCGTGTAGCCGCTGCCGCAGGTGACCGCGACCTGGCGGAAGGGCACGTTCGTGTAACTCGCCATCGGCGCGAGGCGTACAGGCGACGCCGCCAGCCACTCTCGGATCGACTCTCGTGCCATGGGGAAAGTATCGAGCAGCCACGCCCCGGAGGCGACCCTCGGGGGCTTCGAGGCGCCTCGGTGGGGCGGCGACGCAGCCTCGGCGTGCCTTGCCGAGGGCGCGTATTCTGCGCACACCAGAGCGCCCGGGGAGGCGCGCATCGGAGGGTCACATGGCCGAGATCGACGTCATCACACAGGGCTTCGGGGTCGGGACGAACGAGGGGATGATCTCCTACTGCGGCATCACCCTGATCAAGGGCCAGCACCTGACGCTGGTGGACGTGGGCTACCCCGCACGACGCCAGATCCTGCTGGAGCGCCTCGCACAGCGCGGGATCAACGCCACGGACATCGACCGCATCGTGATCACGCACGCGCACTGGGACCACTCGCTGAACATCCTGATGTTCCCGAACGCCGAGGTGGTCGTCAGCCAGACCGAGTTCGACTACATGCAGAAACCGCACCCCCTCGACCAGGCGACACCGCTCTACCTCCCCGACATCCTGAACCGCGCAAAGTCCGTCCTGAAGGTGCGCGACGGGGACGAGCTGGAGCCGAGCGTGCGCGTGATGAGCGTGCCGGGCCACAGCCCGGGCAGCCTCGCGGTGCTCGTGGAGACGGCGGATGGCATCTCGGGCATGGTGGGCGACGCGCTGCCCAGCCGGAAGGCCGCGATGGCTGACCCGCCGACGGCGGGCCTGATCTTCTTCGACGAGGAAGAGGGCGAGAAGAGCGCGCGCAAGATCATCGACACGTGCAACGTCGTGTACCCCGGTCACGACCGCCCCTTCGCGGTCGCCAACGGCACGTTCAAGTACATCCAGCCGCAATCCGTGGTCATCACCAACGTCCCGCGGGACGAGGACGGCACGATGCACTACAGCGTGGACGAGTCGACCAAGCCGTTTGAGGTGACCGTGTATCCGACGGCGAAGGCCAAGGCGAAGAAGTAGGCCGAGACAGGGGCGGCGAGCCTAGCGCCTCCCTCGCCGGAGCCTCGGCGCCACGCAGCTACAGGAGACCCGCATGTTCGCGCGCATCGACCACGTCGGCGTCGTCGCCTCGTCGATCGACGAGGCGGTCGCCGCCCTCGGCGACGGGCTGGGGCTGTCGATCAACGAGCCGCGGTCGAAGTGGCCAACCGGCTCGTTCTTCGCACCGGAGCAGACGTTCAACTACTTCTTCAAGGTGGGCGAGGGTGAGACCGAGATCGAGGTGCTCATCCCCGCCCCCGGCGCGACCAGCGGCGTGGCGCGCTACCTCGCCAAGCGCGGGGCAGGGCTCCACCACATCTGCTACGCCTGCGAGGACGTCAACGATGAGGCGGAGCGGCTTCTCGCGAACGGCCTGCAGGAGATCGCGCTGCCTCGGGCAGATGATGGCCGCCGCACGGTCGCGTTCTTCCGGCCGCAGAGCGTGAACGGCATCCTGACGGAGCTCGTCCGCCTGCGACGGTAGCGTCAGGCTGCCTGACGCCCCCACCCCGGCCCTCCCCACAAGGGGGGAGGGGGGTTAGAAGCCGCAATTCAGATGCTCTGCGTGCGGCACGTTCGGCGAGATCCCTCGCGATGTGCGGGAGGGTTACGCCTCGACGCGGCGGCGGAGGACGAAGTTGGTGTGCGGGGTCTTCTTCGCCTGGTACTCGTCGGCACGGCTGCGCTGCACCTCGACGACCTCGAAGCCGCACGCCTCGAAGATGTCCTGGTAGGTGCGGCGAGGCATGCGGTGCACGCGGAACGGCGAGCGGGCGCCGGCGCCGTGGTCGCGGATCATGCCCATGTGCTGCGCCATCTCGCTGGGGTCATCGAAGGTGTAGACCGAAGCGATGAACAGACCGCCCGGCTTCAGCGAGCGGTGAATGTTCGAGCAGTAGCGGAGCAGCTCGTCGAAGTCGAACTGCATCAGCAACTCGTGGCCGATGACGGCATCGAACTCCTGGTCGCGCAGGTCATCACCGAGGCCGTACGTGACGCGGTAGTCGATCGGGGGCAGGTCCACCGTCGCCGCGCGCGCCTCGTCGAGGATCCGCTCGGAGACGTCGTTCGCGACGAGCGTGCCGACAAGCGGGCGGATGTGGCGCGTGACGCGCCCGCCGCCGCAGCCGAGCTCCAGCGCGTGCGCGGTCCGCGCGACATGCTTCGCAACGAGACCCATGAACGTGTCGAGCCCACCCCAGGTGGCGCCCATACCGCCGTTCGGGATGACCTGCCGCACGGTGTCGACGTGGATGAGCCACGAGAGGGTGTGGTCGGCGCGCAGGCCGGCGCTGGCGCCTCGGAGTGCGGTCTTCGCCGCGTGGATGACGAGGTTCGGCTGGTGCATCAGCAGGCGCGCGAGACGCATCGAACCCTTGGTGGAGCCAGCGAGCGCCTGGATGCGCTGGCTCTCCTCCTCGGTGGCGGTGAAGCGCACGGGGGCGGCGGCATCGTTCAACGGCGCGGAGGCGCCGCTTCGGTTGACCTCACCGTCTTGTTCGGTGAGCTCTTCGCGCGTGGAAATCATCCCGTGTGCCTCCGAGTGCGGGGCGATCCCCACCGCACGCTCGCCCCGCCGAGGGCAATCTTGCAGCCGCAATGCGACCTAGGCGACGGATCATATCCAGAACCCGGGCTGGTGTCACCGATCCTCGCGATTCCATTGCATCCTGAGGTGAGGCCCGAGACAGCCAGGGCGGGGCCATGCGAAGGCCCGGTGATAGGCTCGAAGGCATGGATATCACCTCGATCGGTCGTCGAAGCTGGGTGCTCGTGGGGGTCGGAGCGGCTGGGATCGCCCTCGCCGCATGCGGGGGCACGAAGGCCCCGCCCGAGGTCAGAGTCGCTACGGCGGCTGCTTCCGCCAGCGTCTCGCAAACCTCGGCGACCCCCGCTGCGCCGAAGGCGACTGCGGCGACGGTCGCGAGCCAGACGTGCGCCGCATTTGCTCAGACGGTTGATCCATATGTGCTGCGCGTCGTGGACAAGCAGCGCGGACTCCCGGCGGACTACCGCCCATCCGATCTCCAGACAATCGACGACCGCTGGGCCGCACCGGGCTTCCCCAACGAGATCATGCGCGCGCAGGCTGCCTCCGCGATCGTCGAGATGCTTTCTGCGGCACAGGCGCAGGGAGTCACGCTTCGCATCCGCTCGAGCTTCCGCTCGTACGCGGAGCAGCAGCGCACGTTCCAGTTCTGGATCGGCCAGCTGGGCGAGGCGCAGGCGAGGCGCGAGAGCGCCCCTCCCGGTAACAGCGAGCACCAGCTCGGCACCACCGCCGATGTGATCAGCGCAAACTCTGGCACTGGCTGGGAGCTCGTCGAGCAATTCGGCGCCCTGCCCGAGGGCAAGTGGGTCACCGCCCACGCGCACGAGTTCGGGTTCGCGATCAGTTACCCATCGACCGAGGCGGAAGCCGTGACCGGCTATGTGTGGGAGCCCTGGCACGTGCGCTACATCGGCAAGGCGTGCGCCGCCGAGTGGAAGTCGAGCGGGCTGGTGCTCGTGCGATTCCTCGAGAGGCTCGCCACGGCACCAGCCCGCTAGGGATTTCCGGCAGGAACCCAGCTCGACCGCGCTAACTCGCCTGGGCCATCGCGCGGCGAATGCCCCAGCCAGTCAGGGCAACGAATCCCAGCGTCATCGCGGTGCGCATCCAGCCGGAGCCGGACTTCGTGTGCTTGCGCATCATCTGCTCGGACGCGTCCGCGATCTGCGACTCCATCGCCGCCATCATCGGCCGTGCGGCCGCCATCATCGGCATCGCGGCGGCCATCAGGCCGCTGCGCTTCGCCTTGCGGCGGGCCACGACAATCGCACCGAGGAGCGTGGCGGCGGAGCCACCCGCGGCGTACACCGCTGGCCACCACCCACTCTTCGCGAGCTCCTTGTACATATCCTTGTACCCGGCACGGGCGAAGTCCTCGGCCATCTCCGGCCACTCCGCTGGATCGCCGATGGCGGAAGCAATGCTGTCGATCGCGTCGCTCATCGCCCCGCCCAGGGGCGAGCCCTCGTCATGCTTGCCGTTGCCGGCAGCCTCGTGCGCCGTTGCCATGTTGTGCCTTCCTACGTCCGCCGGCCGGCCATGGAGCGGTAGAGGCCCAGGAGGACCATCGAACCGACAACCGCGATCAAGAGACCACCGAGGTCAAACTCGGTGTACGTGGTGTTGCCGGTGATGAAGCTCCAGAGGAACCCACCGATCACCGCACCCACGATGCCGATCAGGATCGTCACGATGATCCCGCCGGGGTCGTCGCCCGGGATGACTGCCTTAGCGATTGCTCCCGCAACCAATCCAAGAACGATCCACGCGAGGATGCTCATGTCCTCACTCCTTCCGTCTGCGCCTCGAACCTCACCGTTCCGGCTCGAATCATCAGCGGACAGCCGTGCTGAACGCAGTTCGATTTCGCGCAGAGCGATGCGTATCCATCGCGTTCGACCCGAACTCGGGCTCACCCGGACGACGGCGGGCGCAGCCACCACGACGAGAGCGAATCGCGAGCGTCGGAGCAGGAGCTGCGACGTGGGCGTCGCGCGCCGCCCCGTAGCGTGCAATGCCAACCGCAGATGAAGGAGGGACCGATGTACATCGGCGGCACCGCCCGGCTCATGGTCGTGGTGTTACTCGTGCTGTTCCTGCTCGGACGTATCGAGCACCAGCGGTCCCGCGCGTCCCGAGGTTCGGCTACTGAGACGAATCGCCAAACGCCCCGCGCTGGCGAAGCGATGTGAGCTCCTCCCACGAGTAGCCCAACTCGAGCAGGACTTCCTCGGTGTGCTGTCCAAACGCGGGCGCTTGCCGGGCGATCTGGGCCGGCGTCTTCGACAGGTGGACGGGCGAGCCCACCATGGGCCACAGTCGCCCGTGCTCATCGGGAACCTCGACCATGTAGCCGTTGGCCCACGCCTGCGGGTCCCCGCCCACTTCGATCCAGTCGAGGACCGGTTGCACCAGCAGGTCGCGCGCTTGGAACGCGTCGACCCACTCGTCACGGGTGCGCGTCATGAAGATCGCGTCCATGCGCGCGATCACCTCCGCGTTGCGCGCCTGGCGATCCTCGGCGGTGACGTACGGGGGTAGCGCGAGGTCGGGCGCGCCCATCACCTCGCAGAACGTGACCCACCACTTATCGGCGGGCAGGGCACCAATCATGAACCACTTGCCGTCCCCGCCCTGAAAATGGTTCCACGTCGGGCGACGCTCCTGGTGGGTCATGCGCGGGCGCATCTCGTTCGCCCAGAGCGCTCCGGTGATGTTGAACGTCTGGATCGCGATCTGCGATCCGAAGAGCGAGGTGTTGACCTCCTGCGCCTCACCACCGCGCTCGCGGTGCAGCAGCGCAAGCACGATGCCGTACCCAGACACGATCGCGCCCACGTGGTCCGCCTGCGGGAAGCCGGCCATCGTGGGCGGGCCGTCTGCTCCCTCGCCTGTCACGGACATGAACCCGCCGCGTGCCTGCGCCAGCGTGTCCATCGACCCCGTCGTACGGTCGGGGCCGAGGTGTCCCCACCCGGTCGCGCTCGACATGATGCAGCCCGGATTCGCGGCCTGGAGGCGCTCGAAGGTGATCCCCAGCCGTTCGAGCACGCCGCCGCGCATGTTGTTGTGGAAGACGTCAGCCGTCTGCACCAGGCGCCAGAAGACCTCCTGCCCCGCCTCCGCCTTGAGGTCGAGAAGGATCGAGCGCTTCCCACGGTTCAGCGAGTGGAAGTACGCGTTGCGCTCGGACGAGCCCGCGGCGAGCGTCGTGCGGCCGGGGTCCGGGTTCGAGTACGACTCGATCTTGATGACGTCCGCACCCATGTCGGCGAGCATCGCGGAGGCGTACGAGCCCTGCTGCCAGACCGAGAGGTCGAGTACGCGATAGCCCTCGAGCGGCAGTGCCATGGTGTCCCCCGCAATGACGCCGCCTCCAGGGTGGGAGGCGGCGTCATTCTCCCACGGCGTGGGAGCGTTCGGGAGAGGGGAGATCAGGCGACCTGGAGCCCGATCGCGAAGCTCGCGGTGTAACCGTCGCCCACCTTCGCTGGCGGAGGACGCGCCCCGACACGGCGCGCGGCATACTCGGCAGGACGACGTGCCGCAGGCAGCGAGGAGCGACCGATGACAACAGACGAGCCGCAGGCTGATGCACACGGTGACTCACATGGCGCCCTCGCAGGGCTCCGCATCCTCGACTTCACGCGCTACCAGCAGGGGCCGTACGCCACGGTGCTGCTCTCCGACATGGGCGCCGAGGTGGTGAAGGTGGAAGAGCCCGGCGGCGAGCCGGGCCGCGCCAACGGACGGATGCCCGACGGCTTCTCCGCCTACTTCGAGGCCCACGACCGAGGGAAGCGCTCGATCACCATCGACCTGCGAATGCAAGAGGCGCGCGACGCGGTGAAGCGGCTGGTGCCCCACTTTGACGTGGTCGTGGAGAACTTCCGGCCGGGGACGATGGAGCACTGGGGGCTGGGGTACGAGGACCTGCGCGCGCTGCGTCCGGACGTCATTGTGGCGTCGGGATCGTCGTGGGGCCGCCTCGGGCCGTGGGCGAACCGGCCGGGGTTCGACCACGTGGGGCAGGCGCTCTCGGGCGTGATGGTGGAGCAGGGCGGCGGGCCGGGGCAGGTGCCGCATGCCCTGATCGGCGGGTTCGCGGATCAGATCGGCGCCATGCTCCTCGCGTACGGCATCGCGTGCGCCCTCGTCGCGCGAGAGCGCGAGGGCATCGGACAGCACGTGGACGTGTCGCTGATCGGCGCAATGACGGCGGTGCAGTCAATGCCGATCACGCGCTTCCTGCGTACCGGCGAGCAGCGCGGCTTCGAGGATCGACGCGCGGCGACGTACACGCACTACGAGTGCGCGGACGGCCGCTACGTGGCGATCGCGGCGAACACGCAGGCGTTCTGGGAGCGCATGTGCGACGCCCTCGAGCGCCCGGACTGGCGCGAGGACGCGCGCTTCGTCGGCCCCTTCGAGCGAGACCGCAACAAGCACGCGCTCGTCGAGGAGATGGAGGCGCAGTTCCGCACGCAGCCCTCGGCGTACTGGACGGAGCGGCTGGGGACGGCGGACGTGCCGAACGCGCCCGTGCTGGACTACGCGGGGCTCGCGGAGCACCCGCAGTACTGGGAGAACGGCTACCTGCAGGAGATCGACACGCCGAACCTCGGGCGGATGCGCGTGCCGGGGCCGGCAGTGCGCATGAGCGCGACGCCGACACGGGTGCAGGGCGGCGGCCCGGAGCTGGGCGAGCACACCGAAGCGGTGCTGCTCGAGTCGGGGTTCACGTGGGCGGAGGTCGAGGCGCTCCGCACCTCGGGCGCGACGCGCACGGTGTAGCGGGCTAGCGCAGACCGAGGACGGTCAGCAGCGCGAGCGGGAAGAGGATCAACCCGCCGAGCACCGACACCAGCACGGCACTCCAGTACCACGGGCGCAGCAAGTACGTGATCCCGACGCCGAGCAACAGCACGTTGCTCCTCGACGGCACTCCCAGCCCGAAGCGCAAGCGCCGCGGGATCGACGCGAGAGTCGACACGACGTGCACGAGCACCAACCCCGGCCCGAGGCACAGGACGGCGAGGACAAGACCCTCGGCGGGCTTGCCGACCTCCCACGCGCTCGCGAGCACCACGGCGCCCGCGACCACAGTGGCAATGGCGGCCCACCGCGCGATGCGCACGGTGTGTCGGGCCAGCGCGACGAGCCGGATGAGCAGTGGTGGCATGACGACAGTGTCTCCTACCCCGTGCGACGTTCGAAATAACAACTCGCACCCGCGCGTTACGTTTCGATGCCTTCGGTACTCCGGGCGCCCCGCACGAGCTACAGGTATACGGCCCGCCGTCGTACGGTTGAACGAGAACGGAACGAAAGCGAGGACGAGATGTTCGGCATCGATCAGATCCAATGGACCGCGTTGCTGCTGCCCGACACGCCGATCATTGAGATCCTGATCCGCGGCACCGTCATGTACTTCGCGCTGTTCCTGTTGCTGCGGTTCGTGCAGAAGCGCAGCAGCTCCATGAGCACGGCCGACCTGCTGGTCATCGTGGTGATCGCGGACGCGGCGCAGAACGGGATGGCCGGCGACTACAAGTCGTTGCCGGACGGCGTGCTGCTGGTCGCCGTGATCGTGCTGTGGAGCGTGGCGCTCGACTGGCTCGGCTACCACGTCCCGCGCTTCGCGCGCTTCCTGCATCCGGTCCCGCTCGACCTCGTGCGTGATGGAGTGCCGAACGAGCGCAACCTGGAACGTGAACTGATCACGCGCGACGAGCTGATGAGCGTGCTGCGCGAGCAGGGCATCCGGCGGCTCGAGGACGTCGAGGAGGCCCGCATGGAAGGCAACGGGAAGGTCACCGTGTTCGGACGCGGCTCGCACCCGGCGCAGGACGACGAGGACGGCGTGTCGTGACAGCGAACGTCTACGCGCGGCGGAAGAGCGGGAGCGTGATCTCGTCGCTCACGGCGGTCGGCGCGAGGTGCACCGGCATCCCGATGGCGACCTCATCGACCGGGACGTCGATGAGATTGCTCGCGAGGCGCGGGCCTTCCTCGAGCTCCACGATGACCGTGGCGTACGGGATGTGGCCCTCGAACGAGGGATGCACCGCCTGCCTCGTGATCACGAACGAGTAGACCGTGCCGCGTCCGCTCATCAGCGCCCACTCCCGCTCGGTGGAGCCGCACTGCACGCACATCAGGCGCGGCGGGTGCTGCAACCGCCCGCACGAGGTGCAACGGTGCACGCGCAACTCGCCGTTGCGGAGGTGCTCCCAGAACGGCGCGCCGTCCTCGGAGGGAACGGGGAGCGGGAAGTCGGGGCGTGTGCTCTCCGCAGGCGTCGAGGTCATCGGTCGCGCTCCAGAATGATCGCGCCGGTGCCGATGCCGGTGTCGCAGAAGGAGAGCTGGGCATCCGCGACCTGCGCCGTCGAGGTGCCCCGGATCTGGCGCACGGACTCGATGAGCTGGTTCATGCCCTGCAGGTACGCCTCGCTCAGGTGACCGCCGGAGGTGTTCACCGGCAGCGACCCGCCGTCCCAGCGCATCCCGCCCGCCTCGACGAAGGGGCCGCCCTCGCCGCGCGGCACGAAGCCGTAGTCCTCCAGGGCGAAGATCACGAACGGCGCGAAGTGGTCGTAGATCTGCACCACGTCGATGTCGGACGGGCGCACCTCGGCCTGCGCCCAGAGACGCGGCGCGGTGGAGACCGCCGCCGTGTCGACGAACCCGCGCTCGCTGTAGCCCGCCTGCACCGCGGCGCGGATCACCGCGGGCGGCTGCTTGAGGTCACGCGCGCGCTCGGCGCTCACGAGGACGAGCGCTCCGCCGCCGTCCGTCTCCAGGCAACAGTCGAACAGCCGGAACGGGTCGACGATGTGCCGCGAGTCCTGGTGGTCATCGATCGTGAGCGGGCGGTCGTAGTAGGTGGCGCGGGGGTTGCGGTTGGCGTGCTCGCGCTCGCTCACGGCGACCCAGCCGAACTGGCGGCTGGTCGTGCCAAACTCGTGCATCCGGCGTCGAGAGAGCATCGCGAGGCCGTGCTGGGGCGTCAGGAGGCCGAAGGGCTCGGTGTAGGCGGCGCCACCCTGCCCTCGACGTCCGGTGACCTCGCCACGACCGTAGCGGCGACCAGAGCGGCCGTTCACGCCCCGGTAGATGACGACGACGTTCGCGAGGCCGGCGTGGATGGCGGCAGCAGCGTGGGTGACGAGCGCGGCACCGACGTTGCCCGCCTGGTTCACCTCGCCGAACCACTTGAGGTCCTTCACGCCGAGGTTGGCCGCGATCTCCTCCTCGCCGGTCGTGTCGACCGACCAGCGCATGAGGCCATCGACCTCGGTGCGGTCGATGCCCGCATCGGCGAGGGCGGCGAGGATCGCATCGAGCGCCAGTCGCGTCTCGCTGCGCCCCGAGGCGCGCGAGTACTCGGTCTCTCCGATGCCAACGATGGCGACGCGGTGCATGAGAGGGCTGGTCATGCCCGCGAGTCTACACGGGCGCGCCACTGGACAGGCTTCGGCCTCGTGGTCGAGGATGCGGGCGTTCGGAGGTGCTGCTCCGGCACCGCCGGGCGTGGGGGCGCAGCCCCCACGTCTGCTTCTGAACCCCTCCCGCGCCGGGAGGGGCAGGGGTGGGCCGCCCCACGCAGCACCTCGGACAGACGAAGGGAACACCGAACATGCCGCACGTCGCCGTCGATGGGATCAACCTGTACTACGAGGAGCGCGGCGAGGGCACGCCGGTGATCTTCGTGCACGAGTTCGCGGGCGACAGTGTGTCGTGGCACCTGCAGACGCGGCACCTCGCGCGGCGGTACCGGTGCATCGCGTACAACGCGCGCGGGTATCCACCCTCGGACGTGCCGGAGGATCTCGCGTCGTACTCGCAGGAGCGGGCGGTCGCGGACATCCTCGGGGTGATGGACGGCCTCGGGATCGAGCGCGCGCACATCGTTGGGCTGTCGATGGGCGGCTACGCGACGCTGCACTTCGGCATCCTGCACCCGGAGCGGTGCCTGTCGATCGTGGTCGCGGGCGCCGGGTACGGCAGCGGCTCCGAGGACCGCGAGGCGTACGTCCGCGACATCGAGGCGACGGCGGAGCGCTTCAAGCGCGACGGGATGCGCGTGATGTCGGAGATCTACACGCGCGGCCCGACCCGCGTGCAGTTCATCGACAAAGATCCGCTGGGCTGGGAGGAGTTCCGCGACCAGTTCGCGGAGCAGTCCGCCCTCGGCCACGCGCTCACGCTGCAGGGCGTGCAGCTGACGCGCCCGACGATCTTCGAGCTCGAGGCGGGCATGTCCACGCTCACCGTGCCGACGCTGATCATCGTCGGCGACGAGGATGAGCCCTGCCTGGAGCCGGCGCTGTTCATGAAGCGCCACATCCACTCCTCCGGCCTGGTCGTGATGCCGCGCACGGGGCACACGATCAACCTGGAGGAGCCCGCCGCCTTCAACGCCGCCGTCGAGGACTTCCTCGCGACGGTCGACGCGGGCCGCTGGGGGATGCGCAACCCGGCGTCGCTCGGCTCGTCTCAGATCCTGCCGAACGAGGAGGCCACCAAGTGACCTCTGGAGACTCGCCGGTCGGCCCGCTGTCCCACATCTCAGTGATCGACCTCACCCGCGCGCGCTCCGGGCCGACCGCCGTGCGTCAGCTCGCGGACTGGGGCGCCAGCGTGGTGCAGGTCGCCTCCCGCGAGGCGGACTACGACGACTTCCCTCGACGGAACTCCGACACCCAGAACCTGCGCCGCAATACGCGGATCATCACCGTCGACCTGCGCAAGCCGGAAGGCGTCGCGATCATCCGGCGCATGGCGGAGACGGCGGACGTCGTCGTGGAGAACTACCGCCCCGGCGTGAAGCACCGCCTCGGCATCGACTACGAGGCGCTCTCCTCGATCAACCCGAGGATCGTGTACGGCAGCATCTCCGGCTTCGGACAGGACGGCCCGTACGCCGACCGGCCGGGCTTCGACCAGATCGCGCAGGGCCTCGGCGGAATGATGTCGATCACCGGACTGCCGGGTGGCGGCCCCGTGCGCGCAGGCATCCCGGTCGCGGACCTCTCCGCCGGCCTGTTCCTGGCGCAGGGCATCCTCGTCGCCCTGCTGGAGCGCGAGCGCTCCGGTCGAGGCCAGTGGGTCAAGACGTCGCTGCTCGAGGCGCAGGTGGCGATGCTCGACTTCCAGACGACCCGCTGGCTGATCGACGGCGAGGTGCCCCCGCAGGCCGGCAACGAGCACCCGACGACGATCCCGACCGGCGTCTACGAGACGAGCGACGGCTACATCAACATCGCGACGACCGGACAGGTGATGTGGCGCAAGCTCTGCGAGCTCCTCGGCGTGCCCGAGCTCATCGACGACCCGCGCTTCGCGACGGGGCCGGACCGCTCGAAGAACCGCGCGGCGCTGAACCCGCTGCTGTCCGCGCCAGTGACGCAGCGCACGAGCGCCGAGTGGGTCGCGGCGCTGAACGAGATCGGTGTCCCCTGCGGCCCGATCCTCGACATCCAGCAGGTGTTCGAGGATGAGCAGGTGCGACACCTCGGCCTGACGGCGAAGGTGGAGCATCCCGCGCTCGGCACGCTCGAGGTGCAGCGCCACCCGGTGACGCTCTCGCGCACCCCCGCCTCGGTCCGCAGCGCCGCGCACGACCTCGGTGCGGACACGGACGA
>CANIRU010000060.1 GCA_947470025.1 Chloroflexota bacterium
CGGGGCCGATGATCTGCGCGCCGCGATCGACCAGCGTGGTCACGTTCGCCTGCACAGCGGGGTGCGCCCACATCTGCGCGTCCATCGCCGGCGCAATCAGCAGCGGCGCGACGGTCGCGATCGCGGTCAGCGTGACGAAGTCCTCGGCGAGCCCGGTCGCGAGGCGCGAGAGCGTCGCGGCGGTGGCCGGGGCGATCAGCATCACCTCGGCGCGGCGGGCGAGCTCGACGTGTGCCTCACCGTCCGGGCCGTTGGGGTCGAACATATCGGTGTACGGCGTGCGCCCCGTGATCGCCTTGAACGCGAGCGGGGTGACGAACTCGGTCGCTGCCTTCGTCAGCACCACGTCCACGATCGCGCCCGCCTGCACGAGGCGGCTGGTGACCTCGATCGCCTTGTAGCAGGCGATCGAGCCGGTCACGCCGAGGACCACGTGCCGCCCGCGCAGCGGGTCGCCGGGGCGGCCAGGGATCAGGGTCGCGTCGTCGGAGCCATTCGGGGGCGAGGAGGTGGTCATCGGTTTGCCTCGTAGACCAAGCGCAGGCCATCCAGGTTCAGGTCGGGCTCCATGGCGTCGAAGCAGCCGGCCTCCTCGGCGATGAGGTCGGCGTAGCCGCCCGTGCCGATCACGAGCGCCTCCTCGCCGATCTCCTCCTTGAAGCGGCGCACCATCCCGCGCACCAGTTCCACATAGCCGAAGAAAATGCCGGACTGCATCGAGTGCACCGTGTTGCGGCCGATCGGGCCGTCCGGGTGGGAGATGCTCACCCGGTGGAGCATCGCGGCCCGGCTGAACAGCGCCTGCGAGGCGAGCCCGATGCCCGGCGCGATCGCCCCGCCGAGGTAGTCGCCATCCCTCGACACCGCGTCGAAGACGCAGGCGGTGCCCAGGTCGACGATGATCAGCGGCGGGTCGTAGCGGTCCAGGGCAGCGACGGCGTGGAGGATGCGGTCTGGGCCGACCTCGCGCGGGTTGTCGTAGAGCACCCGGACGCCGGTCTTCACACCGGGGCCGACAACGATCGGCTCCACGTCGAAGTGGGCACGGCACACCGTCTGGAACGTCTGGATCAGCGGGGGCACGGTGCTGGACATGATCGCGGCGCCGATGTCGCCCGGCTCCAGGTCGCGGCTCCGCAGCAGTCCGAGGAGCAGGATCGCGTACTCGTCCGCGAAGTTGTCCTGGTCGGTCGCGATGCGGAACGTCGCGATCAGGTCGTCGCCCTCGAACACGCCGATGGCCACGCTGGTGTTGCCGATGTCGATCGCCAGAAGATGGCCGGCACCACTGTTGGGCGCAGTCATTGGGGAGCCTCCGCGATACTCCGCCGGGCGAAGCCGGTCGGCGTTCGGATGACGGTGGCGTCAGTATACAGAGCCGCAATGCCCCGTACGCTCGCTCAGGCAACATCGAAGGGATCCCCTCGGATGTCCTTTGCGCGCAAGGCGTAGAGGAAACGTATCTCCACGAAACGTGATGATCGCGGGGATTTCCCATAGCTCCGACATAAGAGCCTTGATCGGCGTCAAAACGCGGTGCTACATTCCGTACCGGTCGATTCCTCGCTCGCGTTTGCGGCAAACGATGCGACAGGACCGGCTCCGAGTTAGACGGTTCCAGTTCATCGCTGCTCGTCCCAGATCAGACTTCTGTGGACCATGCGTGCACGCGCTGCGTGCCGCTCAGTGATGTGTGTGTCCGGGTCCACCCCGGGCGTGATGAGGTATCGCTGCGTGCACGACGACCCCGTCGCTCTTTGGCAGGCAGCGCTGAAGGACCTCTCCTCGCAGGTGTCCCGCGCCAACTACGACACGTGGCTGGACGGCACGACCGGCATCCGCATCGAGGCGGATCACCTCGTCGTCGGGACGCGCTCGGAGTTCGTCACGGAGTGGCTGCAGAAGCGCCTCCGCCCCGCCATCATCCGCTCGCTCACCGATCTTGCCGGGATGCCGCTGGACGTGGCCTTCGAGCCGCTCCGCTCCGTCGAGGAGCAGGTGGCCGCGCTGAACGAGCTCGCCGGGACGGCCCAGCGGTCCTCGCAGCCCCGCCCGCGCCTCCGCGAGCGCTACACGTTCGACAACTACATCGTCGGGCCGGGCAACCGCCTCGCGTTCGCGGCCGCCGAGGGTGTCGCCCGCGATGCCGGCCGCCTGTACAACCCGCTGTTCATCTACGGGGGCCCCGGCCTCGGCAAGACGCACCTGTTGCACGCCGTCGGCCACGCGCTCCTGGAGCAGGGCCTGCACGTGGTCTACCTGAGCGCTGAGGCGTTCACGAACCAGCTGATCACGGCGATCCAGGTGCGGAAGATGGACGACTTCCGGGCGCGCTACCGCTCGGCGGATGCCCTGCTGATGGACGACATCCAGTTCATCGCCGGCAAGGAGCAGACGCAGGAGGAGTTCTTCTACACCTTCAACGAGCTCTATGAGGCCGGCAAGCAGATCGTCATCACCTCGGACAAGAGCCCGGCGCACATCCAGCACCTCGAGGAGCGCCTCCGGACCCGCTTCGAGTGGGGGATGATCGCAGACCTCCAGGCGCCGGACATGGAGACGCGCATCGCGATCCTCCGGCACAAGGCCGCCGAGCAGCACCTGCGCGTCCGCGACGACGTGTTGAGCGTGATCGCGGCGCGGTTCAAGAACAACATCCGTGAACTGGAGGGCTCGCTCACGCGGGTCGTCGCCTACTCGCGGCTGACCGGCGAGGCGCTGACGCCGGAGCTGGTGCACTCGGCGCTCGCGTCGCTCGAACCCACCGAGCCGCGCCTGCCCCCGTCGCCTGAGTTGATCATGGACATCGTCTGCCGCTACTTCGAGATCGACCGCGAGGGTCTGCTCTCGAAGAGCCGCGAGAAGCGCGTGGCCTACCCGCGCCAGGTGGCGATGTACCTCATGCGCGAGCTCGCGCACCGGTCGCTGGTGGAGATCGGGGACGCCCTCGGCGGGCGCGACCACTCCACAGTGCATCACGGCTGGCGGAAGATGGAACGCTCGCTCGCGGTCGATCCGGAAACGAAGCGCGACATCGGCAGCCTGCGCGAGATGATCGAGTCCTCGCGCCGCATCGCGTAGACTCGAAGAGCGCCTCGAGGCCCTCCCACCGATCTTCGCGGGCGGGCATCTATCCACAACCGGACGAGTTATCCCCGTTTCCTCGCTCGCCGGGGCGAAAACCGACCATCAGGATCAACTGCATAGGTCAATGACTCCTTCGGTTCTCCATTTCGTGGATAACCAGAGGAAATCCGGGGATATCAGTGGGGTGTTGTGGCTTAATCAAGAATCTGGTGATGCGCCTCGATCCCACCGAAGAGCCCATCCCACCGACAAATCGCCCTCACTGTGGACGAACCCGGCAGTCATGACCGAGATATGCACCGGCCCTCTAGATTCGCGTCACTCCTGCTCTCCACACGATCAACACCATGACGATGACTACGATCTCCCGGCTTGCGACATGGGTGGACGCACCCCCACAGTGAGATACACCCATCCACATACCCACACCCGCCCCCGGACACGCCGCGGCAGCCTGCGAGTTGATTCGTGATCGATAGCGTCGAGATCGAGGCGGCCGGCGGCACCGGCGGAAACGGCGCGGTGTCGTTCCTGCGCGACCGCCTCTCCCCGCGTGGCGGGCCGGACGGCGGCGACGGTGGGCGCGGCGGCGATGTCGTGCTGGTCGCCGACTCGCGGCTCGCATCCCTCGACCGGTACGAGGACCCTCGACCGCACGAGGCGGCCAAGGGGGCGCCCGGTGGACCGAACCAGCGGCGCGGGGCCTCCTCCTCGCCGTTGGAGTTGCCAGTGCCCGTGGGGACGACCGTGTGGTCGATCGACCATGCCGAGGGCGACCCACCGCTTGCCGACCTCCAGCACCCCGGCGACCGCGCCGTGATCGCGCGCGGCGGTCGAGGTGGCATGGGCAACCGCCGCTTCGCCACGCCGACGCGCCAGGCGCCGAAGTGGGCGCAGGCCGGCGCCGAGGGACAGCGACTGCGGCTGCGCCTCGAGCTGCGTCTGCTGGCAGACATTGGCATCGTCGGCCTGCCGAACGCCGGGAAGTCGACGCTGCTGACCGCGTGGAGCCACGCGACGCCGAAGATCGGCGCGTACCCGTTCACCACGCTGGAGCCGAACCTGGGCGTCGTGAACCTCGGCTACGACTCTTTCGTTGCCGCGGACATGCCCGGACTGATCGAGGGCGCCAGCGAGGGTGTGGGCCTGGGCCACGAGTTCCTGCGCCACATCGAGCGGACGCGCGTGCTGGTCCACCTGCTGGACATGACGCACGAGGAGCCGCTGGACGACTTCAAGCTGATTAACGACGAGTTGATCGCCTTCGGCCACGGCCTCGCCGAGAAGCCGCAGATCCTCGGGCTGAATAAGATCGACGACCAGGACGCGCGCGCGCGCATCGAGCTGCTGCAGCCCGAGATCGAGGCGCTCGGGCTGCCGTGGATGCAGCTCTCCGCCGCGACGCACGAGGGCACCCGCGAGCTGGCCCTGCGCGCGCTCCAGATCCTGCGCCAAGTGCAGGCGGAGGACGCGCGTCTCGAGGCCCGCGAGCTGCCGGTGATTCACCCCGAGCCGACCCAACGGGCCCGCTTCGAGGCGACGGTCGGCGAGGACGGTGTGGTCGAGGTGGAGGGCGCGACGCCCAACTGGCTCGCGCGCACGCTCCCCTTGAACGAGCGCGAGGCCCGCGAGGAGTTCTACGTGCGGCTGCGGCGGATGGGAGTGCAGCGCGTGCTCTCCCGGCTCAACGTGAAGGACGGCGACCGCATCCGTGTTGGGGGTGTCGAGCTGGCCTGGGAGTCGTAGGCGCATGAACCCACCGGCCAACCCACCGGTCGGCCCGGCGAAGTGGCCTCGTCGAGGCATCATGGGCGGCACGTTCGACCCGCCCCACGCCGCGCACCTCGCCCTCGCTGCCGCCGCGCGCGAGGCAATGAGCCTCGACACGGTGCTCTTCATCCCCGCGGGCGACCCGTGGCGCAAGGCGGGCAGCGTGATCAGCCCCGCCGCTGACCGCCTCGCGATGGTCGAGCTCGCGATCGACGGCCTCGAGTGGGCCGAGTCCAGCCGCATCGAGATAGACCGCAACGGCCCGACCTACACGCTGGACACGGTCGGCGAGCTGGAGACGAAGCGCCCCGGCGACTGGTGGCTCATCCTCGGCGAGGACTCGCTCCTCGACCTGCCGAGGTGGCACGAGGCGCAGCGGCTAGTGATGCGCATCCGCCTCGCCGTGGCGCGCCGCGACAGCGACGACCTCGACGCGGATCGCCCGCTGATCACCGACGCCCTGCGCGCCGCGCTCCCCGGCATCGACGACCGCGTGGACCCGCTGCCGATGCCGCTCATGGACATCTCCGCCACAGACATCCGCACGCGCGTCCACGACGGCCTCCCGACGGACGGCCTGCTCCCCGACGCGGTGCGCTCCTACATCGACCGTCACGGGTTGTACCGCGAGTAGGGGGTTCTCCCCCGTCCGCTACAACTTCGACGGGTCGAAGCCCGCGGGCGGGCGGCCGACGATGATCGAGGCGCGCGGGATGGGCGGCAGCAGGAACGGCCGCAGGTCCGCGTAGCGCGTGAACGGGAAGCCGACATCGCTCGCCAGCCGCCGCAGCGTCGTGTTGGAGCGCAGTCGAGGCGTCGACCCGCCGGTCGCGACGACGCGCTCGTTCCAGGCGTCGAGGGTGCGGTTGCCCGTCGGGCCGAAGTCCCAGATCACCGCCAGACCGCCCGGCTCGAGGATGCGACCCACCTCGAAGAACAGCGCGCGCACCTCGTCATCGTCCAGGTCGTGCAGCACGTAGCCGCAGGTGACGAGGTTGAACGTCGCGTCGCGGAACGGCATCGCGATGCCGCTGCCCTGTACGAGGCCGGCGTCGCGCTTCGTGTTTGGGTCGTCGAGGCGCGCCTGCTCCAGCATCGCCCGCGAGAAGTCGAGGCCGACCGGTGGCACCTCGCAGTGCAGTTGGTCATCGAGCAGCCGCAGCACCGCCCCGCGCTCACACCCGATGTCGAGGAGCCTGGTCTTGGCGTCGAGCTTCAGCCCCTCGGCGAGCCGGTAGATCGCGGTGTTGGAGGCCCACTGCCCCGGCCCCAGCAGCCACCGCAGCGCCATCGCCCCCGGCGCCGAGGAGCGCAGCCATCCCTCGTACGCGCGGATGCGCTGCGCCTGCGCGGTGTAGCGGTCGAGGTAGGTGGTCACAGATGTATCGTGGCACGCGCGCGAAATGCGGTCGAACCGAGGTGATTCCGATGCCCCTGAGTCCGAGGGAACTTGAGCATTACGTTGGACGAGCGCGTGAAGAACTCGTGCGGGTCGCAAAGAAGCGGGGCACAGTCACTTACTCAGAATTGATGTCCCTGATGGGGGGTCCGGGGCGCGGACACATCGGCCAGGTACTCGACGAGCTGAACAACCGGGAGAGCGCCATCGGACGCCCTCCGCTCTCGGCGTTGGTGATCGTGAGCGGCACTCATCGTCCAGGCGAGGGTTTCTTCGCGCTCATGCGCTCACTCGGACGCGACGAGGCTGATGATGAGCGGCTGTGGGTCGCCGAGCGTGATGCTGTCTGGGACTTCGACTGGTCGAACTTCTGGAGGACGCCCTAGTACCCCGCAGCCCTCGACGTTCCCGCGCTACCGCACGCCCTCCCGGGCGGCGATCGCGTCGGCGTATGCCAGTAGCGCGCGGGCGCGGCGGACGGTGCGACGGTCGACGAGGCGGTCGTAGGTCGCGGCCTCGGGCATCTCGCCGGCGACCACGCCGACCCACTCGTCACGCGCGCGGACGGCGTCCCACTCGTCGATCGTGGCGCGCGCGACGGCAACCTCGATCGGGTCGGGGGTGAAGAGCGCATTGATCGCGGCCACCTCGGACTCCTCGCGCACCGTCGCGCCTGAGGCGCCGAAATCGTGCGCTCGCTGCGGCAGCGTCGAGGTCTCCGGGCGGTGGTGCGTCGTCGCAACGATCCACGGCAGCCGCGTGGTGTGTGCCGCGACGGCGAGGTCCGCCATCGCGTGGTCGTACAGCGTGCCCGCGCGGTCGCCGAGGCGCATGTCGTCGCGCAGCCCGTCGATCGAGAGCGCCACGGCGCTGTGGCGGTCCACCGCGTTCAAGATGCGTACGAGATGGCTCAAACCCTCGGCGGAGTCGATCTCCGGGACGAGGCGGATGCTGCCGGGGTCGATCCCCGCGCGCATCTCGCGCTTGCGGATCGCCACGTCGGCGTCGCGCGCATCCTGCGGCGCCTCGGTACCCGACAGCACGATCGCACCAGGCCGCGCGGCCACGACGGCGTCGAGGTCGCTCTCGAGCTGGCCGGAGCGCGTGTCCGAGACGCGAACGTGCACGGGCCGTCCCGTCGAGGCGATCGCGAGGATCGCGGCTGCTGCGTTGTCGCGCGCCTTCGTGCGGTTCCCGTGCGCCATCGGCGAGGCGAGGTCGATGGTGACCGCGTCCGCGGCGGATCGAGGCGCGGCGGCCAGCGCCGCCGAGTCCAGTGC
The DNA here is from genome assembly GCA_947470025.1 of Chloroflexota bacterium. Lineage (GTDB taxonomy): Bacteria > Chloroflexota > Dehalococcoidia > UBA2979 > UBA2979 > SHYQ01. The sequence goes on from CANIRU010000060.1 coordinate 7,537, forward strand.
GTCGATCACGAGGGTGCTGCGCAGTGCGAGCATGGTGGTTCCTTCTAGCTTGCCGTGCCCTCGGAGCCCGGAGGTCTGTGCGGGCGGCGCGGGTATCCCGCGCGTCGAGCCCGCAAGAATACGGCAGACTATCGCACTCGCCCGGAGCGGGGTCGAGGCTAGACCGTCTCGTCCTCGCCGAGCGGCGCGCCTGCCTCGATGTCGTCGAGGAAGCGCAGCACCGCGTCGTTCCACGCGTCGGGGCGCTGCCCGCTCGTGCCGTGCGAGCAGCCGTGCAGCCGGACGATGCGGCGTCGAGGTAACCCGGCCATCCTCGGCAGGCCGTCGAGGATGCGCTCGTCCCGGTCGCCGACGATCAGCAGGGCCGGCATCGCGAGGCCGGGGAGCGCAGGGGTGAGGTCGGGCCGCGACACCATCGCGAGGCGGGCGCCGTCGATGCCGGGGTCGCCGCTGAAGCCCACCTCGGCGATCGGGCCGTCGCCGCGCGTCACGCTGTCGCTCAGGATCAGCGCGGCGGTGTCCGCCGGGTGATCGACGGCGTACTGGAGCGCGATCATCCCGCCGAACGACATCCCGCCGATGATCGCGCCCTCGACGGCGTCGAGGCCCTCGAGCAGCCCGCGCAGGTCGGCGGCGAGTCCGGGCATGTCGTACGAGGCGACGTCCGTGGGGGCGGAGGAGCCGCCGTGGCCTCGGGCGTCCCAGGTGATCAGGCGGTGCCGCTCGGACAGCGCGCGCATCTGCGGCATCCACATCTCCAGCGAGACGCCGAAGCCATGTGCGAGGACGACGACCGGTACGCCTCGGGGCCCGCGGTCGTCGTAGCGGATGCGGATGCCCGAGGGCAGGTCGAGCGACGGCATCCGCTTCTCCTGTCAGCAGTCGCCTTCGGCGAGGGCGCGCCTAGCCGCCCGCGAGGATCGCGTCGAGCCGGTCCGCCGAGGCCGACGGACCGACGACGGCGAGCGAGTACTTCCGCTCGCCGAAGACACGCCGCGCGACGCGCTGGATGTCGGTGGCGCTGACGGCGCGCAGGCGCTCCACGGTCACGTCCGGCGGCTCGATCGCGTTGTCCATCAGCAGCTGGGTGCCTCGACGCTGCCCGAGCGCCATCGGCGTCTCGAGGGCGAGCCGGAACGAGCCGGTGGCGTACTCCTTGGTGCGCTCGAGCTCCTCGTCGCCCATCGGCTGATCGACCAGGCGCTGGAGCTCTGCGGTGATCACCTGCAGCGCCTCCTCCTGGTGCTCGCGCGTCACGCCCGCGCTCACGTTGACGGTGCCGATGTCCATGTACCGCGACGAGCCCGAGGACACCGAGTACGCCAGCCCGCGGCGCTCGCGCACCTCCGTGAACAGGCGGGACGACATGCCTCGGCCGAGCGCGGTGTTCATGATGTCGATGGCGTAGCGGTCGGCATCGTGCCGCCCGACGCCGGGCGCCGACAGCGCGAGGTTGGTCTGCTCGATCTCGCGCTGCTCGATCAGCACGTGCTCGTCCGGTCGTGCCGAGGTCGCGGCGTCGAAGGTCGCGCCATGCCCGGCCGCCAGCGTCCCGAACTCGCGCTCGACCAGGTCGCGCACCTGCGCGGGGTCGATGTTCCCCGCGACAGAGAGCACCGCGTTCGACGCGTTGTAGAAGCCCGCGATGTGGTCGACGAAGTCGACGCGCTGCATCCCCTGCACCGTCTCGATGCTGCCCGCGATCGGCCAGCCGACCGGCTGGTCGCCATACGCCGCCGTCGACAGCAGCTCGCCCACGAACGCCCCCGGCGAGTCGTGCGAGCGCCGGATCTCCTGCTGCACGACGGTCCGTTCCCGCTCGATCTCCTCGGGCGCGAGCAGCGAGTGCTGGAGCGAGTCGGCGAGGACGGAGATCCCGGTCTGGATCCGCTCGAACGGCAGGTTGTTCCAGTAGCAGGTGATCTCCTTCGTCGTGAAGGCGTTCAGCCCGCCCCCCGCGCCCTCGATCGCCTCGGAGATCTGCGCCGCCGTCGGCATCTTCGTCGTGCCCTTGAACAGCATGTGCTCGATGTAGTGGGACAGCCCGTTCGTCCTCGGGTTCTCGTCCCGCGACCCGACCCGCACGAAGAACGACGTGGCCGCGGACTGTGCCGTCGGGATCACGGTCATCACCACCCGCAGCCCGTTCGGCAGCGTGAAGATGTCGGGTTCGTTCACGGGTCACCTGTCTCTCGTGGGCCGTCGCGGTCGACTTCCAGCCTAGGCACGCACTCGGCGGGGAGGCAATGTGCCACGGAGCGACCCTCGAACGGTCCCGATTCGACACCCCTTGGGCGCGTCCGTAAGATGGATCAAACCGGGCGTCTCCCCCAGGCGAACACCCTATGACCTCCTACATCTTTGTGACTGGCGGCGTGGTCTCTTCTGTCGGGAAGGGCATCGTCACCGCCTCGCTTGGCCGCATCCTGAAGGCCCGCGGGCTGCAGGTGTCCATCCTCAAGCTGGATCCCTACATCAACGTGGATCCCGGGACGATGTCGCCCTACCAGCACGGCGAGGTCTTCGTGACCGACGACGGCGCTGAGACCGACCTCGACCTCGGGCACTACGAGCGGTTCATCGACATCGACCTGACGAAGGGCAACTCCACCTCCTCGGGGCAGGTGTACGAGGAAGTCATCCGCAAGGAACGTCGAGGCGACTACCTCGGCGGCACGATCCAGGCGATCCCGCACGTCACCAACGAGATCAAGCGCCGCATCCGCGCCGCGGGCTCCGCCCTCAAGGCGGACGTCGTGGTCGTCGAGGTGGGCGGCACGGTCGGCGACATCGAGAGCCAGCCGTTCCTCGAGGCGATCAGCCAGATGCGCTACTCGGCGCCCAAGGACGAGACGCTCTCCATCCACGTCACGCTGCTCCCGTACATCGGTGCGACGCACGAGCTCAAGACGAAGCCGACGCAGCACTCCGTGCGCGAGCTCCGCGCCTTCGGCATCCAGCCGGACATGATCATCGCGCGCTCCGACTTCCCCGTGCCGGAGTCGCTCCGCGAGAAGATCGCCCTCTTCTGCAACGTGCAGCGCGAGGCCGTGATCTCGCTCCAGACCGCCGACTCCATCTACGAAGTCCCGCTGATCCTTGAGCGGTCTGGCCTCGGCAAGCTCGTGACCGAGGCGCTCGGGCTGGGCGAGGTCGTCCCCGACCTGGACGAGTGGACGCGGTTCGTCGAGCGGCTGCAGGCGCCGAAGCGCGCCGCCCGCATCGGCATCGTCGGCAAGTACGTCGAGCTGCACGACGCGTACCTCTCGATCAAGGAGGCGCTGGTCCACGCCGGCGTGCACCACGAGGCCGAACTCGATCTCCGCTGGATCCACGCCGAGGATCTCGAGGTGAACAGCGCCGCGCAGGTCATCGGCGACGTGGACGGCGTGATGCTGTGCCCCGGCTTCGGCGACCGCGGCCTCGAGGGCAAGATCCAGGCCGTCCAGTACGCCCGCGAGCGGAAGATCCCCTACCTCGGCGACTGCCTCGGCCTCCAGATGCTGGTCGTCGAGTTCGCCCGCAACGTCGCGGGCCTGCCGGAGGCGAACACGACCGAGGCTGATCCGAAGACCCCGTTCCCCGTGATCTCGCTGCTCTCCGAGCAGCAGCAGGTCCACGAGCTGGGCGGCACGATGCGCCTCGGCGGGTACGACTGCGCGCTCGTGCCCGGCACCCGCGCCGCCGCCGCCTATGGCACGCCGATCGCCCGCGAGCGTCACCGCCACCGCTACGAGGTGAACAACGCGCTGCTCCCGCAGCTGGAGCGCGCGGGCCTCGTGGTCGCCGGTCGGGACACGGAGAGCGGCCTCGTGGAGATCGTGGAGCTGAAGGACCACCCGTTCATGGTGGGCGCACAGTTCCACCCGGAGTTCACCAGCCGCCCGAACCGCCCTAACGCGCTGTTCAGCGAGTTCGTCGGCGCTGCCTGCGACCGCGCCGAGCTGCGACTCGCCCTCGAGGCTGAGGCTGCCCCCGCTCCGAGCTCCATCTGATGCAACCAACAGTGGCCGAGACGCCTCGCGACCTCCCGGAGCGCGGGCGGGGTATCCCCGCCTTCGCGCGCAAGCAATGACCTTCTGGCGGCTGATTCACATCCTCTCGCTGTGCCTGATGATGGCCGGCGTGGGCGGCACGCTCGTTCCCATCTGGCGCGCGTGGGCGACCGAGGCGATCGAGCGGCGGGTCATGCTCCTCGAGGAGGCGCACCGCAACGAGACGCTGATGCTGCTGCCCGGCACGATCGCGCTGATGTTCACCGGCTACGCGTGGGCGACCGCCAGCGGGATCAACGTGATCGTCACGTGGTGGCTGGTGGCGCTGCAGGTGCTGACGATGGTCGACCTGTTCATCTTCATCCCGCTGATGGGCGTCGGCCTGAGGCGCGTCCGCTACCTCGCCCTCGCCGCGCAGAAGCAGGGCGAGATCACGCCCGAACTCAAGGACGCGATGGCCGACAACGTGCCGCTCGTCTTCAGCACCCTGATCGCGCTGACGATCCCGTTGATGGTCTGGCTGCCCGTCTTCAAGCCCTTCTAGCCTTCGTACCGACCGGAGTACACCGATGCAGATCTTCATGGACACCGCGAACATCGATGAGATCCGGCGCGGCGCGGCGCTCGGCGTGGTCGATGGCGTGACGACGAACCCCTCGCTCCTCGCGAAGGAGGGCGTCGAGTATCGCGACCGCGTGCTGGAGATCGCGTCTGTGGTGGACGGCCCCATCTCGGCCGAGTGCATCTCGACGGAGTTCGAGCCGCTGCTGGCCGAGGCGCGCCGCATCGCGGCCTGGCACGAGAACGTTGTCGTGAAGATCCCGATGGGCGAGGTCGGTCTCCAGGCGATCCATCGGCTCTCCGCAGAGGGCATCAAGATCAACGTCACGCTGATCTTCTCCGCGAACCAGGCGCTGCTCGCCGCGAAGGCTGGCGCGACCTTCGTCTCGCCGTTCGTCGGTCGCCTCAACGACGGCGGCCAGGACGGCATGGCCGTCATCCGCGAGTCCGTCGAGATCTTCGAGAACTACGACCTCGACACCCAGGTGCTCGCCGCCAGCATCCGAGGCGCGCGTGACGTCACGGAGTGCGCGCTCGCCGGATCGCACGTCGCCACGATTCCCTCGGCCGTGCTCTTCCAGATGATGGGCCACCCGCTGACCGACAAGGGCATCGAGATCTTCCTGCGCGACGCGCAGAAGTACTCTGCTGTGTAAGCGCCTCGACGCGCGGGATACCCACGCCGGCGCGGCAGACCTGTGGGCTTCTCGGCGGGCTAGACGCGCAGGATACCTGCGCCGCCCGCCAGACCTTCGGACTACGACGGGACGGCCGCGCACAGCGCGCGGCCGGGAGCACGAGAGCGTCCGTGATCGGGGAGCCCGAGGGGCGAAGCCCCTCGGAAGTCATCCCCCTTCCCGCGCCGGGAAGGGGGCAGGGGGATGGGCCGCC
>CANIRU010000061.1 GCA_947470025.1 Chloroflexota bacterium
CGGGCGGGGGGGCCTCGAAAGCGCCGGGGGCGGCAGAAGCGGGAGGCGGGGTCGAGCTGGCGACGGGGGGCGGGGAGGTGGTGCCGTCGGGGACGGCGGTGAGGTACCGGGCGGCGACCCAGCCCACCGCGATCGGGGTGCGGACCTGCTGCCAGTCGAGGCCATCCGCAGTGACGATGCCTGCCACCAGCGTCACGATCGTCCCGTCAGTGATGCAGGTGATCGGCGTGCCGGCCAAGGAGGGGGTCGCCCGCATGTTCAGGCAATCGCCGTCGGCAGTAATCCTCGCGCTCGCTGCTTCTGCCGTGGCGGCGAAGACCAGCGTGGCGAGGATGGCGAGCGCGGCAGCGAGGGCGGGGAGACCCGAACGCGAACCAACGACCCGGAGGAGCTGCGACGTACGTCGGCTCTTCGGCATGTCAAAACGGTAGCAAGCGCTATGCGAGGCGTGTCAAACCTCGCCCGGGGTTGACGGAACGGCCGCGATCCCGCCTGAAAAACGCCCCAATTAGCACATGCGTGCCGCATCCAGTCGTGCGCACGCGAGCGCGCCGAAGCGGAAGATGGAGGCTCGGGAACGGTTCGAGGCTCCTCAACGTCACCCTGAGGGACGCGAGGACGAGGAGGCGAAGGTGCTGCGAACGCTTCTCTACGGGCTCTACGGCCGTCAGCTCGAACGAGCGATCCGGCGAGGCGCGCTGCCGCGGCACGTCGGCGTGATCCTGGACGGCAACCGGCGCTATGCGCGGCGCATGGGCCTGGCGCAGGCCGCAGAGGGCCACCTCCGCGGTGCCGACAAGGTGGAGGAACTCGTCAGCTGGTGCGACGACCTCGAGATCCCGATCGTGACCCTCTGGGCGCTGTCGACCGACAACATCAACCGCCAGCCGGAGGAGCTGGCGGCGATTTTCGGCATCATCGAGCAGAAAGTCGCCGCCTTCAGCGACCGGGACGGCGAGCGCCCGACCCGCCGGATCCGCGTCGTCGGGCGTCGCGAACTGCTGCCGGAGACCACCCGTGCTGCGATCGAGCGTGCCGAGGAGGCGACCGCGACGTCCGGCCCGGGCGAGCTGCTGGTCGCCATCGGATACGGCGGGCGCGAGGAGATCACGGACGCCGTGCGCCGGCTGCTCGCCGACCGGGTGCGCAACGGCGACTCGCTCGAGGGCATCGTCAAGGACCTGCACCCGGACGAGATCAGCCGCTACCTGTACGCCCCGGACATCCCCGACCCCGACCTGATCATTCGGACGTCCGGGGAGCTGCGGCTCTCCGGCTTCCTGCTGTGGCAGAGCGCGTACAGCGAGTACTACTTCTGCGACGTCTTCTGGCCGGCGTTCCGCCGCATCGACTTCCTCCGCGCGCTTCGCTCTTACGGCAACCGCGAGCGCCGCCGCGGCCGCTAGCGCGGGGAGCGTCTCGATACGATCAGAATGGCTGGCGCGTGCGATCAACGGCGGTCCGCGTTGTTGATCGGATGGGGCAGGGCCTAGCTGAAGATCTCATCCTCAGTGCGCAGCAGCTGGTAGCCCATGTCGTGCAGCGTCTTGATGCGCTTCCCGTCGGCCTCGCCGAGCTTCATGCGCAACCGGTAGACGTGCGAGGTGAGTCGAGTCGACGGGCTGGCAGAGTTTCCCGCAATCGCCCGCAGCAGATCCTGCCGGCTGACGACCCGGCCGTCTGCCGTGATCAATGCCGCGAGGATTTCGAACTCGGAGTACGTCAGGTCGACGTAGCGGCCGTTCACGAAGGCGAGTCGCCGTGCCTGGTCCACACTGATGCGGTCGCTCGTCGTCGACAATGCCGGCATCGGTGGCGTGTGGCTCTGGAGCACGTGGAGCGCTCGTTCGATCCGCGTCACGACCTCCGACGGTCGGAAGGGGGCGAGGACGAACTCGCAGTCTTCATCGAGGTCGGAAAGCGCCGTCTCGTCGATCAGGACGACCGTTGGCTCCTCGTGGATGGTGGAATGCACGAGGTTGCGCACACGCGCTTTCGCCATGGCACCGTGCGAATTCTCATGGTCATCGCCCACCCGCAGGATGACCGCGTCGGGCTTCTCGTCGTCATGGTGCGCTGACCAGATCCGCAGACTCAGGCGCTCGACGTCCGCGCCAGCGACGCGCAGCTCCTCCTCGATCCCGGGAGCCTCAGAGTTGAGCAATCCCGCCAGGACGATGCGGCGACCTTCAAGGAGTCTTGGGTGCGCCTGAATACGGCTGGCTGTCGTCGCCATCCGTGACCTCTTCCTATCGTGGTGGTCTTGACGAAGTGTCCTGATCCTATGCGCGGGTGATGTCCGCCGAATGACCAGATCACTTCTTATATATATCTGAAAGATGTCGAGAACATGTCGAAAACGAGGCTGCCTTAGCCCTCGAGCTGCTCGATCTGGCTCTCGAGGCGGCCCCGGCGTGAGATGTCCAAGGTGTCGTCGGCGGTCTTCGGCAAGCCCGGCAGGGTGACGCGGAGCAGCAGCGGCGTCGCGAGGGTGGTGAGCAGCGTTACCACGATGCTCGCGGCAAACACCTCGTCGCCGATCACGCCGCTGTTCCGCCCGAGGACGGCGATGACGATGGCGACCTCGCCGCGGCTCACCATCCCGACCCCCACGGCGAGCGACTCTTTCGCCGTGAACCGTCCAGCGAGCGCGCCGAGCCCGCTCCCCAGCACCTTGCCGAGGATCGCGACCACCAGCAGCAGGGTGGTGAAGAGCGGTGTCGCGAGCAGCGCGTGGATATCGGTCATCATCCCGGTGGTCACGAAGAAGATCGGCGCGAACAGCGCGTAGCCCATCAGGTTGCCGAACTCCGCAAGGTCGTCCCGCAGGAGGGTCCGGCCAAAGAGCACGCCGGCCAGGTACGCGCCCGAGATTGCGGCGAGGCCGCCGAGCGCCTCCGCGGCCCACGCGAAGGCGAGGACGAGCGCGAGCACCTCCACGAACTTGTCGTGCGTGTCGTTGCCCATCAGACGCGTGGTCGCGAAGCTCACCAGCCACAGCCCGACGAACAGCGACACCGGGATGAACAGGCCGAGCTTCACGAGGTCGAAGAGGCTGCCGCCACCCTCGACGTTCACGACCACGGTGAGGACCACGACTCCGATGACGTCGTCGATGATCGCCGCGCCGAGGATTGCGCTCCCCACCTTCGTCTGCAGATAGCCGAGCTCGCGCAGCACGGACGCGGACACCGTCACGCTGGTCGCGGTCAGGATGGTGCCGATGAACACCGATTCGGCATTGCCGAAGCCGAAGTACCTCGCCACGACGTACGCGCCGGCCATGGGCGCGGCGACGCCGCCGATCGCAGCGAGCGTGGCGGCCGCGCCGACACGACGCATCTGCACGAGGTCCGTCTCGATCCCGGCCACGAACAGCAGAAGCACCACACCCACCGTGGACATGCCTTGCAGCGCGGCGGACTCGGGCACGAGGCCCGTGACGCTCGGTCCGAGGATCACGCCGGCGAGCAGGACGCCGAAGACGCTCGGTAGCTTGAGCGCGACGGCGATCTGCGCGCTGACGCGCGCCGCGAGCAGGATCAGCGCGAGGCCGATCAGGAGATTGGCGGTTTCATCCACGCAGGCACACTCCGGCTCTTGCTCGACCGAGGCCAACTTGACAGGCACGAAAGAGCCGCGCTCACGCGCGGCTTGAACGGTAGTGCAGGTCTAGCGACCGGTCAGCCGGTCAGTCAACCCTGCTCCGGCGGAGCGCACCGACGAGAAGCGAGATGCCGAGGAGACCGAAGAACGCGATTCCCGTGGCCATAGACGACTGCTCCTCGCTGCGGGTGCCGATACATCGAGCATCGCGAAGCCTCGTTACGGTCGAATGAACAGGGGATTGCAGCGCGATGCCGAGAACGTTGCACCGCCAGGGGCGCCGCCCGGGCCTGTCTGCCGGGGGCGGCGCCCCGGCAGACAGACCCGGAGGCCACTACATCGAGGCGCTCGGCATCGGCGCCGCCGTGAGCGTGCCAGGGCTGAGCTGCCCGTTCGCGATGGCGACGATGTCCACCGGGTAGGCGTGCATGCCCATCTCCGGCAGGTCGAGGCCCGCGATCTCGTCTTCGGGCTTGGAGCGGTAGATGCCCATCGCCTTGAGGACCGAGAACAGGATGAAGGTGGTCGCGAACGCCCAGACGATGACCGTCACGGCGCCGACGCACTGCACCAGGAACTGGTTGACGTCGCCGTAGAGCAGGCCCTTGATCGGGTATCCCACCGCGAGGAAGTCCGGCGCAGAGCCGTCGGCAAAGATGCCGGTGGCCAAGACGCCCCAGATGCCGTTGATGCCGTGGACCGAGAATGCACCCACCGGGTCGTCGATGCGCAGCTTCGTCTCGACGAAGACCATCGCAACGCAGACCAGGACACCGGCGATCAGGCCGATGATCACGGAGTTCATCGGGTTCACGTAGCCCGAAGGCGCGGTGATCGCGACGAGTCCGGCCAGGATGCCGTTGATCATGTAGCCCGGGTCCCACTTCCCGACCGTCATCTTGCCGTAGAACATCGCAGCGACGGAGCCAGCGGCGCCGGCGAGCATGGTGTTCACGGCGACGATGCTGACGTGCAGGTTGCCGTTGCCGGAGATGCCCAGTGACGAGCCCGGGTTAAATCCGAACCAGCCGAACGCGAGAATGAACGTGCCGATCGCGGCCATGTTCAGGTCGTGGCCTGGAATCGTGTTCGACGAGCCATCGCGGTTGTACTTGCCGAGGCGTGGCCCCAGCACGATCGCGCCCGCGAGTGCCGCCCAACCGCCGACGGAGTGCACGACGCCGGAGCCGGCGAAGTCCACGTACGGACGACCGAGGGCGCTGTCCTTCAGCTGGAAGAGCCAGCCGCCACCCCACGCCCAGTTGCCGAACACTGGGTAGATGAACCCACCGATGAATACACCCCAGATGAGGAACGACACCCACGTCCAGCGCTCGGCGACCGCGCCGGTGAGGATGGTGGCTGCTGTGTCCATGAACACCATCTGGAAGAGGAACAGCACGGCGATGCTGACATCGAAGGTCTCAGGGCCCAGGAAGAAGCCCTTGTGACCGAAGAGGCCCCAGCCGCCGACCGTGAACTCCTCGTTCAGCAAGGTGATGCCGGAGCCGAGGTTCCCGGCTCCGCCGACGCCACCGAACATGATGGCGAACCCGCAGACCCAGAAGGCCAGCATGCCGACGCCGTAGACCATGAAGTTGGTCATCATGACGTGCATCGCGCTCTTGGAGCGGCAGAAGCCGGTCTCCACCATTGCGAAGCCCGCCTGCATGAACATGACGAGGAAGCCGGCGATCAACGTCCACGTGAAGTTGGCCGCGAGGCGGTTTTCGTTCACGTAGGCCGACAGGTTGTAGGCGAACGGCTCGTTCTTCTGCGCGTCCGCGAACATCTTCTCGGTCGCGACCGTGTCGATCTTGCCGTCCTTGTCGAGGACCGCCAGCGAGCCGCCACCAACGGTGACGCCCGCGAGATCCTGCGGGACGCCGATGCCGACACCGCTCGGGTTCGGCTTCGGGCCATCCGGGCCGTCCGCGAAGGCGTGCGAGGGAAGCACGGCGAACACGAGGACGACCGCGGCCACCGCGACACCCGTCGCGGCGACGAGGCCGATGCGCCGTCCGCTGCTGGCGGTGGGAGCCACGTCAGCAACGCTGCGCAGGTGTCGGGCGATCGCCTTCTGCGCCGCCGCGCGGTGCTCACCGGTCACGCGGACGTCGAAGCGTCCGTTGCCGGGCTTCCCGACGAGGCGCACCGAGCGCTTGCTCGAGTCGTGGCCGGAGAACTCCGACCACGAGCGGAACACCACGTTGTTGATCGCGATGCCGGCGCTCGTGATCCGGTACCGGACCGGCATCGTAAGCAAGCCCGCGACCGCCGCGAAGGCCACCAGTTCCATGGAAGCCTGTACGGTGCCAGAAAGGGCGCCCAGCAGCGTGAGTGCTGCGAGCGAATAGATCGATACGCGGTGGTACGCGATCTTCTCGGTCAGGGAGAGCATCACGACCGCCTCGTCACGGCCCTCGACACGCGTGCCGCTGATCGAGCGGACACGTGCGACGGCAATCAGGATGGTCGCGAAGATCGGGATCAGGTACAGGTACGTCACGCTTCGGTGCTCCTCGATGTTGCCAGGTTGAGTGCTGCGGCCCGCGATGCGAATTGCTTCGGCCAGCTGAACGGCCATCGCGGGAAGGCCAGCTGTCGGTAATACAGCTTCTTGGCGCGGTCTCGGCAGTAGCGCTGCAAGTCGAGCGCCGCGGACAGCGCAGACTGTGTCGGCGCGCCGATCTTCAAGGCACGATCCAGGTGCTTCACCGACTGGTCGAAGAAGCCCAGACGTGCCTGCATCTCGGCGAACGCCACCTCGCAGCTGAAGCTCTCAGGAGCGAGTTGCTGCGCCCGTTCCAGCGCGTCCTGTGCATCGTGGATGCGACCGACCCGCAGGTAGGCGATCCCGAGGCTCAACTGCGCGGACGCCCAGTCAGGATGGGCGACGATCAGCTGTTCCATCTCCGGGATCGACTCGTGCAGTTCGCCCGCTGTGACACGGCGCTGCAGCGCTTCCAGCACCGCGATCGGTCGCGCGGCGAGTGTCGCGTCCTCGATCACGGCTAGGGCAACGCCGCACGAGCTACAGAACCGAGCGTCAGCGACCGTGTCGGCATTGCACGCCGAGCACTGAATCGTGATGCCGGGGGGAGCGTGCGGCTCTCCGCGGGTGGATTGAGTGTGCGCGTCCATCATCCTCCCCAGGATTTGCATGCCCATCTGCCGGTGGCAGGCTGCGGGCCATTGCATTGGGAGGCGCGATGCCGATCTCGGCTCCATCGAGCGTCGATCCCGTCACGTTCCCGTTGCGATGCACGCGAATGTATTGGTGTGCGGTTTCTTCTAGATGGACGGGCGTTTTCTGAAATATTTCGCATTGAGATCTGAAATATCGTTGAAAAATGCCGGAGACGATCCGCCACGTTGTGGCGCCGCAGCACGAGTTGCGACCCGGTTCTGTGCGGAATAGGTTTCGACGATGGATACGTCGATACGCGCCTCGCTGACGAACGCCCGCTCGATGGAAGCCGCCCGTGCGATGGCGGCACGCGGCACCGCGGGATGTCGTGATCTCAGCCAGGTAATGGATGCGGCAATCCGCTCGCTCGCTGCTCCGCTGCCCGAGCGCACCGCACTGATCGCGGTTGGAGGGTACGGACGCGAGGAACTGTTTCGACATTCCGGACTCGACATCCTGGTGCTCACCGAGAGTGCCGTGGCACCGCCCGCGTTCCCGGAGTCGTTGCGCGCGGCTGGCATTCCAGTCCATGTGTCCGCGAGGACGGTCGATCAACTCCAGCACGAGGAGAACGAGATCGAGACGCTCCTCAACTACCTCGACGCGCACCTGATCGCTGGCGACGAGCAGGTCTTTCACCACTTCCTCGCGGCGCGGCGGCGGCTGCTCCAGCGCGCTCGAGCGGCGCTTCGACGCGAGTTGGTCCGACGTCACCGCGCACGCAACGAGGTCGAACGGTGGCAGTTGCAGGAACCGAACCTGCTCCGAAGCCGCGGTGGACTCAATGCACTGCACGCATTGCGGGCAACGGCGCGCCTCGGTGAAATCATTGGTGAGCATGCCGACTCGTCCGCCGTCGCGAGCAAAGAACTGATCGAGGATGGCGAACTGCTGGTACGCGTACGCGCCGCGTTGCACGCGATCTCAGACGAGCACGCCGACCGCTGGCGCCTGGACCTGACGCCGGTGATTGCGGGGTTGCTGGCCGAAGAGCCCGCCGGCCTCACGCGCCAGTTGCTCCTCGCGATGCGTCGGATCGATGAGGCTGCCGCTCGCTCCTTCGATGTGACCACCGAGTCGCGCCTCGTGCGCTGGGCGCGGAAGCTGCTGCCGCCGCCCCCGGTCTCACACGATCCGACAAGGATTACCGACCGGCAGCGTGTTGACCTGACATTGCAGGCAGTCGAGCCGCGCGCCCTCGACCCGATGCCGCGCGAGGAGTGGCTCGACCGCCTGCTTCCCGAATGGGACATCCTCCGTGGCAAGCCGCATGCGGCGGTGCTTCATCAGCACCCGGTCGACACGCATACCGTCCGGACGATCGCCGAGATGCGTCGATCGCTGCTCGTCGATGCGGATGGAATGGGGACGCCGCTGGTAGCGCAGGAGCTCGCCAGTGACGACGAGGCGCTCGTCGCGGCGCTGCTGCACGACATCGGTCAGGTCGCGCTGGATGACATCGGCGCGGGGCCGGCGATCGCCGCACGGTTCGCCTCGCGGCTGGGCTTTGACAGCGATGCCTCGCAGCGACTCGCGAAGATCACCGCGCTGAACCAGCTGCTCACCACCACGGCACTACGACGCGACATCTCCGAGCCTCACGTGATTGCGGAGGTCGCCGGGCAGGTGGGCGATCTGCGGACCTTGCATCTGCTGTACCTGGTCAGCATCGCGGACGCCCGAGCCACCGGCCCCGGGACCTGGGACCTGTGGAAGGCTGCGCTCATGCGCACCCTCTACGTGCGCGTGCTGGCGCATCTGGGCGCCGACGATCCCGCGTCAGGCGCATCGCCTCTGGCTCGTCGCGAGGCGGTCATCGCGGCACTGGCGGAGCGATTCGATCGCGACCAGGTCACGCATCACCTGGATGCGCTCACGCCGGGCTACTTGCTGGCGATCCGGCCCGACACGATCGGTAACCACCTCGCCCTCATCGATGAGGCGGCGGGTGCGACCGCGACCCGTCACGATCGACTTCCGGGGATGGAGCGGCTCACCGTGGTGACTTCGGATCGCCCCGGTGTCCTGTCGATGGTGGCGGGGGCGATCGCGGCGAATAGCATCAACGTGTTGGGCTGCAACGCCTACACACGCAGCGACGGCATTGCGATCGAGGTCCTGCATGTACGGGATGCTCTGGGCGGGGACATCAACGAGGACCGCTGGACACATCTTCAGCGGGATATCGGGCTCGCTGTCGTCGAGCAGTTGGACATCAAGGCGGGGATTCGCGCGGCGCGCGATGCGAATGAAGTTATCGCCCGCGCGCCGTCCCACGAGGTGGTGGTCCGCGTCGAAAATCCCAATGCAGATCCGTATTCGGTGATCGAGGTGATGGCGTCGGATCGCACCGGACTGCTCTACGCGATCACCAGCGCGCTTCACGAGCAGCACATTAATATCCTCCTCGCGAAGGTCGACACGTTCGGCACCGAGGTGGTTGACGCGTTCCACGTCCTCCGAGAGAACGGCCGCCGGATCGAGGCTACCGACGAGGTCGAACGTCTGCGCCAGCGCATCAAGGCGGCCGTCTCAGCCCTCGACAACTGAGTACAGACAGGTCGACTCGACGTACCTGAGCGGCCGGTGATGTAAACCAACTGCACGATCTCCAACCATCGTCGCGGTAGTACCTGCTGGTGCGATTCGATGCCGTTTACCCCCAGCTCTTCCCTGTTGGCATCGAGAGCACCTCGGCAGGGAGGAACTCCTCGATGGCGTCGGCGATGAGGGTGCGCTGCTCGCCGGCGCGCTGCTCGAGGAGGCCGCGCACGCGCATGAACGGGGCGGTGCGGACGATATCGCGATGCGCCTCCACGAGATGTCGGCTGACGAGGACGTTGACCATGCCGAACTCGTCCTCCAGCAGCAGGAAGATGATGCCTTTCGCCGTGAGCGGCTGCTGACGGCACACCACGAGGCCCGCGAGGTCGACCTGCGTCCCCGCAGGCATCGCGCGGAGGTGGAGGCTGGAGACAACGCGCTCACCGAGGGCCGGGCGCAGGAACTGCATCGGATGGCTGGTGGGCGAAAGGCGGAGCACCTCGTAGTCGCTTGCCATGCGCTGGTAGTCGTTGAAATCGCCGATCCGCACTTCGTCCTGGATGGTGGGCAGTTCAAGTCGCAGCTGGCGGTCCTTCGGCCGGCGCAGCGAGCTTTGCTCGAAGCCCCCGGCGAAGAGCCCGAGTTGCCAGATCAGTTCGCGGCGGTTGAGGCCCAGATCATCAAACGCGCCGATGCGGATCAGGTTCGTGGTCGCCTCGGATGACAATCCGGTGCGCTGCATGAAGTCGAACAGCGAGCGATAGGCGCCACCGCGCTTGCGTTCCTCCTCGATTCGCATGGCGCCTGCTTCGCCAACGGCCTTCACGTAACCCAGCCCGATGCGCACCGCGCCATCCGGCGCGACCGCCTCCACGGTGCACCGCGCGTCGCTGAGGTTGATGTCCGGACGTCGAGGCTCCACGCCATGACGCTGCGCGTCCTTCGTCAGGACATGCGGTGGGTAGAAGCCCATGGGCTGCTCATTGAGGAGCGCGCAGAGGTATTCCGGAGGGAAGTAGTGCTTGAGCCAGGTGGACTGGTAGGCGAGCAGACCGAAGGCCGCGCCGTGCGACTTCGGAAAGCCGAACTCCGCGAAGCCGAGGAGGTTCTCGAACATCGTCGTCGCGTCGGCCTCTGCGACTTCACGTTCCGCCGCTCCGTCCATGAACTGCTGGCGATACCGCTCCATGATCGGCTTCGACCGCTTGCGGCTCATCGCGCGGCGGAACGTCTCTGCCTCGGCGACGCTGAATCCGCCCATCTGCTTCGCGACGGCGATCACCTGGTCCTGGAACAGCACGACGCCCAGCGTCTCGTCGAGGACGTCGCGGACGCATTCGGGCATCGGAATCGGGTAGTCCGGGTCCTTGCGGCGTGCCTCACGGCGGCGCACGTAGGGGTTCACCGCCCCGCCGACAATCGGGCCGGGGCGCACGATCGACACTTGCACGGTGAGGTCGTCGAGGCTGCGCGGCTGCGTGCGCGGCAGCATCGCGATCTGCGCGCGTGACTCGATCTGGAAGACACCAACGGTGTCGCCGTTGCAGATCTCGTCGTAGATGATCTTGTCCTGCATGTTGATGCGTGACAGGTCGATCGTCTTGTCGCTGTATCGATCGATCAGGTCCACGCACTCCTCGACGACCGAGAGCATGCCAAGACCGAGGAAGTCGATCTTCACCATGCGTGCGTCGTCGATGCTGTCCTTGTCCCAGTGCGCCAGGTAGCGGTTGGGCCAGCGCGCGGGCTGGCACGGTACGCAATCGATCAGCGGCTCGGACGAGATCACCATCCCGCCGACATGCTGCGAGAGGTGTCGAGGGAACCCGGCGAGCTGGTGTGCCATGTCGCTCAGCGTGTCCCACGCGCGATCCTCATCGCTGACATACGCCGAGGATGCGTCGGCAACGCCACCCCCAGTGCCTCGGAGACGCTCGACCTCCTCGCGCATCTCGGTCGCACGGTCATAGGGCTTGGCGTGCTTCGCGATGCGGTCGACCTCGGTCTCCGGCAGGCCGAGGGCCTTGCCGATGTCGCGCACGGCACTGCGGATGCGATACGTCGGGAAGATCGCGACGAGCGCCGCGTGTTCCTTCCCCCACTTCTGATACACGCGCTCGATCAGCACCTCGCGAATGTCGCGTGGGAAGTCAATGTCGATGTCGGGCAGCGACAGCATGTTCTCGTTGAGGAAGCGGTCGACGGTGAGGTTGTTGAGGATCGGGTCGATGTGCGATAGCCCGATCAGGTAGCAGACAATCGATGCGACCGATGAGCCACGACCACGTCCCGGCGGTAGTTCAGTGACGCTGCGTGCGCGGCTGGGCCCGCGCACCTCGGCGGCCACTTCGGTCGCGAGCTTCATGACCTCGTGGTAGACGAGGAAGAAGCCGGCGAGGCCGTTCATCTCAATCAGCTCCAGCTCTCGGTCGAGGCGTTTGATGGCCTCTGGCCGGCGAGGATGCATGGCGTATTTGCGGTCGAGTCGGTCCGTGCAGAGAAACCGCAACTCCTCGATGAGCGAACGGCCGTCCCTCGTCTCTGTCCCCGGGAGCGAGTAGCCGAGGTCCTCGGTCAGGTCGAAGGTGCAGCGCCGCGCGATGCGTACGGAGTTCGCCCCCGCCTCCGGGTGGTACACCGCGAAGCGACGCGCCTGCTCCTCCGGCGAGCGCAAGTAGAACTCCGCATTCGGACGCCGCTCCTGATGAGATTCGTCGAGGGTCTTCCGGTGCTTGATCGCGACGAGGACGTCCTGGAGGCGGTGTCGATCGGGCTCGTGGTAGTGGACATCGCCCGTGCCGACCACCTCGACGCCGACGCGCTCAGCAATATCCACGAGCGCGCGGTTCCGCGGCCCATCGCCATAAACGAGGTTGTCCTGCAACTCGACAAAGACATTGGTAATACCGAACCGCTCCACCCAGCGTCGCAACGCCCGCTCGGCGTCGGCGAGGCGGTTGTCTTCCACCAATCGAGGCACGAGGCCCTCTCGGCACCCGGTCAGCAGGATCAGCCCGCCTGCGTGCGCTGCAAGGACATGGACCGGCACGACCGGATCGAGGCGTCGGGTCTCGCGATCCTCCTGTTCTTCCTCAAGCAAACCGAAGGCAATGCTTGAGAGTCGACAGAGGTGCGAATAGCCCTCGCGTGTCTCAGCGAGCAGCGTGACGTGGTGCCTCGTGCCGCTGGGCTCTTGCACGGTCAGTTCAAGACCGGTGATCGGACGGAACCGGACCTCGACGTCCTGATCGTCCTCCCTGTAGATCACCCCTTCCTTCGCGGAGCGTGCGAATTCCATCGCCCCGTACATGCCTTCGTGGTCGGTCAGCGCGAGCGCGCGGTGCCCTTGCTTCGCGGCGGTCAGCAGCAGCTCGTCGATGCTCGACGCGCCTTCGAGGAGTGAGTAGTTCGAGTGCATGTGCAGTTCGACGTATGGAACGTCGTCGAGCACCGACAGGGGAACCGGTGCAGCCGGATCGCGCCGCGCCATGGAGCGCGGCGTGTCTGCCTCGATGACGTCGTTGATCGCGCGCCGTCGCGCCTCGAACGCCTCCCATGAATACTCGACGCGCACGCGGCTCATCGCGGAGCGCTCC
>CANIRU010000062.1 GCA_947470025.1 Chloroflexota bacterium
AAGGGCGGGTGGGACACGCACGGGCTCCCCGTGGAGCTCGAGGTGGAGCGCGCCCTCGGCCTGTCGTCCAAGCAGCAGATCGAGGCGTACGGCGTCGAGGAGTTCAACCGCCAGTGCCGCGAGTCCGTCTTCAAGTACGTCTCCGAGTGGGAGCGCATGACGGACCGCATCGGCTTCTGGGTGGACATGGAGGACGCGTACGTCACGTACTCGCCCGACTACGTCGAGTCGTGCTGGTGGATCTTCAAGCGCCTCTGGGAGAACAAGCTCGTCTTCCGCGACTTCCGCGTCACCCCGCACTGCCCGAGGTGCCAGACCTCGCTGTCGTCGCACGAGATCGCGCAGGGGTACAAGGACGACACCCCCGATCCCGGCGTGACCCTGCGCTTCCGTATTCCCTCGGACGCAACGGCTTCGGCTGCCCTCCGCCTTGGGGACGATGTCCCGACCAGCCTGCTCGCATGGACGACGACGCCGTGGACGCTGTCCGGCAACGTCGCGCTCGCCGTGAATCCGGACGCGACGTACGCCCTCGTGCAGCGCGAGGACGCGCACAACGGTGTCGAGCGCATCGTCGTCGCGGAGGCGCTCGTCGAGGCGACTGCGGGCGCGGAGGCAACGGTCGTCGCGACCGTGCCGGGGACGGCGCTCGTCGGGCTGCGCTACGAGCCCCTGTACGAGTCGGTCGCGTGGGTCGGCGTCGACCCGCTCATGTTCGTCGAGGGGCGTACGCAGCGGCCGAAGTCCTTCGACGATCTGCCGAAGCGCCACGTCATCCCCTCGGACCACGTCACGACGAACGAGGGCACGGGGATCCTGCACGTCGCGCCGGCGTTCGGTGAGGACGACTACGGCATGGGGCGCGCGGAGGGGCTGATGTTCCTCCAGCCGGTGCGCCTGGACGGCACGCTCATCGGCGGGCCGGGCGATGGGCTGTTCGCGAAGGTGGCCGACGAGCCGATCACGCAGGACCTGCGCGAGCGGGGCCTCCTGTTCAAGTCGGAGCGCATCCGCCACACGTACCCATTCTGCTGGCGCTGCGACACGCCGGTCCTCTACTACGCGAAGCCGTCGTGGTACATCCGCACGACCGCTGTCGCCCGGAAGATGGTGCAGAACAACCGGCGCATCCACTGGGTGCCCGACCACATCCAGGAGGGCCGCTTCGGCGAGTGGCTCGAGGGCAACATCGACTGGGCTGTGTCGCGCGAGCGGTACTGGGGCACGCCGCTGCCGCTGTGGGTGTGCGAGCTGTGCGACCACATCGAGTGCATCGGCTCGTACGAGGATCTGCTCGGCCGTGCCCTCGGCGACACGGGGAGCGCGGTCCGCGCGACGGACGGGAGCATCGACCCGCACCGCCCGTACATCGACCGCGTTGAGATCGGCTGCCCGAACTGCAACGGCACCATGCGCCGCACGCCCGAGGTCGCCGACGCGTGGTTCGACTCCGGTGCGATGCCCTACGCGCAGTGGCACTATCCGTTCGAGAACGAGGACGTGTTCGAGTCGCGCTTCCCCGCGGACTTCATCTGCGAGGCCGTGGACCAGACGCGCGGCTGGTTCTACACGCTGCACGCCCTCGCCACGCTGCTGAACAGCACCGAGGACGTCGAGGCAGGCATCGCCTACAAGAACGTGATCTCGCTCGGCCACATCCTCGACGGCGAGGGACAGAAGATGTCCAAGTCGAAGGGGAACGTGGTCGACCCGTGGGCGGTGCTGAACCAGCACGGCGCGGACGCGATCCGTTGGTACATGTACACCGCGTCGCCGCCGGGCAACCCTCGACGGTTCTCGCAAGACCTCGTCGCCGAGACGTCGAGGCGCTTCCTCTCGACGCTGTGGAACACGTACTCGTTCTTCGTCACGTACGCGAACACGGCGGACTTCGACCCGCGCGCGGGCGTCGAGGATGCCGCGCGCACCGAGCTCGACCGCTGGATCCGCAGCGAGCTGCACCAGACCGTGCAGCGCGTGACCGAGGCCCTCGAGGCGTACGAGCCCGCCGAGGCGGCCCGCCCGATCGAGGCGTTCGTCGATCAGCTGTCGAACTGGTACGTGCGCCGCAGCCGGCGACGCTTCTGGAGGAGCGGCGAGGGCGCCGACTCGCAGGCCGCGTTCGCGACGCTGTACGAGTGCCTGTCGACGGTCGCGACGCTGCTCGCGCCGTTCACGCCGTTCATCGCCGAGACGATGTACCAGAACCTCGTCGTCGGTCGTGTCGATGGGGCGGTCGACTCGGTGCACCTCGCCGACTGGCCCGAGGTGGACACCGCCGCGATCGATGAAGGGCTGTCGGACGACATCGCGCTGGTGCAGCGCATGGTGTCGCTGGGCCGTGGCGCCCGCGCGAAGGCGCAGACGAAGGTGCGCCAGCCGCTGGCGACCGCCGTCCTCGTCCCGCGCAACGACGCGGAACGGCGTGCCCTCGAACGCCTCGCGTCCCAGATCGCCGAGGAGCTGAACGTGAAGGCGGTCGTCGCGGTCACCGACCCCGGCGACCGCCTGTCTTACTCGCTGCGGCCGAACCTCCCCGTCCTCGGGCCGAAGTTCGGCGCGGACGTCGGCAAGGTGCGCGGCGCGCTGCAGGCCGCCGACCCCGCCGCGATCGTTGCCGCGATGCGCGCGGGCAACCCGATCGAGATAGGCGGCTTCACGCTCGCGCCGACGGACATTCTCGTCGCCGTCGAAGCCTCGGACGGCTGGGCCGCGCAGGAGGAGTCCGGCTACGCAGCGCTTGTCGACACGACGCTCACCCCCGAGCTGCTTGCCGAGGGGGTGGCTCGCGAGGTGATCCGCCGCCTGCAGGATCTGCGCCGGGACGCCGGCCTCGACGTCTCCGACCGCATCCACGTCGCCTACCGCGCAGGCGAGCCCGTGCGCTCGGTCATGCAGTCTCACGGCGCGATGATCGCCGAGGAGGTGCTCGCGCTCACCCTCGAGGCTTCCGATGCACCCGAGGGCGACGCCCGCGCTGACGCGGACATCGACGGTGTGGAGGCGGTGTTCACGCTGCGGAAGGCGTAGCCGGGCCACCTCGACGATCGTGCCGACAAGAAGCCCGCCGATGGCGGGCTTCTTCGTGCATCCGGGCATGACGTCGCTAGCGAGGCGAGCCGCGGAGCCAGCCGGCGTTCGCGTGCGCACGGATCGCATCGCAGCCGCGATAGATGTCGGGCGGGCGGGGAGCAGTGCGGGCGAACCGCAGGAGCGGCGCGCGCGGGGACTCGAGGAGCGCGACGTCGGGCGGGTGCACGTCGTCGCAGAGCGCCACGGCGAGCCCCGCCTGCACGCGTGGCGCGAGGTACGGCGGGATGCGCACCGCCTCGAGGTACCAGCCGAGTTCGTCGACGCAGACCCACGGGCGACCGTCGATGGTGCGCATCCGCGACGGAATGTGGCTGCGCCACGCCTCGTCAGCGATCGGCGCGTCGCGCGGGACACAGGTGGTCGCCACGCCGGGGTAGCCGGAGTACAGGTTGTGCGCCGGGTACGCATCGATGAGCCCGAGCGCGTATCCGGTGGGGAAGAGAGCGATTGCGACCGCAGCCGCGATCGCCAGCGGCCGCGCCCGCAACGGGACGAGCCAGTGGCCGGGCGTGCGCCAGAACAACACCGGCACGGCGACGATCATGAACGCGTTCCACGGCCAGACCACCTCGTTCCAGTGGCGGCCGAGCGGGCCGATCATCAGCAGCACGAATGCGTGCATCGCCACGGCGAGGATCACGCCCGCCGTCCTCGTGCGAGGCAGTGTCAGCAGGATCGCGAGCGACGCTTCGAGGAGGGCCATCGACACGCCGATCGCGATCCAGGCGGGGTCGCCGAGCGTTTGGGGCGTCAGTCCACCCCAGCTGAGTGCCGGCTGCGTCAGCCACGGCGCGACCTCGTGGACGAAGCTCGGGTTGAGCTTCTGGAGACCCGAGTAGGCGTAGGTCGAGACCACGTAGAGCCGGAGCAGCGCCAGCACGATGCCTCGATGTGCTGGGATCAGCGAAACGACTCCTACGCCCGCGGCGAAGAGGACGAACATCTGGATCTCGGAGTGCCAACGGTGCTGATCACCGAGGAGCAGCAGCAACATCGCGCCGACGAACGTGAACGCCGCCGCGGGCACCGCTCGCCCGCCGACGATCAGCATCCCGAGCGCCGCGATGGCGACGAAGAACATCGGCAGGTCGAGCCAGGCGGGCGGCGCGAGGGCGAAGGGCGGGAACTGCGGCGGCAGGTCGTGGAACCGCCACAGCGGCTCGGTGTACAGCAGCGTCACCGCCGAAGCGACCGCGAGGGCGACGCGGAGCAGCGAGAGCCGCCGTCCCTCGTCGTCGCCGGACGGGGCCTCGCTCGCTCGTGCTTCGTCGTCTGCAGCCATCGAGGTACCCCGCCGCCCGAACACAGCCTTGCCAGGACACGCGATAGTTGGCGTGCACAGGCGAACTCGCACATGGTCCGGCGGGGGCGCCGGATCCGCTCCGCAGGAGAGCCGATGGTCGGCAATCTAGGTGACGACACCGCCCGATGGCAACGCGACGATGAGCGACTGCTGCTGATCTTCGATGGTCACTGCGGCATCTGCACGCGGTTCGCGGAGTGGGTGCAGCGGCATGATCGCGCGCAGCGCGCCCAGGTGCTGCCGAACCAGACACCGGGCCTCCTGCACGCCTGCGGCTTGACCCGCGCCGAGGTCGACCGGGAGGCGTGGGTCCTCGACCGCGCGGGGCGCGCGTATGGCGGCGCGGCCGCAATCAACCGGACGCTGCGTGAGCTCGACGGGCCGTGGGCCATCATCGCGCGCGCGTACGCGATCCCCGGCCTGCGCCACCTCGAGGATGCGGGCTACCGCTGGTTCGCCCGCCACCGAGGTCGCTTCAGCCGCTGGGGCGCGATCCCCGCCTGCGAACGTCCGGGTGCGAGGTGCGCCTCGGACGATGACCCGGCCTGAGCCTGCACCCGCGTTGCGCTACTTCCCCCCGCCGATGTGCGGGGGGAGCTTGCGGCGGGTGGGGTCGACCGTATCCTCTTCGCCTGCCATGACGAGGCCGCGCAGCATCGCGAGCAGCGAGCGCTTCCAGTTGCCCTCGCTCTGGGTGCCGTGGCGGGCTTCGCCGTGGAGGACGTGGGGAACCTCGGCGGCGATCTCGCCACCGAAGATCACGATGTTCGCCGTCAGGTAGACCCAGAACAGCAGCACGATCACCGAACCGACCGAGCCGTAGATCACGTTGAACGAGGCGAAGTGCTCCAGGTAGGCGGCGAAGCCCACCTTCAGCGCCTCGAAGCCGAGGGCGGCGAAGAGCGCGCCGGGCCAGAGGAAGCGGAACCTCGGGTGGGTGTTGGGGAGCAGCCAGTACGTGAACATGAACGCGAGGAACGACAGCACGAACGGGATCGCGAGCGCGCCGGCGCTCCAGACAAACGAGAACGAGATCGGGCCGTCGATGAACCCCAGCGTGCGGCCGAACTCGGCCTGCGCCAGGCGCCACGCCGTGGTCAGGACGATGCCACCGACCAGCGGCAGGCCGATCACCGGCAGCAGCATGTAGTCGATCGCCTTCGCGTGGAGCCACGGCCGGCCGGTCTGCACCTCGAACACCACGTTCAGGGAGGAGCGGAGCGCCGCCGAGAGCGCGCCGGCCGACCAGAGCGAGCCGAGCACCGAGACGACGGTGAGCGTGGGGCCGAGGTCCGCGACGTTGCGGAGCGAGTTGGCGATACTCTGATCCTGGATCGGCAGGAACGCGATGATGCCGAGCAGCACCTGGTCCTGGATCCCCGGGTCGCGCAGCAGCACGCCGAAGATCGAGACGGCCAGCAGGGTGAGCGGGAAGAGCGAGAACAGGGCGTAGTACGAGACGGCGGCGGCCATCTGGTTGCCGTTGTCCTCGATGAAGTTGGTCACGGAACGGCCGAGCACCAGCAGCGGGACTCGCCAGTGGGCCACAGAGAGGCGTGCGATCTCGACTGGCTGCGCCAGTGTCGGCCTCCTCGGCCAGCCCCCGTGCATCCATCGTAGCCGCCTTCGCTCCAATGCTCCCGAGGGGGGAGCGCGCCATGACTGGACCCGGAAGCGGACAGCGCCTCCAGCCGCAGCAGACCGTATACCGCCGCGTGGTGGTGAAGATCGGCTCGAACGTGCTCACCGCGGGCACCGATCAGATCGACACGGTCGCCCTCGCCGCCATCGCGGAGCAGATCGCGGCGCTCGTGGCGAAGGGCGTGCAGGCGATCATCGTCACCTCGGGCGCCGTCGCCGCCGGGCGCCATCGTGTGCGCGCGCACCACGAGGCCCACGCGCTCGCTGCGCGCGACGGCCAGTCGAGGCAGGCGCTCGCCGCCATCGGCCAGTCGCGGCTGATGGCGCTGTGGGATCAGATGTTCGAGCAGCAGGACGTGCCGATCGCGCAGGCGCTGCTCACGCGCCGCGACCTGGCGGACCGCCTCGGCTACCTCAACACGCGCAACACGCTGCTCGAGCTGGTCGAGCTGGGCGTCGTGCCGGTCGTGAACGAGAACGATGTCGTCTCCGTCGAGGAGCTGCGCGAGCTGACGGTGATCGGCGACAACGACAACCTCTCGGCGCAGGTCGCGAACCTCGTGGATGCCGACCTGCTGCTCATCCTCTCGGACATCGCCGGCCTCTACACCGCCGACCCGCACCGCGACCCGGCGGCGCGCCTGATCGAGGAGGTCGCGACGATCGACGACACGATCCTCGCCGCCGCCAGCGGCAGCGCCGGCGCTCGAGGCACCGGCGGGATGCTGACGAAGGTGCAGGCCGCGCGCATCGCGACGCAGGGCGGCGCGCACGTGGTGATCGCGCAGGGCGGCGCGCGCGATGTGGTGCTGCGCGCGGTAGCCGGCGAGCCGGTCGGCACGCACTTCCTGCCGGTCGGCGACCGCCTCGAGAGCCGTCGCCGGTACCTGCTGTCCGGGCTGCAGGCGCGCGGCACGGTCGTCGTGGACGACGGCGCGGCGGGGGCGCTGCTGCGCGGGGGCTCCTCGCTCCTGCCGGCGGGCGTGACCTCCTGCGACGGCACCTTCGTCCGAGGCGACGTGGTCCACGTGGTGACAGCGGCGGGCCGCCACCTGGCCAGCGGCATGGCGAACTACTCCAGCACGGAGGTCGCGCAGATCCTCGGCAAGAAGTCGGACCAGATCGCCGAGATCCTCGGCTACGAGTTCGGCGCGGAGGTCATCCACCGCAACAATCTCGTCCTCGTGTAACCTCAATGTCCCGGAATGCACCGCGAGGGTGCGATCCGGATGCGGAGGCTCCTTCGATGACCACCACCGTCTCCCGCCCCACCGACACCGCCGAGTCCGAGGCGACGCGCAAGGCGAAGCTCGCCCGCGCGGCCAGCCGCCGGATGTCCTCGGTGAGCACGACGCAGAAGAACGACGCGCTGCGCCGCATCGCCGACGCGATCGAGGCGGAGACGCCGCGCATCCTCGCGGTCAACGGGCCGGAGGTGGAGCGCGGTCGCGCGAACGGCATCATGGCGGCGTTCATCGACCGCATGGAGCTGACCGAGGCCCGCCTCAAGGCGATCGCGAACGACACGCGCGCCGTCGCCGCGCTGCCCGACCCCATCGGCGTGACCGAGGAGATGGTGACCCGCCCGAACGGTCTCCAGATCGGTCGCATCCGCGTACCCCTCGGCGTGATCGCGACGATCTACGAGTCGCGTCCCAACGTCACCGTGGACATCGCGGCGGTTTGTATTAAGTCGAGCAACGCCGTCGTGCTGCGCTCCGGATCCGACGCGCACGCGACCTCGGCCGTGTTCGCCGAGATCATCGCGCGTGAGTGCACCGCCGCCGGGCTGCCCGAGGGGCTCGTCCAGTTCATCGACTCCACCGACCGCGCCGAGGTCGGCGCGCTGCTCGGCGCGGGTGCGCTCGTCGACCTCATGGTGCCTCGAGGTGGCGCGGACCTGATCCGCCGCGTGCAGCAGGAGGCGACGATGCCGGTCGTCGCTGGCGGCATCGGCGTGTGCCACACCTTCGTCGATGCGGACGCCGACCTCGACATGGCGCGCAACATCGTGATCAACGCGAAGACCGTGCGCCCGTCCGTCTGCAACGCGATGGACACGCTGCTCGTGCACGCATCCGTCGCGGATCGCTTCGTGCCGATGATGACCGAGGCGCTGGGCGCGAAGGGCGTGACCGTTCACGCCGACGAGCGCGCGCTGCCGCTGGTCCGCGGCGCCGAGGCCGTCGCCGTGCAGCCCGAGGACTACGACCGCGAATGGCTGTCGCTCGACTGCTCGCTGCGTGTGGTCGATGACCTCGACGGCGCGATCGAGCACATCGAGGCGCACGGCAGCGGGCACTCCGAGGCGATCGTCACGGACTCGTGGGCGTCGTCGCAGCGCTTCCAGCGCGACGTGGATGCGGCGGCCGTGTTCGTCAACGCCTCCACGTACTTCAACGACGGCGCGCAGTTCGGCCTCGGCGTCGAGGTCGGCATCTCCACGCAGAAAATGCACGCGCGCGGGCCGATGGGCCTGAAGGAACTGACCTCGTACAAGTGGATCGTTCTGGGCACCGGCCAGACGCGTTAGACCACGACTCGACTGCACCCAGCCCGTCCGATGAACGAAGCGAGCGCCACTGTGCCCACGTACCACTTCGAGCGCCTCGCGCGCACACCGCAGTCCGAGCAGTGGCGCATCGAGAGCGACACGAGCGCGATCGGGCGCGTCGACCTGCACTTCACCGGCGCGAAGGTGTACGGCACGCTCGTCGTGCACACCTCCGTGGCGGACGAGGAGGTCGAGGAGTTGATCGCGGACATCGACGCGCGGCTCGTGTCGACGGCCGATGAGTACCGCGAGGACTTTGTCGTGACGGTGTGGCGCGGCACGGAGTTCGGCACGTACTCCGAGGACGAGGCTGCGGACTTCGACGACGATGAGCCCGAGGATGACGACGACGCGCGATAGCACGCCCGACGCGGCGCACGAGCCGCGTGGCCTCGACGTCGCGCGCGTCGAGGTCGTGTCATTTGACCTCGATGGCACGCTGATCGACTCACGGACCGCCTGGCGCGATGGATTCGCGGCGCCGTTCGCGCGGCTGGCGGAGCGCTACCCCGCGCTGCTCGATCTGGGCGACTCCGCGCACGTACATGACCGCATCTTCCAGAAATACCTCATCGAGATCTGGGAGCGGGTCCGCGGTGAGTGGAGCCCGGACTACGTGCGCGACGGCTGGCGCATCCTTCTCGACCGCCACGCCATCAGCGACCACGCCGCGGCAGACGCCGCGTACGAAGAGTACGAGGCAACGTGGCCCGCGATGATGCGCCTCTTCGAGGATTCGCTGGAGGTGCTCGAGACCGTGCAGCGTCGCTATCCGCTGGTGCTGCTGACGAACGGCAACGCCACGCATCAGCGCATGAAGATCGATGCGCACGACCTCGAAAAGTGGTTCCACCGCGTGGTGGTGTCGGAGGAGGTCGGTCTCGTGAAGCCCGACCCCGCGATCTTCGCGCATGCGCTGTCGGCGCCCCTCGACATCTTCGCTGCGCCGAGTGCGCTGCACGTCGGCGACATGCGGTCGCAGGACATCGCGGGCGCGCGCGCGGCAGGCTGGCAGTCCGCGTGGATCAACCGAGGGGGCGCGCCTGCCGACGACGAGCACCACCCCGACATTGAGATCGCAAGCTTGAGCGAGCTACTCGACGTCCTCGGACTGCGGTAGCCCGGAAGAGCCCCGTCCGACGCGCACACACAACAACGCCCCGGCCATCAGCCGGGGCGTTGCGTTGGTACTCGAACCGGTCGAGGGCGAGCGCGTTACCGCTTGCGGGCGACGACCTTGCGCGCGGCGGCTTCGACGCCCTCGACGGTGAGGCCCATGATCTCGAGGACCTCGTCCCAGGTCGCGGACTCGCCGTAGCGGCTCTGCACGCCGACGAACTCCATCGGCACGGGCTGCGTGGTGGCGGCGATCGCCTGTGCGCACATCGCGCCGAGGCCGGAGTGCGTCAGGTGCTCCTCCGCGACCACGATCGCGCCGGTGTCCTTTGCCGCAGCCTCGAGGGCCGCGACGTCGAGCGGGCGGATCGTGCCCATGTTCAGCACGCGCGCGGAGATGCCGCTGGCCTGGAGCGCCTCGGCCGCGCGCAGCGACCGCTCGACGAGCAGCCCGCACGCGACGATCGTCACGTCCGTGCCATCGCGCAGCATGTCAGCCTTGCCGATCTGGAAGCGCGGGCCGTCCGTGTAGATGACGGGGATCTTCGGGCGGCCGGTGCGGATGTACCACGGGCCGGGGGTCGCGACCGCGGCGGCGACCATCGCCTCCGCCTCGACGACGTCGGCCGGGACGCACACCGTGAAGTTCACGAGCGACGAGAACAGCGCGTAGTCCTCGACGGACTGCGCGGAGGCACCGTCCTCGCCGGTGGAGACGCCGCCGTGGCTGGCGACGACCTTCACGTTGAGCTTCGGCTGCGCGACCGACATGCGGAGTTGGTCGAACGCGTGCTCGGCGAAGACCGCGAACGTCGAGGCGACGACGACGTGACCGAGCGTTGCGAGGCCGCCGGCGGCCGAGATCATGTTCTGCTCGGCGACGCCGAAGGTGAAGAAGCGCTCCGGGAACGCGTCGCGGAAGGTGCGCGCGGACGTCGACTTCCCGAGGTCGGCGTCGACGACCACGATGTCGGCGCCGTTCTGCTGCAGGCGCACGAGGGTCGGGCCAAGCGCCTCGCGAGTGGCGGCGGCGGGCAGGTTGGTCGTCGTCATCAGGCCAATTCCTCCATGGCGCGCGCGAACTGCTCCGCGTTGGGGGCGGCGCCGTGGAAGTTCGGGTTGTTCTCCATGAAGGAGACACCCTTCCCCTTCACGGTGTCGAAGATCACCAGTGCCGGCTTGCCGCGCACGTCACGCGCCCACGCGAGGGCTTCCTCGACGGCCTCGAGGTTGTGGCCGTCGATGCCGGCGCGCACCTCCCAGCCGAAGGCGCGGTACTTCTCGTCCAGCGGCTCGGTGCGCATGGTCGCGGCGGTGAAGTCGTCGTTCTGGATGCCGTTGCGGTCGATGATCGCGACGAGGCGGTCGACGCCGTGGTGCGAAGCGGCCATCGCGGCCTCCCACACCTGTCCCTCGTCCTGCTCGCCGTCGCCCATCAGCACGTAGACGTGCGCGTCGATATTGCTCAGGCGCATCCCGAGCCGGATGCCGAGGCCGAACGAGAGACCCATCCCCAGCGCGCCCGCCGAGTTCTCGACACCCTCGGGCTTGCCGAGGACGGAGTGGCCCTGAAGGCGCGTGCCCTTCTTGCGGAAGGTGGAGAGCTCTTCGACGGGGAAGTAGCCGCTCTCGGCGAGGGTGGCGTACTGCACCGGGGTGCAGTGGCCCTTGCTCATGACGAAGCGGTCGCGCTCGGCCCAGTCGGGCCGCTTCGGGTCGTGGCGCATGATGCGGCCATACAGCACCGCGAGGATCTCGGTCGACGACATGGACCCACCGATGTGGCCCGACTGCGCCCCATAGACCATCTCGACCACGTGCCGTCGGACGCGCTGCGTAAATGCGCGCAGATCAGTACCGGTTCCAGCCACCATGCTCGCCCCCCGCGCTTCCGGCGATAGGGGCGAAGTATACGAAGCGATCCAAGGGGGGTCGAACGCGCGTAAATGAACGAGCGTGGGCGAGCCTGCGGATTCGTCCGTTACGCCCCCGAATGAGATGTGGCTGCTAGATCGCGCACGAGGAATGACCACATACCGGGCAGACGCTGCAACCCTCGCCGAAGACGAGCGGGCCGGCGCACTGCGGACAGCGCGGTCCTGCGTAGGTCCACTGGCGGCGGCGTCGAGGCACCGCGATCTCGGCGGTCGAGTCCGAGACGGCAGTGGGAGTGTCGGTCGTCATGGTTGGCCTCCATGCGAACAAGCGTTCTGTGCTAGGTCGAATGTACAAGAGAACGCCTGTTCTAGTCAACCCCCGATAGGATGACTGCCGAGGAGCTGCCAAATGGGAACGCTGATCCGCTGGGCCTCGCTGATCGCGATGCTCGCCATCGCGTACTACGCGCTGACCTCGACGCAGGCGCAGTCGCAGCCGGGCCTGCGAGGGCTCCTCGAGAAGATCCGGTTCGCCGGACGGAAGGCACGGCTCGTCGCGCTGATCTACGTCGCCGTGCTGGTGATTAGCGCGGGGCTGCGCCTCATGGGCTGGGGCCTCGATTGACGGAGGGCGCCCGAACGGTGCGCCGCATCCTCGTCTGTCCGCAGGAGTTCAAGGGCACGCTCGGCCCCGTCGAAGCCGCCGCGGCAATCGCCGTCGGCGTGCGCGCTGCGCTCCGTGACATCGGAGCGGACGCCGAGGTCATCGAGCTGCCGATGGCGGACGGCGGCCCGGGCACGGTCGCGATCGTCGCGCAGGCCACGGGCTCGCGCCTCGTGCGGCACATGGTCACCGGCCCGCTCGGCGATCCCGTCGAGGCGACCTACGCGCTCCTCGAACGCCCCGGCGCTCCCACCCTCGCGGTGATCGAGGCGGCGAGCGCCGCGGGCCTCGTGCTCACGCCGGTCGAGCAGCGCGACCCGACGCGCGCCTCCAGTGCCGGCGTCGGCGAGCAAATCCGGCATGCGATTGCGAATGGCGCGCGCCAGGTGATCGTCGGCGTCGGCGGCA